>CAZBJW010000144.1:0-11231 GCA_964492135.1 uncultured Anaerolineales bacterium
CTTCGTTTGCGCCACTCACGACCCGCGTGTGGTTCCCTTCGCCCGGCGCGTGGTGGAGCTGCGGGACGGTCGCGTCTCGGAAGATAGACAATGGGAAGGAGACTCGAGATGGTTCGTAAGTGGTGGGGAATAGTCCTGTTGCTACTGTCGCTGCTTATGGTTCTCGCCGTGGGCTGTGGCCCGGCATCCGGGCCCTCGCCCACGCCCGTGGCACCTCCGCCGGACACAACTCCACCTTGGCCATCAAGCGGCTCGGGCGGTCCTACCGTGTCTGCCTCGGGAGAGGTGGTGGCCGAGCAGGCAGCCCAAATGGGCTTCGCCATGGCCGGCCAGGTAGAAACGGTGGAGGTGAGTCTGGGAGACGAAGTAGTGGAAGGTGATACCCTCATCTCGCTGGAGTCCTCCACCCTCCGGGCTGGGGTGGCTCAGGCCGAGGCCGCTCTAGAGGCCGCGAGAGCTCAGCTCGCGGAGCTGGAGGCCGGCCCCCGGCCAGAGGATCTGGCCACAGCCGAGGCTGCCTACGCCAATGCGCTCGCCCAGTATCACAAGCTGGAAGCGGGTCCCAGCGACGAAGAACGGCGGATCGCCCTGGCCGCCCTCAGGAAGGCCGAGGCCGCCCTGGTTCAGGCTCAAGCCGCCTACGACGCCATAGCCTGGGTGGAAGAGGTGACGGAGATGCCCCAGACCCTGGCCCTCCAGTTGGCCACTCTGGACTACGAGAGCGCGCTGGCCAGCTACGAGCTGGTCACTAGAGGCGCGCTGCCAGAAGACCTGGAGGCGGCCTGGCGGAACGTGAAGAGCGCCATCGCCCAGGTGGACAAACTCCGCGCGGGGGCCACCCCTGGCCAACTGGCCATCGCCCAGGCGGCAGTGGCCCAGGCCGAGGCCGCGCTGGACACCGCCCGCGCCACCCTTAACCAGGCCACGCTGACCGCCGCATTTGCAGGCACAGTAGCCGACGTCCAGGTGGGCCCGGGCCAGGTCGTGATGCCCGGCCAGGTGGTGCTCACCCTGGGCGATCTCTCCCAGCTCCAGGTGGAGACCACCGATCTGAGCGAGAGAGACGTGGACAGGGTGAGAATCGGCCAAGAGACCACCATCTACGTGGAGGCCCTGGGCGTGGACGTTCCGGGCCGTGTGGCGCACATCTCGCCCTTGGCATCTACGGTGGGCGGCGACATCGTCTACACCGTGGTCTTGGACCTGAATGAACAGCCCGAAGGCCTGCGTCTGGGGATGAGCGCGGAAGTGGAAATCGCCACCGAGTGAGCCAGTGCCTCCCGGGCTGGCATCGCCGCTGTCTATGGAAAGGAAAGGACTGTGGACACGAGAAAGGCGCTCACCATACTAGGCCTTGCCACGGCAGCTCTCCTGTTGGCGGGATGTGACGTCGGGGGAACCGGGGGGCCAACGCCTGCGGTGGTAGCTCCGTCGGTGGCCCGGCCTTCGGACACCTCCATACTACGCACCACCTCTACAGCGTCGCCGACATTCGAGCCAACCGAGACCAAGGCGCCAACGGCTACTACAACCGATACACCGACGCCTACTGCTGTGCCACCGACCAGCACTCCGGTGGCCACGCCCACGCCGGCCCCTGAGCCGCCGGTGCCGAGCCCCAACCCACCCGACACCCTTGACCTTGAAGGCCGTTTCGTCTTCCAGGTAGCAAGCGGAGGCGATATATACGTCGTGGACGCCGATGGTGGCAATCTCAACCACCTGACCCAGGGCATGGACCCTGCATGGTCGCCCGATGGCAGCAAGATTGCCTTGGCCAGGTGGACAACTCCGTGGGGTATCTATGTCATGAACGCCGACGGTGGCGACGAAATCCTCGTGTTCAGCTCCAATGTGGCGCGCAGCCCCGTTTGGTCTCCTGACGGCAGCCAGATAGCCTTCTACTTCGAGACGGAAGGCTGGACGGCGCCTTGGAAAGAATGCCTCGAAGGGTACGGTTGTTTCACGCTCGTCCCTCCTATGCTTCAGCAGGAGTGGCACCTCGGGGTGGTGGACGTAGCTGATGGCTACCTGCATCAGCCCTACTGCGATCGTTTCGCTTTCTCACCCACCTGGTCCGGAGATGGAGAGTGGCTAGTCTACGATGGAGACCACGGCCTGAGCCTGACCACCGTCGAGGGGCCCAACAACCGACCGTTCTCCGACAACGTGCACGATCAATTTCCCGTCGCCTCTCCCGACGGCACCCGTATAGCCTTCCACCACTGGCAGCATGACCATTGGGAGATCTACGTTATGAACGCTGATGGCAGTGGCCGACAGCCCTTGACGCGAAGCTCTCCGTTGCTCGAGAGGCGACCTCACAACGTATCGCCAGCGTGGAGTCCGGATGGCGAGCAACTCGTGTTCCTCTCAGACCGTGGCGGCAAGTGGGAGTTCTATGTCACGGACGCCGATGGCAGCGATCAGAGGAGGATACTGGGAGAAGTCACCGAGCAACTGGTTCTCCAGTACAACGGGGTCCAGGAGAGGGTTATCTCTTGGACGAGGTAAAAAGGAAAACCGCTGAACCGCGATGCCTAACTCTACCTTCGGCTCCGACGGCTACGCCCTGATGATGCACATCGCTTGAAGGCTAGAACCTCAGGGGCGAGTGGTCGCTACCTCTCGATGTCAGCCTGATCTCCGCCTGCGACAAGCTCGTCTAGCTCCTTGCGGTCCGTGACAGCCAAGTCTCCTGGCATAGAGTACTTGATGGCTGCCAGGGCGTGTCCGTACCTCAAGCAGAGCGGCCAATCCTTGCCTTCCAGATGGCCATACAGGAAGCCAGCTGCAAAGGCGTCGCCAACTCCCACTCTGTCCACTTCGACACCTGGAAGCGTTGGCTCACTGTAGATCTCGCCCTGGTGGATACAGATAGCTCCCTCAAGGCCCATGGTCACCACTATCGTCTCCGTCGGAAACGTGCTGCCAAGTACATCCACCAACTCGTCTGCCCGGGCCTCGCACCCGAACAGTGTCTCCGCGTCGTGTGATCCGATGAACAGAATGTCACTCCTGCCACAAAGGGGCTTCAGCCTCTCAGATGCCACATCAGGCGGCCACAACTTACTGCGGTAGTTCACGTCAAAAGACACCTTGACGTTACCCTCGCGGGCTCGATTAATCAGCAAATCCACAACCTGCGCACAGCTCTCACTGAGGGCCACCGTGATCCCCGTGAGGTGGATCATTCTGGTCTGAGACAGAAGTTTCCAATTCACCTCTTCAGGTCTCAGATCGGTGATTGCGGATCCGGCACGATCGTAGAGCACCTGGATGCGACGCGGCGTCCTTCCGTGTTCGATGAAATAAGTCCCAACCCTGCCCTCTTCAGTCCAGATGACGTGAGACGTATCAACCCCGTGCGCTCTTATCTCGCTGACAATCCTTCGTCCGAGGGCATTATCAACCAGCCTGGACACCCAAGCTGTCTTGAGGCCCAACCTGGCCAGAGCCACGGCCAGATTGGACTCTGCCCCCCCGACCCTGAGGTAAAGACGCTCGGCTTGCTCGATCCTCTCATTGAATGGAGGCGACAGACGAATCATGGTCTCGCCCAAAGTCACAACATCGTATTGCACCTACGCATCCTCCGAGATCCAAAGCCTTGAAGCCAACTCAGTGGCTCGATGGCATCGCGATTCGGCCTCGCGTCGCCGACTTCGTGCGCCCCTCCATGCCCCCAGCCCGCATTTCTTCACCACAGCTTCTCCGTGAATGAAGCCAACCTAGTGAGTCCTTCTCGGATGTCCGCTGCTGTGGGGGCAAGAGATATTCTGACGTACGCGTCGCCGCTCGGGCCAAAGGTGCGCCCCGGCGCCAGAGCAACTCTTGCTTCCTGAAGGAGCCTTCGAGCAAGAGTATAGGAATCGAGACCGAAGGGCGAGACGTCAACCCAGGTGTAGAAAGCCCCTTCAGGCTTGACAAATGCCAGGCCGGCATCGGTTAGCAGTTTTCCGGCCAGATCTCGATGCTCCTGGTATTCTTGGCACATCTCCGCCACACAGTCTTGGGGACCCATCAAGGCCGCTTCTGCCGCCTTTTGAGACACCGATGAAGCACACGAGAAGAATGGTTCCTGCAGCTTCGCTACGAGTTCAGCGATTGGGCGAGAGGCAACTGCATAGCCAACTCGCCAGCCAGTCATGGCATACGTCTTGGAGAAACTGTGCACTCCCACTACCCGCCCGTCAGGGTCGAACCTGCCAGGACTGACGTGTTCGGCCTCGAAAACGAGCTGCTCATACACCTCGTCAGCTAGGAGGTAGAGCTCGTGACGGGCTGCGAAGTCGACCAAAGCTTCAACCTGCTCCGCCGCGAAGACAGCGCCAGTAGGGTTGGAGGGGCTGTTCATGATTATGGCCTTACATCTATTTGTGACTAGATCCTCCAAGACATCGACCTCGGGCCAGAAACCGTTCTCCTGGGATAGTGGATAGAACCTCGAAACCGCGCGCAAGCATGTAACCATCATCTCGAAATTGGGCCACGCAGGGTCAGGGATGAGCACTTCTTCTCCCGGCTCCACGATAGCCATCAAAGCGGTAGCCAGCCCACCTACGGCGCCCGTGGTAACCACGACATTCTCCATCCCCACTTCCAGGCCGTTCACCGTCGCGAGCTTCGAGGCTATCCGCTCGCGCAGCGACGGTAATCCTGCATTAGGCGTGTACTTGGTGAAACCGTCGTCGATAGCTCTCTGGGCGGCTTGGACTATGTACTGCGGAGTGGCAAACCCAGGTTCCCCCACTTCAAGGTGGATCACATCGGGCATTCCTTGCGCGAGATCCATGATCTCTCTGATGCCTGAGCGCCTCATGTTCCTCGCTATACTACTTGGTGCTCGCAGCATGCCTCTCCCGTGTCAAACGACAACCGTTAGATACCCACCCAACATACCTGTGGGTCCTTCCGTCATCACTGCCTAGAACTTGTGTAGCGACCAACCACCGTCCATGACGAAGGTGTGACCCGTGATCGAACTCATAGCAGGCGACGTGCAAATCAACAGGATCATCTGCGCGATCTCGTTCCGGCTGACCAGGCGTCTCAGAGGAGTATAGTTGATGGCCCGTTCAACGAAGGTGGGGTCTATATCGAAAATCTCGGTAGTCTCGGCAATCTGCCCAGGGGCGATAGCGTTGACCGTCACTTCGGGGGCCACCTGCACCGCCAAGGATTCGACGAAATGGATTATCGCTGCCTTGGCCAAACCGTAGACGGAGTGAGTGCGGATGAACGCCGAGCCTGCGGAGATGACCACAATGCGCCCCCAGCCGCGCCCTTTCATACTGGGGGCGGCTATCTGGGTGGTGAGATAGGCACCTTTGAGATTGGTGTCCATGACAAGCTCCCAATCTGCTTCAGGCAGCTCCACGAAAGGGGTATCACACCAAGGGCCCGCACAGTGCACTAGGATGTCTATGTGGCCGAAGCGATCAAGAATCCCCTCTCCCATCTCTCTCACTTCAGCCCTCTGAGAGACATCAGCCGGATACACATCGATTTCATGCCCTTTGGCCGCCAACTCCTCAGCCACGTGCCTCCCCTCCCCCTCGTCTGCAGGAAGACAGTTGAGAGCTATGGCGGCTCCCTCAGACGCCAGCTCACGGACGACGACCGGGCCCAGGTTCCTTGATGCCCCTGTGACCAGAGCAACCTTGCCTTCCAGATATGTGCCCTTGCTTTGCCCGCCTGCTTTCTCAATCATCACGACCAGTTCCTCCTCAATGCAACTGGATGTCCCTGTAGGGGTAGGTCACCGCATGGACCATTGTGCGCCCTGGACTAGAATCTATCACAAGCCACCAGATGTCCACCTCCCGCATCGCGAAGGAGCGGTTTACTATCTCGGCACTCAGGTTGACCCGCCCGACAACGGTCGTGAAAGACACAGCCAGATGGGAGCTCGAACAAGCTTGGGGGCTCACCCTTCAACAGAATGCGCCTTCGCTTCAGCTGAGGATCCGGGATGGGGATGGCAGAGAGAAGGGCTCTGGTGTAGTCATGGAGCGGCCTATCGAAGATCTCATCTGTCGGTCCCGACTCGACGATCGTTCCCAGATACATCACCATCACCCGATTGCACAGAGCGCGCACGGCGCTCAGATCGTGGGAGATGAAGATATACGTCATCCCTAGCTCTTCCTGCAACCTCCGCAGCAGTGCAATCATATGGATACGAACGGACATGTCAAGGGCGGAAGTGGGCTCATCTAGGGCTACGAACTTGGGTTCCGTAATGATTGCTCGCGCGACACCGACGCGCTGTCTCTGCCCTTCGCTGAGTTGGTGAGGGTATCGGTACAAGAAATCCGGATCAAGATTGACCCGAACCATAGTCTCCAGCAATCGTTGCTCCACTCCGTCCTCGGCGTCCAGTTTATGAAGCCTCACGGGCTCGGCCAGAGTGCGCCGGACAGTGAACCGGGGGTTGAGAGAGGTGTCGGGATCCTGAAAGACCATCTGCAGGTGCCGGCGCTGAGCGCGCATCTGGGCACGGGATAGCTCCGTCAAGTCCGTCCCATCGAAGTACACGTGGCCGGAGGTCGGTTCGGTGAGGCGGAGGATGGAACGCGCCACCGTCGTCTTACCGCAGCCGCTCTCTCCTACTAGACCTACCGCTTCCCCAGCATAGATTTCAAATGACACCCCATTGACTGCGTGGACAACCAAGCGTCCTTCGCGGAAGACCTTGACCAATTCGTCTACCTGTAGCAAGGGTGACTGATTCTCAGCGCTCATACACGTGCCCCTCAGAGGTCGAAACACCTCACCCAATGATCAGGCTCGACTTCTTCCCTGGAGGGTTGCTCCTCCCAACAGCGCGGCAGGACGCGGGGACAGCGAGAAGCAAAGCGACAACCCCTGATGGCGTAGGTCACATCTTCACTGAAGCCCCCATCAACCTTGGGCATCTCCACGGTCTTGTCAACCCGCAGCACAGATTGGAGCAGCCTCCGCGTGTAGGGATGCGTAGGATTGGCAAAGAGAGAATTCACGTCCGCCGCTTCCATCACCTGTCCAGCATACATGACGACCACTCGTTCGCAGGTCTCTGCGACCACGCCAAGGTCATGCGTGATCAGCAGGATCGACGCTTGGGTGGCCTGTTGGACCTCCTTGATCAACTCGAAGATCTGGGCCTGAATGGTGACGTCCAAGCCGGTGGTGGGTTCGTCAGCGATGAGCAACGCTGGCTCGCAGGCCACCATCATGGCGACCAGGACCCGCTGGCACATACCTCTGCTCAACTGATGCGGATAGGCCCGTGCCCTGCGCTCGGCATCTGGGATACCCATGCGACTCAGGGCCCGTACCGCCTCCGCCTTGGCCTCGCCAGCCTTCGACCCTCGCTGAACCCGATAGACCCGAGCAACCTGATCACCCACTCGCATCAAGGGGTTCAAGGCGCTGCGCGTGCCCTGAAAGATCATGGCAATCTGCTTGCCGCGTACCTCGCTCATCCGTTCCTCACTGAAGCCCACCAGGTTGTCGCCCTTGAACCAGATTTCACCGCTCTCTACCCTCCCCGAGGGCGGGAGAAAGCCCATCACAGCCAGGGACGTCATGGTCTTGCCTGAACCACTCTCCCCCACCAACCCCACGATCTGACCCGCAAGCACGTCAAAGGCCACACCGTCCAAGATGGTGATACGCCCGTCTCGCCCAGGGAACGAGACCGTCAGATGATCGATGCGCAGCAGGGTAGCCCGCTCGTCCACCGTCAGAGTTCCTCCCGCGCAGTGATGTCTCGCAGGCTGTCGCCAATCAGATTGAAAGCGAAGGCCATGAGCACTATTACAGCGCCGGGGAAGACCGAGATCCACCACTCACCCGAAATGATGAACTGCGCCCCTTCGCCAACCAACACGCCCCCCTCGGGCGTAGGCGGACGGACGCCGAGACCGAGGAACGCCAGACCCGAAGCATCTAGAATCGCCCAGCCTAGGGCTAGGCTCGCCTGCACCAAGGCAGGGGTGAGGCAGTTGGGCAGCAGGTGGACATACATGATTCGCCACTCAGGGTTGCCCACGCAGCGAGCAGCCTCCGCGTATCCCAGCTCCCGCGCCGACAGAACCTCTCCCCGTGTCAGCCGGATGAAATAGGGCACGTAGGAGATGGCGATAGCTATCACCACATTGGGTATGGTGTTACCAAGCATGGCAGTAATGGCCATAGCCAGCACGAATGACGGAAAGGCCATCATCACGTCAGTGATGCGCATCACGACGTCGTCCACCGCCCCCCCATAGTAGCCAGAGAAGGTGCCTACCAGAATCCCAGAGGTGAGGGCAGTGAACACCACCATGAAGGCAATGCGCAGGTCCAGCCTGATGCCATACAGCACGCGCGTTAGTATGTCCCGCCCGAAGTTGTCTGTCCCCATGGCGTGAGCAACACTAGGGGGCTGAAGCTTGTCCTCAGGCGCGGTCTTCAGCGGGTCATGGGGCAGGAAGTACGGTCCCAACGCAGCCCCAACTACAACCACCATCAGCATGACCAGGCCGACGAGCAGCATGCGATGCTGAACAAGCACCTTCGAGAAGCCTCGTAGTCTCTGTCTGGCAGAGGTTGCGGAGGGATGCGCAGACACCGCTGACGTCCGAACACTCACGCCTTGCGCCCTCCTGTACTCACTCTGATCCTGTAACTGCTGCTATCACCTAAAGAGTCTGTCGTCATAGCACAACCATGGAACTACCCGAGCCGTATGCGAGGATCTACTACGCTGTAGAGCAAGTCAATGACCAGGTTCAACAGAACGTATATGATAGCCACTACCAGAATGAAACCCCTCAGAGCATCGAAGTCTTTCGTGGTCAAAGACTGCCAGGCATATTGTCCGATACCAGGCCAGGCGAAGATCCGCTCCACTAGCACATTGCCTGCCATCAGATATCCAAACACTATGCCAATCGTAGTGAGGATGGGTATCATAGCATTTCGTAGGCCATCCCGGAGAATGACCGTCCCGGAGGGAACTCCGACAGCGCGAGCGGTGCGTATGAAGTCTGAGTGCAGCACGTCCAGCATGGCTGCCCGCACAATCTTGGTGATGGGAGCGCTGACAATGAAGCCCAAAGTGAGAGCCGGCAGGGCGAGATGGGCCAAGCTGTTCCGCAAGATGGCCCACTCCCCCGCAAGGATGCTGTCCACAACATACAACTTCGTTATTGCCGCCGGGGCTTCCATGCCCACGTCCAGCCTCCCCAGCGGAGCCGGGGCCCAGTCAAAGCGGAAATAGAAGACATAGATCATCACCAAGCCAAGCCAGAACGATGCTGTCGATGCACCTAGAATAGCATAGCCTCGAACAAACTGGTCCAGAGGAGAGTCCCTTTTGACAGCGGCCAAGATCCCGAGAATGAGCCCTACCAGCAGAGCGAGAAGAAGAGCCGCCAGACCCAGCTCGATAGTGGCCGGCAGTCTCTGACTCAGGTCCTTGCGCACGGGCTGTCCGGTCACCCAGCTCTTGCCCATATCTCCCCTCAGGAGCCTGGCCACATAGTTGACGAACTGAACAGGCACTGGCTGGTCGGTGCCCAACTCCTTTCTCATCGCAGCCAAGCCCTCCTCGGTCGCATAGGGGCCGAGCTTCAGCGAGGCGAGATCGCCGGGGAGGACGAAGGTCAGAAGAAACACGGCCACCACCACTCCAAGGAGCGTCACAAAACCTAGGCCTAGTCTGCGTCCTATGTACCTACGAAACGACACCGTAATCCACTCCCTTTGACACTGGAAACTCGATGCGCGGACCCTGTCCGATACACGGAAGTCGAGAGGGGTAGGTGCGTGGGGCCTCGCTGAGCGGCCCCACGCCCCCGCGATCGCCGGCTGCTATTACGCCATCTTTCCCATATGGGCAAAGCGGCGCCACATATCATCCAGCATGGCGGATCCATAGAAGGCCTTGTTGACCGCTACGATCCAGTTGGGCTGATAGAGGAAGGCCCAAGGCGCGTCATCGATGATGATCTCCTGCGCCTCCCGCATCCCAGCCTCCCTAACGTCAGAATCCAGGGACCACGCCGTCGTCTCGATGAGTTCGTCCACCCGCTCGTTGCAGTAGTCGGCGTAGTTGGTGAACTGACCACACTTCAGTAAGAAACTCAACTGGTACGAGGGATCGTTACCCCAGGAGTACCAGTCGTGGATGAAGAGCGGCAGTTGATGACCGTTGAGTTGCTCGAAGAACTGCGCGTCTGGCATCCTGTTAATGGTCAGGTTCACGCCGATCTCCGCCAAGGACGACTGAATCCAGGTCGCAGCCTCAACGTCCCAGGGGAGCGACATTCGCACAGCCAACTCCACGTCCAGACCGTCGGCATATCCTGCGTCTTCCAACTTCTGCCTGGCCAGGTCGAGATCGGTGTCGTAGGGCCAGAACTCGTCGGTGTGGGTAGGCATGCCGATGGGGATGGGGCTGGTGGCCTTCTGCGCATACCCGTAGAACACCTCGTCGATGAGCGTGTCGTATGGGATGGCGTAGGAAATGGCCTGCCGTAGATCCTTGTTGTCGAAAGGCGGCAGGTTATTGTTCATCCCCAGGTAGTAGAGTCGGGTGTACTCTATGTCGTACACCTTAACGTTGGGATCGGCCTGTAGATCCTCGACGTCCTTGTAGGGCAGACCCAAAGCCAGGTCAATGTCGCCTTGCTTCAAGAGTAGTTCCCTATCCTCGGGGGAGGGTACCACCCGGACGATGACCTTGGAGTTCTCGAAGTAGTCTTCGCCCTGCCAATAGTTGGGGTTGGGCTCGAACACGTACTGCACCCCAGGCTCCCACTCGGTGATCGTGTAGGGCCCGCTGGAGTTGGCGTTGGTACGCATCCACTCCATAGCATACTCGTCGTCTGCTGTGCCGTGCTCCTCGAGCGTCAACTCGTCGATCGCGCCAAGAGGACTGAAGGCCATGATGGCCATAGTCAAGGGCGTGAGCTGCTCCAAGTGGAACTCCAGCGTGTTCTCATCTACCAGAACCACGTCCTCATAGCTCCCCAGTCCCATGAACGGGAAGAGCACGGGTGCATAGCTAGTGGGCGCCAGGAAGGCCATCTCGTAGTTCTTCTTGAAGGAGCTGGCCGTCAAGGGGGCTCCATTGGCGAACTTGAGCCCATCCGGGATATGGTAGGTGACGATGGCGTTCTCCTCATCCACCGTGACCTCATCAGCCATACCCGCTACGTACTCTGGCTTGCCCAGCAGAACCCCCTCTTGCTCGGGAT
>CAZBJW010000145.1:0-7397 GCA_964492135.1 uncultured Anaerolineales bacterium
GACAAACTCCGATCATGACACGCTGGCCCTGGCTCACACTATCTGGTTTGCTTCTGTACCTGGGCCTGCCGTGCTTGCTGCTCCTGGTCATTTCCTATCAGCGCGCCAAGTTCCATCCTCGGTATCTGATGTTGGCATCGCCTCCTTACTTTCTTCTGATCGCAGGCGGGATAGCCAGTCTGTTCGCCCTTGCTCGCAGGAGCGTAGCGCGGCTGCAGGTCGCCGCGCTGGTCGCAGGTTCCCTATTCTTGTCCTACATCGCAGTCACCTCCGCGTATGCAGCATTGAACGCCTATTTCGACATCAATTTCCTGAAGGATGATTTTCGCAGCGCCGCTCGCTTCATCGAAGAGAACAAGGGCGACAACGAAGTGGTCATCCTATCCTCCGGGCATTTCTTCCCCGTCTTCATCTACTACTATGATCAAGACGATTGGTATCCCATCCCTGACGAACCCACCCTTTCGGCAGAGCACGTGCTGAACTACGGACTAGCCGATGACTTGAACAGGGTGTTGTCCGGGAGGGACGGGGTCTGGGTGCTGCTCTGGCAGCATGAGGTGGTGGACCCGGTTGGCTTCCTGACCATGATGCTGGGCCGAGAAGGGACCCTGGTGCCTTACAGAGGCGGCTTCTGGGGACTGAAGCTTCTACATTATGCCCTTCCGCCCCATGTCCATTTCTCTAGCCAGGCTGAGATAGACCAACCCATGGTGGTCAATTTCGACGACCAGGTTCGGCTTCTGGGCTACACCGTACCTGAGGGGGAGGCGACCACAGGAGAGGTTCACGTGACCCTTTGCTGGGAAGCCGTTCAGGAGATCGGGGAGGACCTCAAGGTATCCGTGCGGATCCGTGATGAAGCGGGACATGAGTGGGGTGGCTATGACGGTCGCCCGGCATCGCCTCTCTATCCCACTTTCCGCTGGGTCCCTGGTGAGGAGCTCTTCGGCGAGGTGGTCGTGGTGCCAGACTCCGGGACGCCTCCAGGCGAGTATGAACTGCAGGTCAGCCTCTATAGTGACGTCAACCTGGTGGGTCTGGACATTCTCGGCGTCGATGGGACGCCTATCGGGACGACCGCCTCCCTGGGCACTGTGGAGTTGCGCAGAGGGGCGAGGGCGAAGTTGGCTGAGATACGGCCGTCCCATGCCCTGCAGGAGGATCTTGGTAAGGGGTTGGAGTTAGTGGGATACGATCTGAGCACCGACGCTGCCCAACCGGGTGACAAAGTCGTGCTGGGGCTGTACTGGCATGCCCGGACAGCCTTGGAGGACGATTTTGTGTTCCTCCTGCAACTTTACGATGAGGAGGACGGTCTGATAGACCAAGGGCTGGCCGGACCCGAGGTCATTGACTGGCGCACATCTCCACAGTCATACATCGGCGGGTACGCCTACCACCCGGCCAACAGGTACTATCCGACATCTTCGTGGCGAAGTGGTGAGGTGGTGCGGGGCCAGTATGATTACACGGTTCCCCTCTACGCCTCTGCGGGTCAGGCAGAGTTGCGGGTCACTATCCTCAGGTGTCGCGATGGGCTTGTGTTGTTTTCCTCTTCGTTGTCCACGGAGCATCAGGGGGACGATGAGCTCCTGATCGCGCTTCGGGCTCCGAGCGACGACGAAGGCGAGGCGTTGATCTGTCGCGGTGTGCGAGAACTGGACCCGGTCACGCTCACAGGCTTCCAGATCGAGGCCACGGAGAGGGTCTTCACGCCCCCGGAGGTTCAGCATCGAGTGGACGCGGGCAACCTGGGAGACAAGGTCTCTCTGTATGGCTACGACTTGAGCGCCGACGCTCTTCGTCCTGGCGAGACCCTCTACCTGACTCTGTACTGGCAGGCCCTGGACACCATGGATAGGTCATATACCGTTTTCACCCACTTGCTGGACCAGGAGAGCCACATACGTGGGCAGATGGACAGCCTGCCGCAGGGCGGTGCCCGTCCCACGACCGGCTGGGTGCCCTCAGAGTACCTCCGCGACGAGTATCGCTTGGTGGTCGACCCGGACGCGTCGCCAGGGGAGTACGTCATCGAGGTGGGTATCTACGATGCAGAGACGCCCGATTTTCGGCGACTTCTTCTGCTGGACGATGAGGGACAGATACTGGGCAATCGTATCGTCCTTGACAGCATGATTCGGGTAGAGGGTCCATGACGAGATCGATCCGGATTCTCTGTTGCTCGGCCTGGCGGTCATCTCGTGCCCACGAGCCGTCCCCTGGCCTATGACGCCTCAGGAGGAAGGGCAGGGCATAGGAGAGAGCTTCCTCTCGTCCGAAGATGCAGCCGTGGGGATGGGGCTACCAGCTGGCGGCGGCGAGGTCCAGGGAGGCTGCCCGAGCCAATAAGCTGCTCGGGTTATGTCCCCAGTCTATGATGAGGACGGTGTAGCGACCGATACGCCGAGCAGGGTAGGGGGAGGTTCAATGTTCAATGGAGAAAGTCCTGTTCGACTGAGCGGTCGCCAGGAGCCTTGCTGCCAGACGGAGCCGCGAATCAGCGGGTGTGACGAGTGCGAGTCAGCGTTGCTTGAAGGCCCAGACTGTGGTATGGTCATAGTGGACTTGCCTTGCCGCCAATTGTGAGTACCGAGAAGTGGCGGGCGACGGTGGGGCAAGATCGGCCAAAAGGAGGCCACCCAATGTGGGACTACCGGAGGACACTGTTTGCGCTTGGGCTGCTGCTGGCCGTAGGCGTCCTGGCCTGCACTATAGACCTCGGGGCGGGGGCAAGCAAGCCTATTGTGGAGATTATCTCGCCACCCAGTGGCAGTCGAGTGGAGCTGGGAGAGGAAGTGGAGGTGCAATGTCGTGCCGTCGATGAGGTTGCCGTAGTACGCGTGGAGCTGGAGGCCGATGGGCGGATTGTGGCTGTGGACAGGAGCCCGGCAGCCGACGGGCAGCCTTCGCTGACGGGCATCTTGCGTTGGACGCCGACCACGCCTGGTACCCATACCCTCTTAGCCTACGCCTATAACCGCGGCGGGATGACTAGCGACGCGGTGGGGCTGAGCATTACCGTTGCGTCGGCGTCCGCTACACCGGCACCTCCAACGCCGACCCATGAATTGGCGCCGCCTACGCCAGTGCCGCCCACGCCAACTGATACGCCGGTGCCGGCAACGCCAACCCACTCGCCCGTACCCCCTACGCCTGCGCCGCCAACACCAACTGGTACGCCGGTGCCGCCCACGCCGGTGGCCGCAACACCAACGCGGACGCCGATTAGCTGCCCGGCCATAAGAATCAACGTTCCCTCTCAGGCCTATCCCAGCCGCGTCTTCACCATGGAGTGGGATTCGGACCCCCACGCAGTCCCCTCGGGGTGGCAGTGGGGCATCAGGTTCCAAGGGGCTGAGGCGACCTGGACCCACCTTCCTGTGCCGCTGGATCATCCTGCGCGCGAGGAGGGTGGCCATTGGAAAGCGGACTACTTGCAGGGCCGTGGTGCGGAAGAGACCCTCCATTGGCAGGTATGCCTTGTCGAGATGTCCGATCCCGCCAGGACATTCCAATGTTGTGGGCCGGTCCCGCCTTGGCCCATATTCCACACTCGGTAGCAATAGCACGTTGATTCGACCTTTGTGGCCTAGCGGCCAGGAAGACCGTCTCCGTTTAGTATTGTTGTCGAGGGCAAATGATGCTCTCGCGACGGGTACTCGGCATGTCCTTGGTGAGCCGTGATTGACACCGAAAGAAGCCCGTCTGCGTTGCCGTCAAGGAGCCCGCAAGTCAGGTGGGCTTTTTGCGTCCTCCTGCTTATGGGCTTCGGCGCGCGCCTGTACGGACTGACATTCCACAGCCTCTGGCTGGACGAGGC
Source organism: uncultured Anaerolineales bacterium (assembly GCA_964492135.1). Lineage (GTDB taxonomy): Bacteria > Chloroflexota > Anaerolineae > UBA7937 > B3-Chlor > CAYGAW01. The sequence continues at coordinate 3,827 of CAZBJW010000145.1, forward strand.
GGTCAGTGTGTACCTGGCTGGTTTCCCGCTCACCGAGATCTTCGAGCAGGGCATGTCCCTCCAGGAACCCAATCCTCCCCTCTATCATCTTGCCCTGGGCATCTGGATGAGGATCTTCGGTTCCGGGGAAGCTCCGGTGCGTCTCATGCCCGCTCTGCTGGGTACGCTGTACCTGCCCGCCGTCTACCTGCTGGGGAAACGCCTCTTCTCCCACCGTGTGGCGCTGGTCGCGACCCTGCTGGGCGCTCTCAGTCCTTTTCTGGTGTGGTACTCCCAGGAAGCCAGGATGTACGCCATGGTGGCGGTCCTGAGTGCCTGGTCCATCTACTGCTTCGTCCGCGCTCTCGAGACACCGCGTTGGTACTGGTGGACGAGCTACGTCGTGCTGACGGTGGCCAGTTGTTACGCCCATCTATATGCCGCCTTCCTGTTGCCTGCGCAACTCATCTTTCTGGTGTTGTATACCTTCCGAAAGCGTGAGGTCCTGTGGCGGGGAGTGCTGGCGTGGGGATTGAGCCTTCTCTGTTTCGCTCCTTGGCTGGTGAGGGCCTGGCAGCTCAGCAGCAGCACCTCTTCCTGGCGTGCCCCGCTGAGCCTGATCTCGATGCTGGGGGCGTGTCTGGAGGCCTACACGGTGCGTCGTGTCCCTCTCACAGGAGTTGGGCTTGCTCTGATTCTCCTGGTGTCCGGAGCCTTTGTCGTGGCAGGATTCTGCACGCCGTACGTACCCAGGCGTACTTCCGCTGCTTTGCGCTGGATGAGGCTTGACATGAGGCCCAGGCTATTCGTGGCGCTGACGCTCCTCACTCCGCTCTTAATTGCCTATCTGCTGTCCTTCCGCCAACAAATCTTCACCGTATACTATTCGATCGTCATTGTTGCACCCTTTCTCCTGGCTCTGGCTGCGGGGCTGGACATTACGGCTTTCTTCTCCAGGGTAGCGGGGCTCATTTCCCTGCTGCTGGTGGTGGGCTTCTTCGTGTACGGCTTGCGCTTCAACTGGAGCTTGGACTATCGAAAGGAGGAATGGCGAGCTGCCGCCCACTACATCGAAGCGCAGGCAACTTCAGGGGATGCGATCCTCTGTCACGTTGACTATACACGTATACCATTCACCTACTATTACCAGGGCGACGTGCCCACTTTCGCGCCCTTCGGGGGGCCCCTCGGCGGGGAAGCTGACGTGGCCCAGACGCTCGAAGGGTTGAGCGAGTATCACACCGTATGGTTGGTCCAATCTCATGCGGAGTGGGCTGACCCGACTCGCGCCGTCGAGACCTGGCTGTCAAAGCGTTTTCCGCTCGTGACGGAGCAGTACCCTCCTGGGGTGGAGCTGAAGGGATACGCAGCACAGTACCGTTTGAGCCAGGTGCCTTCCACAGCGTCTGCAATGGATGCGCTTTTCGATAACAGAGTCCGGCTGGTGGGGTACGAGTTGGAGAGTGAAGTCTTCTCTGCGACCGACGACACCTATCATCCCCCCAGTGGGTGGATCCACGCTACACTCTACTGGCAGTCTCTGGCGCCTCTTACTGAGGATTATCTCGCTGCAGTGCAACTGGTTGACGATGCGCACCAGGTCTGGGGTGGCGCGCTCAAGCGACCTACGAATGCCATGAGCTTCTATCGACCGACCGCATGGCGCGCGGGTGAGATAGTGCGTGACGACTACGATGTCAACTTGAACCCGAAGACGCCCCAGGGGATTTACCTGCTGCAGGTGAGCCTGCTCACCTCTGCTGGCGAGGTGTTGCCGGCCAGCTTCGAGGGAGGCCAGGGAGACTCCGTGCCGCTGGGCAAGGTGAGGATTCTATCGCCCTGACATAAGTACTATAGACTGCTGGCCAGGCGTGTGATAACATTGTCCACAGAGGGTGGAGAATGCTCTGCTTCAATGCCAACGGGCTAGATATCTTCTATGAACTCCATGGCGAGGGGGAGCCGATGCTCCTCATCCATGGATTTGGCCGCACAGGGGGGAGCGACTGGAAGCACCAGATCCCGGCGTTCGCTGATAGCTACCAGTTGATCGTACCCGACCTTAGAGGCCACGGTCGAACCGACCACCCGGAGACCATTTCTGGCCCCGAGTTCTTCCAACTGGCCGCGTCCGACATGGTGGCGCTATTATTCTCCCTCGGTCTGGGGCCCGCCCACGTGTGCGGCTCGAGCATGGGGTCCACCGTCGCTACGGGGGTCTACTTCGCTGCCCCATCGCTAGTCAGGTCCCTCATCCTGGTATCTGCCGCAGCCAGAATCAACCGCAAGATTGCCAAAGGCCTTTTCGATCTCTGGGAGAGCATGGCGGATCCGGACAGCATCGACCCTGGCTGGGCGAGGGGGCTCGCTCGTTTGCATGGAGAGGAGCGATGGCGCATCCTTCTCCAGAACTACGGTGCCGCCGTCATAGCTGCCTTGGACCAAGATGAGGAGATTGCGTACCGCCGAGCGAGTGAGATCACTTGCCCTACGCTTGTCATTCAGGGAGGCAAGGACTTGGTCAGCCCGCCGATACTGTCCGAGGAGCTTCACGCTGGGATCCCTGATTCCGAACTGGTGATGCTCGACTGCGAGCACTGGGTGCAGGGATTGTTGCCAGAGGAGTTCAACGAGGCGGTCCTGCAGTTCTTGGCGCGTCGCTTTTCGCGAAGCGCCCGGGCTGAGAGGGGCCAAGGGGCTCGACCATGAGTGGCGCCACCAGGCTGCTGATTGCTACTCGAAACAGGGGCAAGCTCAGGGAGTACGAGGAGCTTCTCGCTGGCCTGCCTGTGACCCTCACCTACTTGGATGCAGAGGGAATCGACGGCGAGGTAGAGGAGATTGGAGAGACCTTCGCCCACAACGCCATTCATAAGGCCCGGGAATACGCCCGCGTCAGTGGCCTGCTTACTCTCGCCGACGACTCAGGCCTTGAGGTGGACGCCCTGGACGGGGAACCAGGTGTCCATTCGGCTCGGTATGCAGGCTCTGACGCGACTGATGAAGAAAGGTACCAGTTGCTGTTGGAAAGACTGCGGGATGTGCCCTGGGAGGAACGGGGAGCACGCTTTCGCTGCGTGATTGCGTTGGCGGAACCGGGGGGTGCAGTGTGGACGGCGGAAGGCATCTGTGAGGGGATCATAGCATTTGCTCCCAAGGGAGAGTTTGGCTTTGGCTATGACCCCGTCTTCTACCTGTCCGAGCACGACAAGACCATGGCACAGCTGCCGCCCGAGGTCAAGAATCGCATCAGCCATCGAGCGAAAGCTGCTCAGGGGATCAGCCACGCTCTGGAGAGGATCCTGAGGAGGCAAGATGTATCAGGTTCATGTCAAGCGACACTTTGATGCCGCTCACGCGCTACGAGGTTACAAAGGCAAGTGCGAGGCACTGCACGGGCATCGTTATGAGGTTGTGGTCTGCCTGGAGGCTGAGCAGCTGGATGAAACAGGCCTGGCCTACGACTTCACAGCGCTCAAGGAGGCCCTGAACTCCATTATCGACCGCTTCGACCATGCCTTCCTGAACGAGATTCCACCCTTTGAGGAGGAGAACCCCAGTTCCGAGAACATCTCTCGCGTGATCTACGAAG
>CAZBJW010000145.1:7407-11211 GCA_964492135.1 uncultured Anaerolineales bacterium
TGCCAGGAGCTCGCTTGCACTCGGTGGAGGTGTGGGAATCGCCCGATGCCTGGGTTACGTACCGTGGGACCTCGCGTTGAGCCCTTCCTTTTTTCGCATAACCGTGGTATAATGCCTCTGGGTAACGGGGTTTTGGCATCTGGAACCACATAGTATCGGTGTTCGGTCGGTAGTCCTGCGTAGGTGGTCGTATGAGAGCAAGAGTCGGGTGGCAAGGGCTGCTAGCCCTGGTGGTGTTGGTGGCTCAACTGGGTCTCTTGGTTGCGCCTGTTTACGCCACGCCGAGAGCCACCGAGCCGATCATACACGTCGTGCAATGGGGCGAGGCCCTCTACTTGATAGCACGGCGATACGGTACTACCACGAGCGCCATCGCCAGTGCCAATAACCTGCGTAACCCCAATTTCGTCTATGCCGGTCAGCGGCTGATCATCCCCACGAATGGCTATTCCCCATCGGCAGGAAGTACCGGCACCTATGTTGTGCAGCGAGGAGACACGCTGCGCACTATCGCGGCGCGGCACGGTACGACCGTCAGCTACCTAGCCAGCCTGAATGGGCTGCGGAATCCCAACTTCATCTGGGTGGGGCAGAGGCTGAAGGTCCCATCGTCATCAGGCACGAACCCTCCCGCGCAAACGCAGGGATCCACCGCCATCCACGTGGTGCAGCGAGGCGAGATACTGGCCCGCATTGCGCAGAGATACGGGACCACGGTCAGCGCGATAGCTGCAGCCAACAACCTCTCCAACCCTTCTTTCATCTATGTCGGCCAGCGCTTGAAGATACCCAGTGCAGGGTCCAGCCCTGCCAGCAGTGCGCCTGCGCCCAGCCCACCGAGCAGCCCTGCAAGCTCGGGTGAGAAGTGGATAGACGTCAACCTCAGCACTCAGACGCTGCAGGCCTACGAGGGGAATCGTGTGGTCTACACCGCTCGCGTGTCGACAGGGATATCCAGGTACCCTACGCCTACGGGAACCTTCCGTATCCAGCGCAAGTATTGGTACGACGACATGACGGGCGGCTCCCGCGCTCGCGGCGACTATTACTATCTGCCCGACGTCCCCTACTGCATGTACTACTATGCCGGGTACTCGCTTCACGGGACCTACTGGCATAACAACTTCGGCACCCCCATGAGCCACGGCTGCACCAACCTCAGCATCCCCGACGCGGGATGGCTGTTCAATTGGGCACCGATTGGAACCAGGGTGGTGAACCACTACTGACCAGCAGAGGTCTCAAAGACGCTGCACTGAGATGCAGCGTTTTCTTTTTGTGGCACTCCCGGCGAGGGTGTTAGGGAGGACAGGACCGGGGCTTCTCTCATGGAGGAGGTATGAGCATGGCTAGCGCGGGCAAGGTCATAGTCAGAGGGTTGTTCAATCTGCTCAGCCATTGGGAGGTGGAAGGGGAGGAGAATCTGCCACCAGGAGGGCCCCTATTGATGGTGTTCAATCACCTGGCGTGGTGGGATGCACCTTTGGGGATGGCTGCTCTGCCGTGGGAGGTCACTGGAATAGCGCTGAAGGATCTGCAGCGGGTACCCATCACGGGGCAGCTTCTCAGCTTGAGCAACGTCATCTGGGTGAACCGTGGGCGATACGACCGTGAGGTACTCCGGCAAGCCCTGGCCGTGCTTGAGGAAGGCGGGATCCTGGCCATAGCACCCGAGGGCAGGATGAGCTTGACAGGTGCACTGGAACGGGGCAAGCCGGGAGCCGTGTTTATCGCCCGGAAGGCCGACGTGCCGATCTTGCCTGTTGGCCTCACCGGCACAGAGAAAGTCTTGAGCGAGTGGCGCAGGTTCAGGCGTCCTCATCTTAAGGTCATCATAGGCGAAGTATTCAGGTTGCCCGAGAGGCGCGGCTACGAGTCGCGCAAGGAGGAGCGACAGGCTGACGCGGATTTCATTATGGAGAGGATAGCGGAATTGTTGCCGGCCGAGTACCGGGGCGTTTACGCCGATAGCGTTCAGTAGGAGATCCGGTGGAAGCGCCTGCCCTGTCGAAACCGCTCGACGAAGTGACGTTCACCGTCATTGATGTAGAGACGACCGGTCTCAACCCCCACTTTGGAGATCGCGTCTGTGAGATTGCGCTGCTTCAATGCCAGGGTGGCATCGAGATGGGTCGCTTCCATAGCCTGGTCAACCCTCAACGACCCATCTCGCCAGGAGCCTTCGCCGTAAATCGGATTGAAGACGAGGATCTGATTGATGCTCCCCTCTTTGCCGACATTGCGGCCAGCATATTACAGGTGCTCGGAGGCAGTGTAATCGTGGCCCACAACGCGCCTTTTGATCTGGGGTTTCTGGAATCGGAGTTTAACATCTGCCGCTTGCCGTTTGTTGACAACCCGGTCGTAGATACCTTGGCTCTGTCCCGGAATTGCTACCCCTTCCCCAGCCACAGTCTGCCAAACGTGGCCTACTACCTGGGCATAGACACTTTGGGCGAGCACCGTGCCCTGGCGGATGCCATCACTACTAAACAACTGCTCGACCGTCTCGTAGCAGATTTGTCGGATGCTGGCGTGTACAGCCTGGAGGATCTCATAGGGGTGCAGGGAGGTCGGATAAGCTGGCCGACACAGGAGATGATACCTCTCCCCCCTCAAATAGAGGAAGCGCTGAGAGGCGAAGGCCAACTGGAATTGAGGTACGTTTCCGCCTCAGGTGAGGAGACTCGACGCGTGGTCAGTCCGCTGCAAGTAACGGCCTTTGGTGGCTATCTGTATCTGATCGCCTTCTGTCACTTGCGAAATGAACAGCGTACCTTCCGGTTGGACCGTATCATCGAGATGCGCACAGGCTCATAGGCATGGTGGACCTTTTCGCGCTGCGTTTCATTGTCGTAAGAAGGTGAGCATGAATGGCTGGGAGGATGATAGAGAACTCTTTCGCCTAGTGGTGGACGAGTTGTTCACCGCAGTGGTGGGCGATGTCATGGACACCTCGGGCCTGATCCATCAGCTCTTGCCACCGGAGATCAGGCCTCTCCACGATGACATGGTGTTGGTCGGTCGAGCGATGCCAGTGCTCGAGGCGGACTGCACAGACTATGCCATGGCCGACCAGGAGAGAGAAGAGCCTTTCGGCCTGATGTTCCATGCACTGGATGACTTGAAGCCAGGAGAGGTGTATATCTGCACCGGCTCTTCTCCCCGCTACGCTCTGTGGGGCGAACTGATGAGCACCCGGGCCATGAAGCTGGGAGCATCTGGGGCCGTGCTGGACGGCTATTCGCGAGATACGAGGGGGATCTTGCGCTTGAACTTCCCCACCTTCTCGTACGGCCCCTACGCGCAGGACCAAGCCGTTCGCGGCCGTGTTGTGGACTTTCGGTGTCCCATTTCCTTCGGCAATGATGTGCAGGTCAAGCCGGGAGATTTGATCTTTGGCGACCTGGATGGGGTGGTTGTCGTGCCGGCGGAGGATGAGAGAGAGATCATTCGCGAAGCCCTGGAGAGGGTACAAGGAGAGAACGCCGTCCGAAAGGCTATCCAGGAAGGCGTATCCGCCCGGGAGGCTTTCCAGCGCTACGGCATGATGTGACCGTGAGGAATGCCACTGGTCAGCTATCTGGACTTACATCCCCTAAGAAGAGAGCCTCAGCGGTTGGATATGGCACCCACTCCAGCCTTGGAGCCACGTGTGAACTTCCAGTTGCACACACGGGTCTCTATAGCGACTGCAAATGGCTCGCCATGCAGTCGATGCATTCCTCGACAGCCTCCCACGTGGCTGTTGAAAGATTGTGCTCCCCCCTTCGTAAGTGCTGAGCTCGCGAGGCTTGCCATAGT
>CAZBJW010000146.1:0-11060 GCA_964492135.1 uncultured Anaerolineales bacterium
CTCCCATCCCCGCCAGTGGGTTCCGTATCTCATGGGCCATCACCGCCGATATCTCCCCCAAGAACGACAGACGATCCAGCTTCCTTCTCTCTTCCTCCAGCGCTCTCGTCTCCCGCAAATCGCTCAGCATGACCACCGCTCCATTAACCTTCCCACCGTCACCTCGCAGCGGCGAGATGCTCATCCCTAGCCGGATACCCTCGCCATCATCCCGCTTGACTACTATCTCCTCCCCTGAGTACGCTAACTCTCCCTCCAGGCTATCTCGAACTCTGTCCGCCCCAAGCCCCAGAACAGCCTCCACCGGACCGCCAAGTACCTCCTCTTCCTCGCACCACAGGAGCCTCTCCCCAGCCCGGTTCACCAACCTTATCTTTCCTTCCCTATCTACCACCACCAATCCGTTGCTCATCCCCTGCAATACTCTATCGAGCAGAGCCTGACGCTTGGAGAGCTCGACCACGCCACCCCTCAGAGAACCGAAGAGGACGGCGCGACCCAGGCCCACAGCCAGGCGCTCAGCTACAGTAGCCAACGTTTGGATCTGCATCCGGTCAAAGGGCCGCCCGTTTCTGCGCCCAACGAGCATCAGTCCCCGCACCTCACCGCCATCCATCAGCGGAAGCAAGAGAACGAGAATCTCATCCCCCAATCGCGCGCCAAGCTCATCGATCCATGGATCCGGGCCGGCGTCGGCCAAAGGCAGTACAGAGGGTAGCTTCGAGAGAGATCTCCCCAAGACACCCTCTACTGGGAGTCTTCTCTGTGCAGTGTCTTCCCATACGTGGGCAGGAAAGCGACGCTGACCCGCCAGCACTAATTCCTTGCCATCGCGATCGCCAACAAAGACAGCAATCATGTCCACTGACGGCAACTCCAAGAGCCGATCCATGGTTCCCTCTATCACTTCATCGAGCTCCAACGAGCGTAGAAGCTCAAGCGAGACGGAATCCAGGGCCACGAGCTCCTCAATTCGGCGCTCCAGGTGTCTGAGCATTCTCGACTTCGAAGCCAATTCCCTTGCCGCAAAGCGATCCATCGGCGCAGCACCCGTGCTTTCCATGCCCTCAAGCGCTCCCGCACGCTCCTCCGCAACTCCCCGCTCGTGCTCCGCCACTCCTGCGCGTGCGTGAGAGCTCGACTCCAACGCCTGAGCAACGCTGGTGCTTAACTCTGCCAGGTTGATAGGCTTCTCCAGGTAGTCATAGGCTCCCAGCTTCATCGCCTGCACCGCACTTTCAACGGCGGCATGACCCGTCAGCACGATCACCGGCAGATTGGCGTGCAGCTTCCGGATCCCTTGCAGTACGTCCAGACCGTCTCCATCAGGCAGCTTCAAATCCAATAGCACCAGGTCTATGTCCTGCTTGGTCACGACTTCCAGACCCTCTATCGCGGTGTGTGCCGCCATGACCTGATAACCCTTCTCCTCCAAGGACTCTTTCAAGAAGTAGCACAGGGTCTCTTCGTCATCTATGATGAAAATCGTCTCGTTCACCGTCCTCCCCTCCTAGCCAAGGGAAGCCTCACGACGAACCTTGTCCCTTCCCCCTCCCGACTCTCTACTCCAACCTCACCGCCGTGCTCGTTGATGATCCCCCTGCTGATCGCCAATCCCAGGCCCGTACCCTTCGCCTTCGTCGTGTAGAATGGCTCGAAGATCTTTCCCAGCTCCTGCTCCCTTATCCCTACCCCGGTGTCTCTTATCTCCACCTCTACGTAGCCGTCATCTCTCTCCAGAGCCGTGGCAGCTATGCTCAGCTCCCCCCCATTGGGCATCGCTTCTATGCCATTCGATACCAGGTTAGACAGTGCCTGATGCAACCGCATCTTGTCTGCCTTCACCAGCGGTAACCCCGATGCATAGTACTGCCTGATCTGCACCCCTTGCTCCCTCGCCTTCCTCTCCCAGTCCGATACTACCTCTCCTATCAGCTCCGAGATGTCGCAAGGCGCAAGATTCAAGTGCGGCGGCCGCGAGATCAATAGTATGTCCTCGATGATCCGATTGACCCTCTCCCCTTCCTTCAAGACCCTCTCCAACGCCTCATGCCTCGCGTCCCCTTCCTCAAACTTCGTCAGCAGATGCTGTATCCCCGCTCCCATCCCCGCCAGTGGGTTCCGTATCTCATGGGCCATCACCGCCGATATCTCTCCCAAGAACGACAGACGATCCAGCTTCCTCCTCTGTTCCTCCAGCGCTCTCGTCTCCCGCAAATCGCTCAGCATGACCACCGCCCCATTAACCTTGCCACCATCACCTCGCAGCGGCGAGATGCTCATCCCCAGCGGTATACCCTGGCGCCCGTCCCGTTTGACTACTATCTCCTCCCCCGAGTACGCCAACTCCCTCTCCAGGCTGTCTCGAACTCTCTCCGCACCAAAACCCAGCAAATCCTCCAGTGGACTACCCACTACCTCCTCTTCCTCGCATCCCAGCACCCTCTCCCCAGCCCGGTTCACCAACCTTATCTTTCCTTCCCTATCCACGACCACCAATCCGTTGCTCATCCCCTGCAAAACGCTCTCGTTGAATCGCCTCACGGCTCCCATCTCACTGACGTTGCGCTGCAGCTGGCGAATCAGATGCGCATTCTCGATGGCCACGCCAATCTGGTTGCCCACCGTCGTCAGCAGCGCGATGTCCTCCTCCGTGAACCTGCGAGCCTCCCGTCCGTAGATATTCATCACGCCGTGCACGCGCTCTCTCGAGACCAAAGGAACGCCGGCCTGAGTTCCGACACCGGCCCTGCCGGTTCCGGAGTTCGGCGACTCAGACGCTTGCCCGAAATCGGTCGAAACCACCACTTGCCTGCTCTCAGCTACCTTGTCCGCGAACCTCAGAGGCCCCTCCGGCCAGCCTAGCTGCTGAAGGAAATCTTCAGTCAGGCCGCACTTCACAATGGGGACCATGTCCCCATCGCCGGCCGCGCTCAAGTAGATGATGCCGCTGTCGGTTCGGGTCAGGTCCAGAACCTTGGTCAGCACTCGCCCGAGCATTTCCTCGATGTCTTGCGAGTGGCTCACCACGCTGGCGATGGCATTGATGGCCGAAAGATCCTCACTTCTCCGCAGCACCTGATGGCGCATTCTCTCACGCTCTCGGATGTCTCGCGCAATGCACTGCACGATCTTCCGCCCCGCCTGAGACAGGGGACGAGCCCTCAATTGCACGGGAACCAGATTGCCATGCCGGTCTATCAACGACACGTCATCTATGGTGCCCGCGCCTTCCCGGAAGGCTCGCTGGACACACAGTCTGACCGCCTCCTTCTGCCCCGGAGCAACAAGGTCCTCAAGACTCATTCTCAGCAAGCTGTCCTTCTTGTAGCCCGTAAGCAACTCCACCCGGTTGTTGACCTCGAGAAGGCTCAGATCCCCGCTGAGCGTAAACACAGCCTCATCCGTTCCTTCGACCAGCTTGCGATACTTGTCTTGGGATTCGTGGAGGATGGCAGTATGCTCGTCGGCACGCCGCCGCATCTTGGACAGCAAGTAGATCACATTCCCCAGCACCAGGCCCACGATAACCAGGATCAGCGCCATGGTAACGGCCGAACTGCTTGCCGCTACCTCTGTCTGGCCCGGCGGCACGCCGAACCAGCTCCGGTCTACCTGCTCCTTGAGGCCCACTGCCTCCACTGCTGCCAGTCCATGATTCAGAACACTGCGCCCTGTCTCATCATCCTTCCGCACGGCGAAGCTATAGCCGACTGTCTTTGCTGGAAGACCTACCAGCTTGATCTCGGACGTCAAACCTGTCTCCTGAGCCGCACGCAGCCCGACGATCTGATCTGCCACTAGGGCCGTAACCTGCCCGTCGGCCACGCTCTGCAAGCCCTCCTCCGGCGAGCGGACCAGTATGCTAGAGATTTCTGTCTGTTCCCCCACCACGGCCTCGGCCGCGGTGCCCGCCTGCACGGCCACCTGATGACCCTCGAGATCCTCCAGAGACGCGACGTCAAACCTCTCAGAACGGACGAAGATAGCCACGGAACTACTGGCGTATGGCTCCGTGAATGCGAATTGCTCGCTGCTTTCAGCATCGCGCACCATCCCCATGATGGCGTCAACTTCACCGTTCTGGATGGCGATCAGAGCCTCCTCGCGAGGCATAGGCACGACCTCGATCCCAATCCCCAGAATCGGACCCAGGCTCTCCGCAAGGTCCACCTCGTACCCCTGGTATGTGCCATCCTCGTCCGTGTACGAGTAGGGAGGTTCCTCCAACCTGCCGGCAATTCGGAGTTGACTTCTTTCCGCCAGCCATGCTTGTTCTGCTTCGCTGAGGGCTTCAACTGGGGCAGACCTGCGCGCGCTCCGATAGGCGTACCCCGCGAAGATCAGAACGAGGGCTACAGCCAGGAGGCCCACGGCGATAAGAACATACCTGCTTCTCACCCTCAAGAGTGCTGTGATGTTCGACATATCACCTCAACTCCGACGGAAGAATACCCAGCGCCTGGCGATACTTCGCGACGGTCCGTCTCGCCACTGTGACGCCGCCTTGGGCCAGCAAGTCGACCAGTTCCCCGTCCGTGAGAGCATGATCCTCTCTGGAGACCCATTCCTCGATCAGGGCCTTGGCCTTGAGTGAGCCATCGAAGAAATCGGCCAGGGCCACGATTCGCCCCCCTGGTATCTGAGCATACTTTCCGGCTACCGCTCGGCTGATGGTAGACTCATGCACGCCGATCATGTCGCCCAGCTGATGTCGGGTCAACGAGCGCAGGCACGTGGCATCGCCGAGCAAGAACTCCCTTTGGTGGTCCACAAGTGCTTCTACAACTCGACGGAGCGTGCGCCAGCGCTCTCGCCAACTGGAGATGAAGAGGTTGCTTCTGTCCACGAACCGGCGCACGTGTTCGTATTCCTGCAGCTTGGCTTCGGCGCCTGCGCCGTTCAGCGAGTCCAGGAGGATTTTGTACGTGTGGTCGAGCCCTAGACGATAGCGGCTCTCCTCGGGAAACTGAATGACGAACTCCGCCTCATCACCCGATCCCCCAACGGTAATGATCACATCGGGGCGAACATACTGAGCATCGACGGGCTCGTGAGCGCACGAGGGGGTCTGAAGGCAGGCATGGACCGGATAGGGATTCAGATTGTGTCTTATGAAATCCCTGGCAAGCTCCACCTCTTCAACGTCCAGGTGCAGTTTCTTGGCGATCCTGTCCAGCTTGCCCTTGCAGAGGGATTCCCAATGGTCTTCGATGAGCTGCTTGCCGAGGTCCGCCATGCCGTTTTCGCCATCGAGACACTCCAGCTGGATCAGCAAACTCTCCTCAACCGTTCTCGCCCCGATGCCCGCCGGGTCCTGCGTCTGAATCACTGCCAAGACCTGCTGTACCTGGCTCAGCGGTACGTCCAGGCTTGAGGCCACCGCTTCCAGGTCGCAGTCCAACAGCCCTCGATGATCCAGATTCTCCAGCAGGAGAGAGGCGATCTCCAGTTCGGAGACCTGCAACTGGGGAGACAGCTGCCACAGGAGAAAATCGGTGATGGACCAGGGAGTCGCTACCGCGGCGAACGGGTCCCACTCTTCCTCCTGAGCCCATCGAGCGCCGGTAGAGCCCCCCCAATCCGGTGTCCACTCTTCGGCGACGGTTTCTCTGACTTCGCCGCGGCAATTGGGGCACACCGAGCCAGAAAGCGTCGCCCCGCACCGTTCGCAGCGATTGGCCTCAGTGACGAGAAGCGCGGGGTTCTCCGCCTGTTCCTCCAGGATGACCTGCTCCAACTCGGCGGAAGCGAGCTCAAGGAGCCCGCTGACGACGATGGTCTTAGGACTTACTTTGGGTCTCGGTACTGGAGAACCCGAGAGCCGGGTGCGTATGGTAGGTTCCATGTTGCCTCGTCGCGAGAATCACCGGGTAATCGCCAGCACCATCGACTGGCTTCGCAAATTCCCGCACCAACCTGGTTCCGGACCCTAGACCTGTGTAATCTTACACCATTTTGACAGATTTTACCATATCAAACTCACGAAACACTCACGAAAAATGCCGCACAAGGACCACAGTGGACGCATCGTGTGAGACATTATACACGACATTCCAGAGTCACCGTCAGGAAGGGCCCAAGGAGAGTCTGTCTCGAGGAGGAACGCACGGTGGGAAGGTATGGCTGGAAGCGAAGGGACGGGCACAGGCCAGTTTTTCGGTGGGACGGCTTCAGAAGCCGGACCTTGCACCCAAGGCCTGAGCTCGAGGGTCAGCACCAGCTCTCCATTGGCCGTGGCAGCTCAACAGTGGTCAGGGCCGATCGGAACTGCATACCTCGCCAGCGTTGCTCCTGATAGCATCCTCCCCTGCATGGTGAACTCAGCCGCTGCCAACCAGCAGACAGGAGATGAGGCGGACGGGAAACACATTTAGGGGCAAGGTTGAAGCGAGTGGAGATCAACGCGAGGGTGGAAGAAGGGGTTGAGGAGTGGGTTCAGGCCAGCGTCACTGCCGTGCCTGCTTGATGTGGCGAGGATGGGGAGATCCTACGGCAAGGAGGAAGTGTACGCTCCGTAGGCTGTTCCCAGGTCTGTGATCTGCTTCGTATCCGGATCGAAGAGGTGACTGAAGCTGTTGTGACCTTCGAAGCTATCGTCATCCAGGCTGTACCAGGCCCAGCCTTGCACCAGCTTGCCGCAATCGGCGGGATATCCGTAGGAGGGGTCGCTGGCCGTCATGAAGTAGTCGAAGGTGGCCAACATGAAGGCCTCCACACGCGGCTCGAGGTAGCCGAGGTAGTCGGGAAAGAGGATACCATATTCGGTCACGATGAGTGGCTTGTTTCTTTCGCCGTGATCCTTCATCCACTGGCGAAAGGCAACGATTTGTTGCTTGAAGATGGTCATATTGTCATGATCGTCAATTCCATACAGCATCCCCTGCTGAGCCGAGAGGCCACACGGGATCTGGCAGCCCCAGTCATTCGCTTTCTCTTGTAGTATGAAGCCGTGGACGTTCCACACATCCACGGGGATCATCTGTCCGTAGAACTCCTGATATTTCTGCAGGATCTTGTCGAGATACTGGAGGCGAAGAGGGGTCGCCTGTACCACCCCGCCGATGGCCACCCTTGCGCTGGGGTCGGCACCCTTGATGATCACATACAGGTCATGATACAGCTGGGCATACCTCGGGGGCGTGATGCAATCTTGAATGGGGGCATCGGGTTCGTTGCCGATGAGCCACAGAGTACCGGGATGAGCCGTGGCGTAGTTCTTAATGACCAAATCGCTGGGCACGTAGTCGTTGTCGCAGAACGGGGGGCTCTTGGTGGCCGGGTCGCAGAGGCGGATAGTCTGGGCAAACTTCAGGCCATCCAGGGAAGGGGGATTCGCCCGGAACCCGAAGCTCACGTACCAGCCAGCATTCAGCAGAGCGACCTCATATTCCTCGACGGGGTTATCGCTCACGCCGAAGGCGAAGCGCTGGCTGGCTGGGACACAGTAGCCACAGCAGTTCTTGAGCGCCAGGGGTAGATAACTCAGCTTGTCCAGGTCTTGTTCCTGGACGTCCAGTGCGGCCTTCGCTGCTTCATCGGCAGACAGGTCGGCGCTCGCATTGGCAGCGGGAACGAGCAACTCCCGCCCGTGGTCGGCGGTTGAAGACGAGTAGCTGCTCGCCGGCCGGGGGGCCAGAACCACGGACAAGATCATGAGGAGAAGAAGGCTGCAGAGCAGAGCGTAGGAAACGACTATCGCTGTCTTTGGCTTGCGCCCAATCAAGCTTGATAACCTCCAACACCAGCGAGAAGACTGTCCGGCTGCCGAATCACCACCTCGTGCAGACTAGCCATCGCGTCAGTCCAATTCTATGCGGGCAGATGACCAGCCGCAAGTGTCGCGGCGTTCACGAAAACGTGTGCTGTCGGTGCCGTGTCCGGCAAAGTTCAAGAGTTCGCGATGTCAACCAGGGCCAGAGCAAACAATTGGTCAGAATGGGGCGCGAGGGGTCCTCGCCCATGGCTCTGGAGAGAGAGGTACCAGTGAGTCGGTCGATCCCACAACAGTGACCCTGATTGTCGCCAGTCGTCACAGTAACAGCGAACTACGCCGGGCGCGCCATCTCACCCCAGCGTATCCGGCCAGCGCGGCAAGACCACTGCTGAGCAGCAGGATGCTGCCAGCCTCGGGCACAAAAGGCGCCTCCCGTACCATGACCGTGATGGCAGGCGTCACTTCTTCGAGCTCTGGCTCGTCCGCCGTGAGCGTAGCTTCATTGACGATCTCCCGGCCCGCAGGCACAGTATCCCTCACGGTACACTCGATCCTGATCGTGACCCACGTGCCAGCAACCAGCGTATTGTAGGTCACGGTAACCGTCTGTCCACTCGCGTCGAGGTCATTGGGGCTGGGAGTAACCGTGACGTCGTCAATCCTCAGATAGGGATCCACATCGTCGGTGATCACGGCGTTCGTCAACTGCAATTCATTCCTGAAACGGACCTCGTACACGAGCTTATCGCCCGCATCCACCGTCGTTTTGTCGGCCGTCTTGAAGGGGGGCACAGATTGTTGGCGACTCGGTTCCTGAGCGGGCGCGGCCCAGGAACTGGAGTTGAAGGTGGCCAGAGCCACGACCACCATGCCCAGGGCCACCGACGCCCAGAGCCCCCACCACTTCGTTCGTCCTGTCATCTCCTCTCCTCCCTTTCCTCCCTGCTCGTCCTTGCCTGCGCACTTTCCACATTTCGCTGACCATAGGGGTCGTCTGCACGCTCGATTGAGCCCCTAAGGGGCGCTGTACTTCTTCATCACCAGTGGAAAGTAGCGAGGATACCCCACCGTGATGGTGACCGGGTCCGAGACCTGCACTTCTGGGAACTCGTCGGCGTTGACGTAGGCGACGTTCGGGATCAACTGCCCATGGGGCGCGTCGGCGTTGACCGTGACCAAGATTTCGACAGTGGCCGTGGCCCCGGCCTCGATGGTGCCCAGGGTAGCCGTCACAGCTTGTCCAACAATCTCGGTCCCGCCTTGAGAGCTGACAGCGCCTCTGATCGTGAGATAGGAATCGATGGTGTCGGTGAGCACCACGTTTTTCCAGACCAGCGACGCGCCTGGCACGCCTACCGAGAGACCAAACGCGGCGTCATGGGTCGGTAGCAGCAACGTCTTATCAACGTCCTTCGTGGCCGGGGCGGGGATAGTCTCCGCGCCGCGCGGACTGGCCGTCGCCCAGCGTCCCGAGCCCAGATAAGCCACCATGGCGACCACCAAGCTTATGCCCACGCAGACTAGCACGCCCCATCTCCTCTTCTCCTCCATCAGTTTCACCTCCTCCAGGTCACTAGAGCATGCGGACGATTCCCTCCTTACCTTAAAGATTTCCCCACTGGCGGGGTAGACTCACGGCAGTGGCCCTCGCATCTCCATATCCGGAATCTGGGGACCGTCTCGGCTACTGCCGTAAAGAACCACGAATTCCCGGGTCGCGATGCAAGGCGTGGTTGCGTGCTGCCGTGCATCCATCATCCCACGCTATCGGCCGATCACCCAACGGTGGGCCTATTCAGCTCCACCCGGGCACAGGAAGCTACGAGCAGAAAGAGATGGCTGGAGGATAGTGCAGGTGCGGAATCCGGCGACTTGACAGGTTTGAGATTTTGTGCTACAATGGTGTTGATAATTCAGGCTCAATAGTGGTAGGCCCGGCACTATCGAGAGCGGGAGGGAGTGATATGGTCTCTACGGTAACTACTACTACCGTATCGACGATCACGACCGTGGCCATGGTCGGGTCTCTGGGCCTCGTAGCTGTGATCACCCTGTTGACGCTGTTGATTCAGAAGGAACTGATCGCCGTCAGCGATGGGCAGAGGTCGAAGGTGCTGGTGCGGGCCTTGAATATCGCTATTGCGCCTTTGTTGATGGGGTTCGCCGTGACCATGGCGCTGAAGGTGGCCGAAGCTCTGCACTAGGACAGCTGCAAGTACCGTCTGAGAATAGTAGTATGGCGTCTTGAGCCGTGCGGTTCGCTGCGCGGCTTTTCCTATCCTCCCCAGAAGGGCATGATCAAAAACAGGACCACGTTGGTCAGCCCGTGAGCCAGCGTGACCCCCACCAGTGACCGCGTCTTCTCCACCACCCAGCCGAACATCAAAGCCACCCCGAACACGAAGAGGACATCGGCCACGGACTTGTAGCCCACGTGCAGGACCGCGAACATGACGGCTACATAAATCCATCCGAGCCGCCCCAAAGCTCGTTTCGAAGAGCGTTGCATGACGCCGCGGAAGATCAGTTCCTCCCCGAATCCTGTGCAGGCCACCAGTATGAGGGCGGGGACCAAGATACTCTGCCAGCTGAAGGTGTCCACGAGAGCTTCCGGCCGGAGGATGTAGTACTCCACGGCTCCCAGGAGCAAGCCTGTCCCGCCAACAAGGAGTTGAACTGGCACCTTGCGCACAGCAAGCCCCAGTTCGTCCCAGGAGAAGCCCAGATTCCGGGCCGCCAGGATGGTGGCCACGAATAGCGGCACGCTGATGATCAGGTACCAGTAGAGGACCGGAAAGTTCACCAGGGGCATGGACAGGCTCAGCATGCGAATCAGGGGAGCGAGACTCAAGCTGAGCAGCAGGCCGTGATATGAGTGCCCTGAGGCCAACGCACTGTGGATCAGCAGCACTATCAGCACCCCCCCATGTACGGCCAGCCCCACACGGGGCTCGAAGAAGGTCACGACCACCTCGGCCACAGCGATCAGGAGCAGGTAGCCCAGCGCGATCAGCAGAGCGATTTGGCGGTCTGCAAGGCGGCGAACCCGTAGGACAGACACGAGTTGGTCGAAGCGCCCCTCTGTACCGGCCGCAGCCCCCGGCGACGAGGGAGCGCCTACCGCTTCAGGTAGGGAAGGTGCCCCCCAGGTGGTGGGGTGGGACAGGTTACTTCCCGGAGATAGTGCGGGAATGGTGTTCAGCGACTCTTGCAGCGAGCTGAATTGGTCCAGCTCCCTGCGGCGGCTGCTGGGGTGCCTCGAGGAGATCATCCCCCGGTGTCCAACGTCCTGGTCACGATCAAGGCGCCTGGCAGACGGAATATCCGGACGCTTCAACACTGG
>CAZBJW010000147.1:0-11046 GCA_964492135.1 uncultured Anaerolineales bacterium
CCCAGGACCAGCGCCGCCATGACCGCAAGCGAACTCCGCACTGGCCTGGGTAACGGAATCGCCTTCATGCCAGTCTCCCTCGCATGCTCTGAGCTATTGTAGCACACTGAAGCGGCCTCGTGAAAGACCCTGATGCTCTCCATGGCATCGTGGGCAATCTTTAAGGTAGCGGAGCCAAATCTTTAAGATGACTGCCGCCAGATTTATGGTATAATCTTGGCAATTGCAGGTACAATAAGGCTGCGCGTCGAACGAGCAAAATCGGACACGCACCGGCAGTTCTCATCCGCGTTTGGTGATCGATCCCGGAGACGCATATGGTCATCGAAGACAACCGATTGGCCCAAGAGTTTGTTTCCTTCTGCCTGCAGCGCCGCGGTCACAAATGGCCGGAACTCTATGACGAGATGTGCCGTGTGGCCAGCCATCGACTCTTCAGGGACATGGGCTACGCGGAGCTGAGCGATCACGGAATCTTGCTGGACCTCCACAACATGCCCCGTTTGGCGTCTCTGGCTGAGACGTTGGCTTCCTCGCCTGACCCTTATCACGCATCGTAGTTCCTCTCAACTCGTCCTCCGAAGTAACCGCTGTTGCTCGGGCATTCTGCTGATGGTATAATGGGCACGCTAGTTCGTCGTTCGCCGCAAGGAGGGTGAGTCATTTGGAAGCAATTGAGCACCAGATAGTGTTGGTCCTACAGAACTTGCTACAGACAGTTGGCTGGGCTGGCATCGTGTTGGCCATGGCCGTGGAGAGCGCCTGTGTGCTCTTGCCGAGCGAGGTGACGATGCCGCTCGCAGGATGGATGTTAATCCAGGCCCAGGGGCTGTCTGTGTGGCATACCTTTTGGGCCGGTTGGTGGGGCGCGGTGGGTTGTACTATCGGTTCCGTATTCACCTATTGGATTGGTGCCAAGGGAGGGCGTCCATTCCTTGAGCGTTACGGCAAGTATTTCCTCATCCGCAGTCATGACATCGAAGTAGCAGACAGCTGGTTCAGCAAATACGGAGAGCATACGGCGTTCTTCTCGCGTCTCATACCAGTGGTGCGCACGTTCATCTCGCTGCCAGCCGGCATAGCGCGCATGAATTTCTTCAAGTTCACGGTGTGGACCTTCGTAGGCTCTTTCGTATGGTGCTGGGTCCTGGGTTTGGGCGGCTATGTGTTCGGTGCCCACTGGGAGCGTGTGAGAGATTTGATGCGCCCCTTCGACATACCCATTGTGATCATGGTGGGTGTGTTGGGCGGCATCTTTATCTATCGTCGCCTGAAGAGCAGAAGACCGGAAGCAGTCACGGTTGTGGAGGAGGGAGCGGAGTAAGGAGAATTGGCAATCTCGATCAGGGTGTCCTCAGGGACTGCCAGCGTCTTGGGCCTGCTTGATGCCCGCCTCGATGCCCCTCCTACCACGGCGTACTTGATGGTGGGGGGGCGTTGTCGTCTTGGTTGCGCCTTCTGTGCCCAGGCCAAGGACAGTACGGCCTCTGCCGGGGCTCTCTCCCGTGTCAACTGGCCTGCCTGGGAAGAGGATCTGGTACTCACTGCTGTGGAGGAGGCATACGCTGGCGGCAAGATAGAACGTTGCTGCCTGCAAGTCACCGTCGACACTGGTTACCTCGAGCGCGTGAAGGAGATAGCGACCCGGATAGGGAGACAAGTCCCTCTGGGCGCTTCCGTGGTGGCCGACGCCCATCACGCAGGCGAACTGCTCGAATCCGGTCTGGAAAGAGTGGGGCTGAGTCTGGACGCCGTCAACGAGGAGAGCTATCGAATGGTGAAAGGGGGGAACCTCCCTGCCGCTCTGAGCGTCATCGAGGAGGCGGCGGGCCGTTTCCCCGGGCGTATTGTCACGCACGTGATGGCAGGGCTGGGGGAATCCGAAGAAGAGATGGTGCGCATGATTGCCCAGCTGGAGGAGTGGGCTGTCACCACTGCTTTGTTCGCTTTCACTCCCATTCCCGGCACGGCCATGGAGCACGAACCTCCACCGCCCATGGCCAGCTACCGGCGCATCCAGGTCGCCCACTACCTGATCAAGCAGGCGCTCGCAAGGGTCGATGACTTCGACTACTCGTCGCAGGAAGAGATCGTATCCTTCGGGTTGTCGGATCATGAACTGAGAGCAGTCCTCAGCGACGGGAAGGCCTTCGAGACCTCGGGCTGCCCTGGCTGCAACCGTCCCTATTATAACGAACCGCCGAGCGGTCCAGTGTACAACTACCCTCGCACTCTCGCTGGCGACGAGGTGCGGACGGCCATGGAGGCTGCGCTGTCGCAGGGGAGTTGAGAGAGCAATTCTCAGTAGCAGAAACCCGCGGCCTTGACCGGAGGGTGGAAAACGAGTATCATTTAAGATAGATGGGGGTGGTTGAGGCCCGGTGGTCTCTGCGGTCTTCAAAACCGTTGGTGGGTAGCGACGAGCTAGCCATGGTGGGTTCGACTCCCATCCACTCCCGTGCACTCGCTTGCCCGGCATTCCCCTGCTGAAATCTGCTTTGGCCACACTGGCTGTCCGTGCCATGGAGGAGTCTTCAACCCGCAAAGCTGATTGGGTCCTTGGGCAATGTTAGTACTGCGGGGGCGCAAGCTGCCGGGTACAGCGTCTGCTGGCGACGACTTCTCAGAGCAGCTTTCCTGCACGTATCGGCCCACTAGCTCTTCTCGAAGCCGTATGCATCCTCTGATGCCTCTCTTCTCTCAATGGCTCGTAGCGGGCGTGGCGCAACTGGCAGTCTCACTGATGTGCTCCACCATCCGGGGCCCTGCGAGCCTGGGCAGAGTCCTCCTGCCTGAGGCGCCGGGTCTAGATGCGACTGTGCGCTCGCTTCCCGTAGGGATATCAGACATCCCCTCGTGCTGTGAAGGTGCTTCACGCTCAGTCGACAGTCGCCGGCTGTCCTGAATCTTCCTTGACCTGTCTGCTCTGGCTTCGAGAACGCGTACCCGTGCCTAGGACAAACTCAAAGAGAGGCAGCACATACCCGATCAAGTCGTGCTCTATGATGAGGTTCCAGACACGGTCTACTTTCTTCCAGCCCACGCTGTAGGCCACTCTCTTCAAGGGATTGGGCAATCCGATTGATCGTTGCACGATCGACCTGCACGAGTAAAACTCGTTGTATGACCACCAGTATCCTTGTTCGAGCTGAGAGGGCGTCATCAGTCGAGGCCTGAATACAGCATGCCGCGTGTCGTATCTCTCCCAATCCTTGTGCAGGATACGCCCCTCTCCGTCCAATCTGGCAAACATCTTCGTCCCCGGGAAGGGAGTGAGAATGTGAAAGGTTGCCGTTTCGATCTTGTTTTCTATGGCGAAGTCTACGGTCCTCGCAAACACGTCGGGGGCATCATGATCTAGCCCATAGACAAAGCTGCCGTTGATCATGATCCCCGCATCGTGAAGGCGCTTGATAGCATCTTCGTAGTCGAATTTGCGATTCTGGGGCTTGTTGCAAGTTTTCATGTTCATTTTGGTCACCGACTCGAAGCCGACGAAGAGACTCCTGCAGCCACACTCATACGCTTCTTCCAAGAACCCCGGTGTATACGCCGCGTCCAATGATGCAGCTGCTTGCCAGATGAAGCCATACTCCCTCAATAGGGCAAAGAGTCTTCTCGCCTGCCTCCGGTTTCCCATGAGATTGTCGTCCAGAAAGAAGACGAACTTCTGTTTGAAGGTATCCAGCTCCCTTCCGATGTCCTCAAGCGCGCGGAACTTGTAGTAATTCCTGCCCCAAAAGCTCTCCTTGTAACAGAAATCGCAAGAATATGGACAGCCCCGTGAAGTCACCATGGTGTTTTGAACCAGGTATCTGGTGGGGTTCATCAAGTCTCTCCGAGCCACCGGTATCTCGGAGAGATCTGTTGTCCTGTCTCCCTGGTAGCATCTTTGCAGCGATCCCTTTTCGTAGTCCTCCAGCATCTGCCTGAATACGGATTCGGCCGGACCGACACAGATGCTGTCCGCGTGCAGCATGGCCTCGTGCGGGACGGTGGTTGGATGGATCCCTCCGAGGAACACCTTCGCCCCTCTTGCTCTATAGAGGTCGCTGATCTGGTAGGCTCTCTTTGCAGAGGAGACGTACACTGTCATGACAACCAGGTCAACCTCGTCATCAACGATCACATCCTCTACATGTTCGTCTCTCACCAAGAGCCTGTATTCTCCGTTGGGAATGAGGCCGGCCAGAGTCAGCAGGCTGAGCGGAGGAAAAAGAGAGTACTTGATCTGGCGGAATTCTTGAGAGAGCACTTCCTGTAAGGCAGGTAGCACGAAGAGAATTGTCTTCATCACAGCTTACCTCCTAAAAGGGCTTTTGCAGTTTATGCTGGGCTCCTGGCCCACTGATGCTGGAGAGGCACCGTGGACACGGACGGTACTCACGGGAGGCCTAGCGACATTCCCACGAGGCCCAAGCCCACCGTAGCAGATTGGGACCGTCGAAAACTGCCAAGCAAGGTCTCAGAAACTACCAGGATTCTCGGGAGAACTGAGAGGGACCGTCAGATGCTCTCAGATCATTCCGGAGCGAGGTCGGCGCCTGTCAAAAGCTACCAAGTTCGCTCGGCCCGAAAGGTTAGGCTGGAGTCTTCAGCCGACGAACGTCTGGCCGCATTGTGGCAGGGCCAGGCTGTATTAGGATGGCAGGGGGTCCCTCGAGGCCACATGGATGAACGCATTTGGAACAGGCGCCACAGACTTTGTGGGCTCCAGCGCGACGCGCGCCATATCTGAGGCTGGCCATGGGGCGGGGTCACTGCCCGGAAGTACTTCAATGATTGGAGTATCGCCGCTCCAGATGTCTTGACTGACATGGGAGATGGGTGAGACATAGGTAGCGCCCGCGCGGCAGCAGTTGGGTTGGGGGTCATGGGGATCTTGCAACTCGAAGCAGGATGGTATACAATATACAATGAAGTTAAGCATAACAGTCTCTCCGACCCAGGGATCCTAAGGGCCTAGGCCTATGGACCATGGGCGTTAGGGTGTGGCTGGAAACGGTTGCGCCTCCCGTGCTTGGAAAGGAGAAAGACGATGAACAGGTATAGCGAAGGCGTCCACCACTTTCCAGGTGGGCGCCGTTTTCGTGGGCGCCTTCCAACAACCAGCAACAGAGTTCGGGCAAGTCTCCGACCCATTGACCCTAGGGGCCAAGGGCTACGGGTAAAGGGCGACAGGGTGCGGCCGGAAACAGCACGGCCTCCCATGCCTGGATGGAAGACCTGGGCCGATGTCTCTGTACGTCGAGGCTGCACCCATGCACTCCTCTGTGACAGGGGAAAGAGAGTGCCGCAGATTTCAGATGAAGAGGATATCGTGGAGCTGAGGATGCGTGTTCTGTCAGATTTCGCGCGTGTGATGACCATGGGGCGGCTGGAGGAGATGGAGCTGAGCGCAGGCATGGGGTTCACATCGCGCTCCAGTTGGCGGCGGCGCACATGTTCTGAGACCGAGTTGACACCAAGGGAGTCCGATCTAAGTCATGACGCATCTTGATGCATACAACCGACCCATAAGCTATTTGCGCATCTCTGTGACCGATCGTTGCAACCTGCGGTGTAAATACTGCATGCCACCACAGGGCGTGAGATGGGTTCCGCACGAGGACATTCTGACCTATGAGGAGATCGAGACCGTGGTGCGCGCCGCAGCCGAGCTGGAGATCAGTAAGGTGCGGCTCACTGGAGGCGAGCCCCTGGTCCGACTGGGAATAGTCGAACTCGTGCGGATGTTAGCCAGCGTTCCTGGAGTTGACGACCTGGCGATGACCACAAACGGGATCCTCCTGGCACGCTTCGCCACAGCACTGGCGGAAGCGGGTCTCCAGAGGATCAATATCAGCCTTGACTCTCTGCGTCCTGACCGTTTCACGAGCATTACCCGCGGAGGCCGATTGGAGGACGTCCTGTTGGGTATGGAAGCCGCGCGACAGGCCGGGCTGGAACCGATCAAGATCAATACTGTGGTGATCCGAGGGATGAATGACGATGAAGTGGTGAGCTTGGCCCGCCAGACGTTGGAAGCGGGCTGGAACCTGCGGTTCATTGAATTCATGCCCGTAGGTACCGGCGCCTGGATAGGCGAAGAGTGGCGCGAGCGTGTGGTGACAGCGGAGGAGATACGAGACCAAGTAGAAGGCGCGCTGGGCACTCTGGAGCCAGTCAGGTTGAGTCGGGGCAGTGGTCCGGCTCGGTACTATCGACTGCCTCGAGCTCATGGGAGTCTCGGCTTCATTACGGCTATCAGCGATCACTTCTGCTACCAATGCAACAGGATGCGCCTCACGGCCGATGGGCAGCTGCGTCCGTGTTTACTCTCGGATGAGGAAATCGACCTGCGCGCAGCGCTGCGCCGCCGCGCAGATGTTGCCGAGATCAAGGAATTGTTGCTTACAGGCGTCCAGAGCAAGCCGCGCGAGCATCATCTTCGCGACTCGCTCGGGCCAGACAAGCGAACAATGTCCCAGATCGGGGGCTAGGAGATGAGTCCGCCGGTGTTCACCTGTCGCGCGAGGGGCTGAAACGCGTCCCTGGTGGCCGCCAGTGGTCGTGAAGGAGGTATCGTGGGACTGAGCCACATAGATGAGGAAGGACACGTCCGAATGGTGGACGTTGGTGAGAAACCGGAAACCGATCGTATGGCCGTCGCTAAGGGCCACGTAGCGATGCGCCCGGAGACGCTGCAACTGATCGTGGAAAAGGGAATGCCCAAGGGAGATGTCCTCGCCGTGGCGCAAGTGGCAGGCATCATGGCTGCGAAGCGTGTTCCGGATCTCATCCCGCTTTGCCATCCGCTGCTCTTGACCAAGGTGGACGTGGAGTTTGACCTGGACGAGGAGGACTCCCGGGTCCAGATCACGGCCACCGTGTGTAGCCGAGGAAAGACCGGGGTGGAGATGGAAGCACTTACAGCGGTCGCCGTCGCTGCCCTCACGATCTACGACATGGCAAAAGCCGTCGAACGGACGATGCGGATCGAAGACATCCGACTGGTGCGCAAGACCGGCGGCAAGGGTGGGGACGTGGTTTTGGAGAGAGACCCGTGAAGGTGAAGGTGAAGTTCTTCGGCGCTCCACGGGAGGCGCTGGGCAGGCGAGAGATAGAGCAGAGGCTGCCGGAAGGATCGACAACGGGCGACTTGCTTGATCTGCTTGTTGAGACCCATCCGGCCTTGGTGCCCTATTCTCCCATGATCAAGGTGGCAGTGAACCGCAAGTATGCGCCTCCGCAGACCCCGCTGCGCGAGGGGGATGAAGTCGCCTTGATACCTCCTGTTGGAGGAGGCTAGGTTTCAGATGGGCGAGGCATCAAAGAAGCTGTTTGAGATCACGAGTGAGGAATTATCGGCGGATGAGGTGATCGCCCGCCTTGCTGAGGCGGGTATCGGGGCCGTCATCGCTTTCGTCGGTGTGGTGCGGGGCGTCACGGAGGGGCGAGAGGTCCGATATCTGGAGTATGAGGCGTACCCAGAGATGGCCGAGGAGGCGCTGGAACAGGTTGCCCATGAGATCCGGGCCCGTTGGAAGACGATCGAGAATGTAGCCATAGTCCACAGAGTGGGACGACTTGAGATAGGGGAGACCAGCGTGGTGATTGCCATCTCGGCAGCTCACCGTGGTGAGGTCTTCGATGCTGTTCACTATGCAATTGACAGGCTGAAGGAGATAGCGCCCATCTGGAAGAAAGAGGTTTGGACAGATGGGTCCGAATGGAGGAGCGATAGTTAGCTGGAGGAGGTCTTCGGGCTGAGGGGGGTCGTTCCAGCCTTGGGGGTTGACCTGAGGGGAAGGGGCCCGAGCGCGAATCCGGTGTTGGCGCCGCCTTTGCAGTGTTTGCCGGGGCGGGACATGCACACAAACACATCTTCCGCGGGCGCGATCGGGCAGAGAATCGGAGGGGAAAAGAGCATGGGATTGACACGTGACGACAGCGGGCGACTGCACATCGAGACGCCCTTCATGGCTGAGTCCTTGATGGACAAGTCCTTGCTGGAAAGCACAGAAGTCGAGTACGTCTTTCGTCCACTGCCTGATCTTAACGTGGTCAAGCTGGGCGGACAGAGCATCATAGACCGAGGAAGCAAAGTGGTGATGCCTTTGCTGGAGGAAGTTGTGGCTGCCCGGTCGGATCATGAATTGTTGGTATTGACGGGCGGTGGAACGCGCAGTCGTCACGTGTATGCTCTTGCTATTGACCTCCATATGCCCGCCGGCGTGCTGGCCAAATTGGGGTCCAGCGTCAGCGAGCAGAACGCTCTGATGATCTCCATACTACTGGCGCCCCATGGCGGCATCAAGGTCGGACACGACGATTTGGTGAAACTGCCCGCCTACTTGGCTCTCGGTGTTATCCCGGTCATGCACGCGATGCCTCCGTATGGCTTCTGGGAAGAGCCCCCCGAAAGAGGGCTCATTCCGCCGCACCGCACTGATGTTGGGGCATTTCTGACGGCTGAAGTGGTGGGTGCCAGGCGGTGCATCTTGGTCAAAGATGAGAAGGGGCTCTTTACCGGTGACCCAAAGAAAGACCCGAACGCCGACTTCATACCGGAGATCGAGGTGACTGACTTGATTGGTTTGGATCTCGCCGATCTCGCGGTGGAACGCGCTATGCTCCGTGCTCTGGCCGCCGCGAGGAGTGTGCGCGAGGTGCTTGTCATCAATGGGCGTGAGGAGGGCAACCTGACAAGTGCTCTGGCGGGTCAGAATCCGGGTACGCGGATCTACCGGCGAGTGTGAGGCACCTGATGCCAGATCTAGTCTCTAGAGAGCGTTCGTCGCTCGTCTCGGCGACGCGGCCCCCTCGGGCGCGGCACTACCTTGAAAGTGCCTCCCTCGACGCGGAGCGCATCCCCTCTGGTCAAGGCCAGCGCTGCCTGGCGGCGGGCGCGAGCCAGTATGCGCTGGAACGTGGAGCGGGAAACGCCCATCCGCCTGGCAGCTTCGGTCTGAGTCAGGCCCTCAACATCGGCCAGGCGAAGAGCCTCCAGTTCTTCGTGAAGAAGCCTGACAGTCTGCAACTGATCGAGGGGTATGCCTGCCGGCTTGAAGATGGCAGGGCGCGGCGGTCGCGCCAGCCAACGGCGCTTGCGAGGGCGGGGCAAGGCCTCTCAGTCCTCGCCTCGGCGACCACGACGACGACCCTGGCCGCCTTCAGGTTCTGGCTGTTCAGCACGCTCCCCACGTGGCAGGTAGATGATGTCGTCTCCGGTCTCAGCGGCGATCTTCTCCAGTTCTGCCCGCCGCACGCGGGTCTTGTACACCGACAAGTCTGTGCCGTGGGCAGCCACGATGGCAAAGCGAGGTCGGCCTGCTCCCTGTCCAACGTGCCGCCTGTGGCGCACAAAGATCTTACCCATCTAACGTCTCCTTTCTGATAGGCGCTTTGGATGATCGTTGACACAACGGGCATGGGTTTCGAGCAATTGCCCAAAATAAGTATAAGGTATTTAGTGGAGTTTGTCAAGTGCGAATCGTGTTCATTGGTATAGATGATACGGACACGCTGGAATCCCGAGGCACGGGGCACCTGGCCCGCGCCGTGGCCGGTGCGCTGTCCGCAGACTACTCGGTGCTAGGCGTTACGCGCCACCAGCTGCTTCGTGATCCTCGTGTACCCTGCACCAAGAATAACAGCAGCGCAGCGATACTCCTCGAACGTCGCGACGGCCTGGATCCACCAGTACTGTTGGACCGAGTGCGGACATTCATGGCCCACGAGTACCAGCCAGGTAGTGATCCCGGCCTATGCGTGGCCTCCACTGTTCCGCTTGAGACTAGTGAGTTTGGCCGACGGGCGAAGCGCGAACTGGTCACGCAGAGGGAAGCGCGGGCCATGGCCGCAGCCCATGAGATCTCGCTACTGGGGCTGGGTGGCGACGAGAGCGGTGTTATTGGTGCCCTGGCGGCGGTTGGGCTGGCTGCCACTGGAGATGATGGTCGCTACGTTCTGGTAGGGCGCTCACGAGAGTTGTTTGGCCTCCGCGCGGTGTCTGAAGTGCTGGAGTCAGGCGTGGATACCGTGCAGACAACAGACGGAAGCCCTGTTACCAACGGTTTGGTCCGCAGCGACAAACTGCGACCCGCCCGGCGGGGCGGTCGTCCCGTGGTAGTCGTCCGCTGGGATGGCGAGTACTGGCAACCCCTCAAGCTCGACTGATATCTGCAGCTTCTAAAGAGCGCCTGTTCTGCTGGAGGCTGTGACCCAGCAGCTGAGATACCTCACCCAGATGCTGTTGTCATCTGGTTCCAGCAGGTGTGTTGAGGCGTTACTCGGCTCATCGGGTGGAGCGTTCGATGCGGTACGTTGTGCAATTGACAGGCTGAAGGAGACAGCGCCCATTTGGAAAAGAGAAGTATGGATAGATGGGACAAGCGGGAAAAGTGGTTGTTGACCGGGAGCGATAGCTCGCGGTGAAGGCTGCCTGCATGGACATCCTCCGACATGAGCGCGTCTTCGGGGCTGGGCGAGCGGGCTTCTCTTAGGTCCTCTTAGCAAGGTTCATCAGCTGAGCGCATTCGCGCCCTCTTCATGGTGGGTTGTCCAGAACCGCATCGCCTCAGACGCCTCTCCACGATAGTGCGTTCCTCAGGTGTACAGCTCCTTGGATGCTTTACTGGGCACTAGAGTTGTAGTATAGTACGCGCGAGAGCCTTGGCTGACACGCCGCCCTGAAGGAGAGCCTAGCTTGGTGGGGAAGAGATTCTCTGTGGGAAAGCTACCCAGTGGGGTATTGGCCCGACTGTTGGAGGAATATCGCCTGGAAGATGAGCGCGTCGTGCTGGGCGCCAGCGTCGGAGAGGATGCGGCGGTGCTCGACATGGGCGACAGATACCTGGTAGCCAAGACGGACCCCATCACGTTCGCCACCGACGAGATAGGTTGGTATGCCGTGCACGTCAACACTAACGATCTAGCAGCCACCGGAGCCACGCCCCTCTGGTTTCTGGCGACGGTTCTGTTGCCCGAGTGTCAGACCGACGAGGCTTTGGCTGAGGAGATACTAAGGCAGATTCATGACGCGTGTGCCGACCTCGACATCTC
>CAZBJW010000148.1:0-11041 GCA_964492135.1 uncultured Anaerolineales bacterium
GAGCTGCTCCAGCAGTATCTCCTGCAGTATGGTGAGTTGCCCGGTGGCGGCATGAATGAACTGGATGATCTCTTCTAGCTGGACCACAGCGGTTTGTGGTACCGGTGGGCCGCGACTATAATGGGAGCAGACGAGGCCCTGGTACATCAGTCACACACAAGGAGGAAGCAGATGGCTAAGCTGGCGGCAGAAGATGTAGAGATCAGGGTCATGAGGGAGTCAGATGTGAAGCCTGTGACCGAGATCGACTACAAGGTCTTTGGCAAGAGGCGCCCGGAATACTATGAGCGGAAGATCGCGGAAGTCTTGGACGAGGAGAGCGGCCGCCTCGTGACGTCGCTGATTGCGGAAGTGGGGAACCAGGTCGCGGGCTTCATCATGGGGAGCGTATACCTGGGGGAGTTCGGCATCCCGGAGACTATCGCGTCTATCGACACCATCGGTGTGGATCCCGCGTATCAAAGACAGGGCATAGCAGGCTACCTCCTAGAGGAGTTCAAGACCACCGTCACCAAGGCCGGCGTACAGAAGGTGCACACCCTGGTCAACTGGACCGACACGGACCTCCTGGGTTTTTTCGCCAACATGGGCTTCGTGGCCTCAAACACCCTGAACCTCAAACTGGAACTGGCATAGAGGGCGAGGGTCAAAGACCTCTGGGCGAGCCCAGCAGGGTGACCTGACCGGAGGGACATCATGGCAGAAGAGAGGCGGATTTCTGATCCAGAGCTCCTGGCCCAGGGATGGACCAGGCAGTTCATCACGGACGAGCCCCGTCTTAGCGAGGCAGTGGAGATGTACGAACAGATGGGGCTGGAGGTGCTCCTCAAGGAAGTAGTCATAGATCCCGACTCCAAGACCTGCCAAATGTGCTTCGAGCAGGATTGCGATCGCTACCAGACCATCTGGACCAGGCCCAAGGGGGATTCCCGATCGGACGACGACCTGTTCTAACCTGGTGTTCAAGGCTCGGTGAAGCCTGGTGCTCCGCGCGGGAGGCCTCCGCAGCTTGGCCATATCCGTGCTTCTGACGGCCCCTCGTGGGACCTGATGCCTGCGTGGGGCTTGCCATGCCGGGTGCTTGCGCCTGCTCCATCAAAACGGTCTAGTGCGTTCCACTTTAGAGGAGGTGTCGGTCGTGGCCAGCGTGAGAAGGATCCTGCTAATCGTTGTCGGTGTCTTCTTGCTGCTCTTCCTCCTATTCATGCTCCTCTCCGGATTCTACACCGATCTGCTGTGGTTCCAGAGCCTCGGGCTCAGCTCCGTCTTCTGGACGGCCCTGAAGGCCAAAGCAGGCGTGTTCTCCTTCTTCAGCCTGCTCTTCCTGGCCTTCTTCCTCGGCAATCTCCTCATCGCCCGCAGGCTCTCGGGCTGGGGAGGCTTCTTCCTGCGGGGGCAGCGCTATTACGTCGCTTCCAAGCTGGTCAATATCATAGTCGTTGTAGCGGCCCTGATCTTGAGCGTCTTGAACGGACTGGCAGCTATGGGTCAGTGGGACACCATGCTGCGCTATCTCAACCAACGGCCCTTCGGCGTCCTGGACCCTATCTTGTCGCAGGATGTGTCTTTCTACGTGTTCACCCTGCCCGTGTATCGGTTCCTGCGCGGCTGGGTGATGCAGGTCCTCATCGTGACTTTGCTAGCCACCGCAGCGGTGTACCTGCTGGTGCAATTGGCCAATTGGAGACAGTTTAGGCTCTGGCTGACCAGCAAGGCGGCTGTCCACCTCACAGTGCTGGGCGTCCTCTTCTTGTTGCTTCTGGCCTGGGGATACAGGTTGAGTGCGTTCGAACTCCTGTACTCGGAGGAAGGGGTGACATTCGGCGCCAGCTACACTGACGTTCACGCGCGCTTGCTGGCGTACAGCCTCTCGTTCTGGGCGGTCGTACTTTGTGTGCTGCTTCTCGCGGGCGGCGTGGCCTCCAGGAGGCCCTGGATTCTGGTTATAGGTGGTGCACTGTGGCTGGCCGCCGCGGCAGGCGTAGGCGGGATCTATCCTACTCTGATGCAGCAGTTCGACGTCCAGCCCAACGAACTGATCAAGGAGCGCCCATACATCGAGTACAACATTAACTTCACACGCCGCGCGTATGGCCTCGATCACATACAGGAACTGGAGTTCGGGTCCGTAGCCGATTTGACGGCCGACGCGCTTGCCGATGCCGAGCCGACGATACGGAACATAAGGCTCTGGGATTATCGTCCTTTGCGGGACACCTACGCACAGATCCAGGAGATAAGGTTGTACTATGAGTTCGTGGATGTTGATATCGACCGTTACTACCTCGACGGCACCTATCGTCAGGTGACATTGTCGGCGCGGGAGATGGCTACCGAGCAGCTACAATCTCGAACTTGGGTCAATGAGCACCTGCAGTTCACCCATGGCTATGGGCTGGTGATGAGCCCTGTCAGCGAGGTGACTCCTGAAGGGTTGCCAGAACTGCTGGTCAGAGACCTTCCGCCTCGTACGGCCGTCGGTTTGGAGATCACGCGTCCGGAGATATACTACGGGGAGAAGACTGACAGCTATGTCTTCGTCAACAGCACCATCGAGGAATTCGACTATCCTAGCGGTGACCAGAACATCACCACCACTTATCAGGGAACCGGCGGTGTGGTGCTTGACTCGCCCCTAAAGAGAGCAGCGTTTGCCTACCGCTTCGGCGATATGTCGGTCATCCTCAGCGAGTATCTGACCGCCGACAGCCGCGCCATGCTCTACCGCAACATCCACCAAAGGGTGCGCCAGGCCGCTCCTTTCTTGTTGTTCGATGCCGATCCATATCTGGTGATAGTCGATGGTCGGTTGGTGTGGCTGCAAGACGCCTACACTGTGACTGACATGTACCCCTATTCGCAGCCGTATAACAACCGTTTCAACTACATTCGTAACTCAGTGAAAGTCGCCATAGATGCCCATAATGGCGATATGACCTTCTATGTGGTCGACGAAGAGGATCCCCTCATCCAAGTCTATGCGGCCATCTTCCCCCAGCTCTTTACCCCCTGGGACGACATGCCCGACGGCCTCACAGCTCACCTGCGGTATCCGGAGGGGTTGTTCTTGATCCAGGCCCAGATGAACAACACATATCACATGAAGAACCCCACCGTCTTCTACAACAAGGAGGACCTGTGGGCGGTGGCTCACGAGTTATATGCTGGGAACGAGCAGCCCATGGAACCCTACTACGTGACCATGAAACTCCCAGGTCAGGAGCGGGAAGAGTTCATTCTCATACAGCCCTTCACTCCGGCGAACAAGCAGAACATGATAGCGTGGATGGCAGCGAGATCCGACGGAGAACACTATGGCAAACTCTTGCTCTACAAGTTTCCCAAGCAAGAGCTCATCTATGGCCCCTTGCAGATCGAGGCGCGCATCGATCAGGAGCCCAGCATATCGGGCCAACTCTCGTTGTGGCACCAGCGCGGTTCCCAGGTTATTCGAGGCAACCTCCTGGTGATCCCTATTGGAAACTCGCTGCTGTATGTGGAACCCCTCTACCTCCAGGCGGAGACCGGGCGCCTTCCGGAACTCAAGAGGGTCATCGTGGCCTCCGGGGACCGTGTGATCATGGCCGACACGCTGGGGGATGCATTGGCCGACATCCACGGGGCGCCGGTCGTCACGGTGGAGCCAGAGCCTGCAGGAGGAGTGGGCGTCCATGAATTGGCCGCCTCCGCATTGGAGCATTACGAACAGGCACAGGAGTATCTCCAGCAAGGAGACTGGGCGGGATATGGCGCCGAATTGGAGGCTATGCGGCGCGACCTGGAGAATCTTGTCGAGGCATCGCAATAGACGGCAGGGGCACCGTATGCGGAGTCCCTACTCGATGCGGTGAAACGTGCGAACCGTCGTCAAGAGCGGCTGCCAAGAACAGGAAGACAAGCGCGCCTACAGAGCCTCTCGTAGGTGATCGTTCGGACTGCTCCGTGAAGCCATCGCAACTGCGGCTAGCTCAGTAGGCCGCCGTCACTACTCCCAAGCCAAGACGGGCACGAGACCCCTCGTGTGCAGCCAGAAGGTGCTGAGCCCTTCCAATAATAGCCGGCATATGATAGAATCAGTACTCGAAGCTTAGCAACCTGGTGAAAGGAGTCACAATGGCGTTGCTTGACATGCCCTTCGTAGCTGCATTGAGGCGAAACCACGCCGTCGAGCACGCGACGATGCATATCCTGGCGCAGAGGCAGCCCTACTTCAACGCCGTGGCGCGCACGGCCCTCGACGGCTTCTACGTCTATGGCAAGGTTGACACCGGAGCGTTGGCAGACGCAGCATCCGAGGGCTTGGCGCGCCTCCAGGCTGGTGAAACCGAGTTGGCGGTCCATCCCCGCTGCGGCACCAACTTAGTGGTCGCTGGCTTTCTGGCAGGTTTCGCCGCTTTCCTGGCGACGTGCAGAACACGCCGTCGTGTCAGCACGTTGCCGCGCTTCATCCTGGCCGCCACGTTGGCTGTGATAGTCGCTCAACCCTTGGGCCTCATGATTCAGCAACATGTCACTACCTCGGCAGATGTGGCTGGCCTGAGTATAAGGACCATCACCAGGCAACTCGTAGGAAGGTTCACCATCCACAAAGTCGAATTGGAG
The DNA here is from genome assembly GCA_964492135.1 of uncultured Anaerolineales bacterium. Classification (GTDB taxonomy): domain Bacteria; phylum Chloroflexota; class Anaerolineae; order UBA7937; family B3-Chlor; genus CAYGAW01. Next base: position 4,603 of record CAZBJW010000148.1, read on the forward strand.
CACTCCTCCTAGGTCTTCAAAGGCGGACTCTCCGTGTTCTATCTATTCCACGGCAAGGACGAGTATTCACGCTCGCTAGAATTAGCGAGCCTGAAGGCCAGATTGGGTGACCCTACCACGGTGGATTTGAACACCACCGTGATCGATGGCAAGAAGGCCACCCTCGACGAATTGACCTTCGCCTGCAACACCGCCCCGTTTCTGGCCGAGAAACGCCTGGTCATTGTCAACGACTTCGGGGCGCGATTCGAGGCCCCACGTGGAGAAGCCAGCGAAGGAGCCGAGCAAGCAACTGCTTTCCTTCAGCCGCTGGAGGAGTATCTCGACCATCTTCCGGAGACCACGCGGTTGGTATTCGTGGAACGCAAACAGATAAAGCACAGTAATCCCATCCACAAGTGGGCCTCGAAGAGCGACCGCGGGCACGTGCGCAAATTCACCCCCCCCAAGGGAGGCGCACTCGACGGCTGGATCACTAAGCGAGTGCGCGAGAAGGGTGGTCAGATAGAACCAAGAGCGGTCCATCTGCTAGCCGCCTTTGTGGGCGACGATCTCCGTCTGCTGGATCAGGAGATAGACAAGGTGTTGACGTATGTGGGCGAGGAGAGACCCATTGCCAAGGACGACGTTGAGCTGCTGGTCAGCTACGTGCGAGAGGCGGACATCTTCGAGATGGTCGACGCCCTCGGAACGAGGGATAGCAGACGGGCGATGAAGTTGTTGCACCAGTTGCTGGAGGACGGACAACACCCGCTCTATCTGCTGCGCATGATCACCAGGCAGTTCAGAATACTGCTGCAGATCAAGGAACTACTGGCCAGGGGAACGTCGCAACAGGACATAAGGGCTCTGTTGAGCCTGCACCCTTATGTGGTAGGGAAGATGATGGGGCAAGCGCCTCGCTTCTCGATGGCCGAACTGGAGGCCATCTACCATGGTTTGCTGGAACTCGACGCGGCGGTCAAGACAGGGGAGATGGAAGAACGCCTGGCCCTCACTCTGTTCGTGGGAGAGATGCAGCGATAACTCTGCGTCAAGCGGGCAAGATGCCTACAGGCTGAGGCGCGGACGCTGAAGGTGGAAATCCGTGCTCTGCTCGAAGGCGTAGGCTACTCTGAGCACTGTACCTTCGTCAAAGGGACGCCCCATCATCTCAAAGCCGACTGGCAATCCCTCGTGGAATCCACATGGAATGGAGATGCAAGGCAACCCAGCCAAGTTGGCCGGGATGGTATACAAATCGGCCAGGTACATCTCCAGAGGATCGTCCACCTTTTCCCCGATGCCGAAGGCCACAATGGGCGAGGTCGGCCCTACTACGACGTCCACGCCGGCTTCGAAGGCACGGTCCAAGTCCTCCTTGATGAGAGTGCGAACCTTCTGCGCATTTAAGTAATAGGCGTCGTAGTATCCGGAACTCAGGGCGTAGGTGCCCAACATGATGCGCCGCTTCACCTCCCTGCCAAATCCCCGTCCACGCGCCTTACTCTGTGCCTCGCGAATGCTGTAGGCATCGGGCGCGGACAGCCCATACTTGAGGCCATCATATCGCGCCAGGTTGGCACTGGCCTCTGCCCACGAGGTAAGGAAATAGGTGGCCACTACATACCGCTCGTGGGGCAGGGAGACGTCCCGGACCTCCGCTCCCAGCTCACCCAGCGTCTCTATCGCTTGGCGCACTCGCTCCTCAACCCCAGCGTCCAAGCCAGCGGCGAAGTACTCCGACGGGACACCGACCGTCACGCCAGAGAGTTCCTTCTTCAGATACGAGACGTAGTCAGGCGTTGGCTCATCGGCCGACGTGGAATCCAGGGGATCGTACAAGGCTATGGTGTTCATCACCAGAGCGCAATCGGTCACATCTTTGGTGATGACACCGATTTGGTCCAGTGAGGAGGCGAAGGCTATCAAGCCATATCGCGACACCCGTCCGTAGGTGGGCTTCAGGCCCACCACGCCACAGAGCGCAGCTGGCTGACGGACGGATCCTCCCGTATCCGAGCCAAGGGCGAACAGCGTCTCGTTGGCCAGCACTGCGGCTGCCGGCCCCCCGCTCGAGCCCCCAGGAACACGTGAGATGTCCCAGGGGTTATGGGTGGGGAAAAAGGCTGAGTACTCGGTCGAGGAGCCCATGGCGAACTCATCCATGTTGGCCTTCCCCACGAGCACCACGCCTTCTTGGCGCAGCCTCTCAACCACCGTGGCGTCGTACGGGGGAATGAAGTTCTCCAATATCCTGGAGCCGCATGTGGTCAGCACGCCCCTGGTACAGATGTTATCCTTGATAGCCACGGGGATACCTGTGAGGGGACGAATGTCGCCGGCTGCGATCAGCCTGTCAGCCTGCCTGGCATGCTCCAGTGCTATCTCGGGCGTGGGAGTGATATAGGCTCTTACGTCTCCGTCCGACTCAACCATCTTGGCCAGCACTGACTCCGTGAGCTCCACTGACGAGATCTCGTGCCGGTGCAACAGATCATGGGCTTCGTGAACCGTGAGCCGGTGGAGCGTCACTCCTCCTCCCTGGAGAAGATGGCAAGGACGCGAAAGTATCCATCCTGGCTTTGTGGGGCGTTGGAGAGGATGTCCTCGCTAGGCCATGAGGGCCTGGTACTGTCTTCGCGCAGCACGTCGCCTTTCGCGACTACGTGGGCAGTTGGGGAGACATTCGAGGTATCAAGTTCGTTCAGCTGTTCCACATACTCCAGAATCTGAGACAGGTCACTCTGGAGTCGCTCGATCTCCGCCTCGCCCAGTTCCAACCTGGCCAGGTCGGCAATGTGTTCTACCTCAGCGCGACTGATCTTCATTGGTTCATTTCGTGAGACCGAGTGATAGGGGTCGCCAACCGTGGGGCGCGCTACAAGTCCTCCTTGGGCAATATCACCACCTTGCGCCGCCGACCCTCGCCAGTGCTCTCCGTCCTCACCGATTCGTGGCCGCGCAAGGCGATGTGCACTATGCGCCGTTCATGCGCGGGCATGGGTTCCAACGCCACTGGCCTTCCTTCGGCCACCACCCTCTCGGCCATTCTGCCGGCTAGCTGGGTCAGTATCCTCTCCCGGCGTCTCTTGTATCCTCCCACGTCAACTACAAGATTGACCCATCGCTGGAGCTTGCGACTCACAATCAGGCGCGCAATGTACTGCAGATCACGCAAGGTCTCTCCTTGACGCCCGATGAGGATGCCCAGGTTGTCGCCCGTGACATCCAGGACTATCGCCGACGTCTCATCCTGGTCAGGTTCTCGCACAACCACCTGGGCCTGCACGCCCATATAATGGAGAAGTTTGCGCAATACGTCAAGGGTTATCTCTTCCACACCTTCCCCAGCAGGTGGCAGTTCGCCTGGCTCCTCAGGCTGCACCAGGGTGACCCGCACCCTGGCTTCTTCTCGCCCCAGGCCCAATAGGCCCCGGCTTCCTTCCGTCAATATCTCAGTCTCCACCTGGTCGGCGTCTGCGCCCAAGTCCTCCAGTGCTTTCTCAAGGGCCTCATCGACCGTTCTTCCCGAGGCTTCAACGCTTCTTCTTTCTTCTTCCATCTTGCTTCGTGTCCTCTCCCCTGGGCAGCCCTGGGACCCAGGTGGGCAAGGCCTTGGTGATATCTCCCCAGCCGGTCGTGAAGCCCTGCTGCAAAATCTGTAGCAGTCCCGAGGCAATCCAATAAAACGCCAGTCCCGAGGAAACCTGCAAAGTGATAAATCCGAACATGACGGGCATCATGGTCTGCATGGTTCTGTTCATCTGAGCCTGTGACGGATCCGCAGCGGGCTGAGTAGTGAGCTTCTGCTGCAGCCAGAAGACCGCCACAACGAGCACAGGCAGTATGTAGTAGGGATCAGGACGTCCCAAGTCCAACCACAGGAAGTGGGGGTTCAATGGTATAGAGCCAGCAGCTATGCTATACATGAAGGGGATGGAATGATACACCCGCTGAGACAGCCCGATGAGCTGCTCAGGGGTGTTTCCCAACGCCTGATAAATGGACTGGTAGAGACCTATCCAGATAGGCATCTGGATCAACATGGGCAAGCAACCCATCATGGGATTGACGCCGTGCTCCTTGTACAGCTCCATCGTGGCCGCCGAGAGCTTCTCGCGATCCTTGCCATACTTCTTCTGCAGCTTCTGGATCTGTGGCTGCAGATCCTGCATCGCCTTCATGGATCTTATCTGCCTCTGGGTGAGCGGATAGGTAAGTAGGCGCACAATAATGGTAAGCCCGATGATAGCCAGGACGAAGTTGTCAAATAGCAGACTGTATAGGAGCACCAGCAAGTTCAGCATGGGCTGCATGATAAGTAGGTTCCATAGTTCGGTTATTCCAGGCATTCAACACCCCCTGTCATTCGCCCAGCCCAGGCTCTATGGTCCATTTCAACTCGCCGGTGGCAGCGTCAAGCGCATATAGGTTACCGTCGTCCGCATTCACGTAGACTAGCTGGTCAGCCACCGCAGGGGACGCCAGTGCTTTGAAGGTCCCCTCTTCTGGATAGTGCCAGACCTCAGCACCTGTCTCGGCCTTCAAAGCGTACACCCCCGCGTTGTTGGCCGAGAAATACACTATGCCTTCGGCGATCACTGGTGAATCAGTAATCATATCATCTGCCTCAAATTCCCATCTTACGGCAGCATTGCCGGCGTCCAGGGCATACAATGAATGATCGAGGGACGGCACATAGACGGTCTCCTCGTACGACACCGGGGACTCCCAAACCCAGTTTCCGGTCTGAAAGCTCCACCTCTCCTCGCCATTCTCAGCGTTCAGGGCATATGCCTTGTTGTCCAGTGCTCCGAAGTACACCGTATCTTCGGACACGTGAGGAGTGCTGTATATAGCTCCGCTGGCTACGAAGACCCATTTCCTCTCGCCTGTTTCCGCATTCAGGGCGTACAGGTTCTTGTCAGACGAACCCACGTAGAGCGTTCCGTCGTGATAACCCGGGCCGCCCCAGATCTCGTTGCCAGTTTCGAACTCCCACCTCATAGCCCCTGACTCAACGTCCAAAGCGTACACCTTGTGGTCGCTGGAGGTGAAATAAACCATGTCCTCCCCGAGGGCAGGCGTGCCGAGGAAAGGTTCCGCCAATGCGCCGCCGTCAACAGGAAAACGCCATTTTTCCTCGCCGTTAGCCTCATCAACGGCGTAGGCTTTGCCGGTGATGTCTTGACTCTGGAATATAAGAAACGCGCTGGTTTCGATCTCATATGACCCAAAGAAGAGCACTCCCGCACTTGTCACGGGCGTGGAATAGATGCCCGCCAAAACTCGTTCCGATGGGAAGTCCCACAACTGTTGCTGTGTGTTGATGTCCGCGGCGTACAGCTTCCCCGCCTTGGAGCCAGCGTACACGACGTCCTCCTCCACAACGGGAGTGCACCAGCCCATGGCCGGACGGCCGGCACATCCCACGAGGAGGATGAGAATCAGTGGCAGCAAGAGCCACGCAACCGCGAACCTCGTCTTCACTTTGCTTGTTTCTTTCAAGGACATGTCTCCTTTGTCACATCTTGCACTCAGGGCACAGGATCGTATCCGCCTGGATGGAAGGGATGGCAGCGCAAGATGCGCCTTGTGCCCAACCAACCACCCCTCAAAATGCCGTACTTCTCGATGGCCTCATACGTGTACTGGGAGCATGAGGGGACGAAACGGCAGGACGGGGAAAAGGCCGGGGAGATAAACCTCTGATATGCGCGAATTGTGATCAGGAAAACCGATTTCATATCTGGCTATGGAGCTTGGGCTCGTCCGCGATCGCTCCCCCGACCCACCGCTAAGTCAGCAGCAACCCGGCTTGCCCCAACAGTTGCTCCACGGCCCGGTCCACCTCATCGTAGTCGGCACCGGCGATGGGCCTGCGGGCGATGAAGACGAGGTCCTGCCCCGGTACAATCAACGCCTGCCTAGCCCTTGCCGCCTCGCGCAGAAGTCGCTTAACTCGGTTGCGGACCGCAGCTTTGCCAACCCGCTTGCTTACAGAGAAGCCACAACGGCTGTACTCCAGCTGGTTGGGAAGAACACAGAGCACCAACAAGACATGGGACCAGGAACTGCCGTCCTTCTTGACCCGCTGGAACTGCTCATCATCCCTCAGCCGATATTTCCTCTGCATGACGCAGGCATGATAAGATCAGCATCAACGTCCAAGAAATCAGCGTGTGAGCTTCTTTCGTCCCTTTTGCCGGCGGGCTTTCAACACCCTTCGACCGCCCGGCGTACGCATCCGGGCACGAAATCCGTGACTTCTCTTGCGCTTTCTCTTCTTGGGCTGATATGTGCGCTTGGGCATGGCGACACTTCCAAATGAATGATATCAAATAAACATTATAACCACATAGCGCGTTCCTTGTCAAATGCTGGCAGTGCTTGCGCCAAGAGATCGTTACCAGGTGGTGACAAAGATAGTGGCCAAGTCTGGTGCTCCTCTGGTAAA
>CAZBJW010000149.1:0-11032 GCA_964492135.1 uncultured Anaerolineales bacterium
CTCTCCTCCATTGTTGGATGCAGGTCGCGGGAAGGAGTGAGTTCACCACTCGCTTTCTCTCTGTACTCTTTGGGGTCTTGGCGGCGCCGCTGACATACCTGATTGGCAAGTCGCTGGGCCGACCCACAGCTGGAGTGCTGGCCGCTTTCCTAATGACGATCAACCCTTTTCAGGTCTGGCACGCCCAGGATGTGCGAAACTATACCATCTGGCTCGCCCTGAGCATGGCGGCTCTTGCCTGTCTGCTCCGAGCTGTGCAAGAGCAAAGACAACGGTATTGGGCATGTTATGCAGGGATGACTCTGCTCAGCCTGTACACCCAGTACTACGAGCTCTTCATGCTACTTTTCCACAACCTGTTCTTCTTTACTCTCCTCCTGACACGATGGCGACAGAGAGAAGTACCCAGGTCATCGGCGCGAGCACTACTGACCACTTGGGTCACGGTCCAGGCGACTCTGGGCGTACTGTACGGAGCCTGGCTCATACATGGATCGGCCGTTCTTCCCCAGTACCGGGCGACAGGAGAGTCTCCCCCTCCATGGGTATTCGTCTCTCGCTCCCTTACCGCCATAAGCCTGGGGGAGACCATCCCAGCCGAACTTGCGGCTGTGGCACTGCCGTTCTTGCTGCTGCTCATCTCCGTTGGCCTCGGCTACACTTTCAAGAAAGACGCGTTTCAGGGTCTCTTCCTGACTCTTTATATCATCGTACCCTCCTTGTGCGTCTTCATCGCGGCTCAGGTGCGACCTCTCTTCCATGAGAGGTACCTGATTGTTGTCGCACCCGCGCTCTTTCTGACTTTCTCCTATGCCTTGGTGGCCCTAGGTGACAAGTTGCCACGTTGGAGGGCCGTGCCCCTGGTCGTAGCCCTCACGTTCTTTTCCCTTAGCGGGGCCTACTCGCTGAGTAATCACTACTTCAACCCGCTGTACGCCAAGAGTCCGAATTGGAGAGACCTGGCCAAGCATGTGGCGGCCGAGACAAGCTCTGGCGACCTCATTGTCCTCAACTATCCCGATCCCACATTCTCGTATTACTATCACGGCACAGCGCCAAGCGTCATCTTGCCCCCCGGGCCTCTCTCCACAGACACAAGGAGAGAAACGGCGCAGTCGCTGGGACTACTCTCCCAGGAATACGAACGTATCTGGTTCTATGCTGTGAGGGACCCTGACTGGGACAATGTGGGGTTCGTGGAGACCTGGCTCAACCGTCACGCCACCCTGGCCGAAGAACAGAACATCTCGGGCTTCCGCTGGCTCATCTACCGTCCGCTCCTAGTCTCCTTGGAAGATGTCCAGAATCCTCTGGATCTTAGATTCGGAGACACGATACGTCTGTGGGGATACGAATGGCAGGCGGCTGAAGGGGAAGATTCGGAGATCAGTCACCTAGATCCAGGAGGCGCACTACGGGTGACCCTTTTCTGGCAAGCCACGGATAGAGTGAAGACCAGCTATGCGGTCTTCATTCATCTCACCGACGCCCGGGATGACATCTGGGCACAGCGAGATAGTATCCCCCAGGGAGGGGATTTTCCCACCAACAAGTGGATGGCGGGAGATGTCATCACTGATCGATACTCGATCCTGGTGCCCGAGCAGACCCCCTCAGGTGAATACCTCCTCAGCGTAGGGATGTATGACCCTGCCACCGGCCAACGGCTGCCGATCAAGGACTCAAGAGGTATGGACAAAGGGGACCACGTGACCATCGGACGCGTCCGTGTCCTGTAGTACGTCGAGGCATAGTCAGCACATCACTGACCAGGCAAGACGGGGGGACGCTGGTTGACGGCGGAGCCGTACGCGTGTACAGGGCATATGCCATGTGACACGCCTGAGCCCACCCCGTCCTGGGCGGGGCAACGAGGGAATCGGACTGGGGGGAAAAACGCTTGCGTGTCAAATGCGTAGTTAGTATAATGGCCTAGACCTCGAACCTCCCTGCAGAGGCCATGCTCGAAGAGGAGGATAGAGTGAGGAGTATCATATTTCTATGCGAATTGGGATTGACGCCCGGCTTGTCTACTATAGTCGTGCGGGCATTGGACAGTATATCCAGGGTCTAGTAAAGGGGTTGAGTGAGTGCGACGAGAACAACGAATTCGTCCTTCTGCAAAGCCGCAAAGACACGACCGTCCTAGCCGATGAGCCGAACTTCTTCAGGAAGTCCCTCTGGACTCCGAGCCATCATCGGCTGGAGCAGCTTGTTCTACCCTTCGAAATCAGCCCCCTGCGGCTCGACATCTTGCATAGTCCGGACTTCATACCCCCATTCCGACGCGACTATAAGTCTGTCATCACCGTCCATGACCTCGCCTTCATCCTCTATCCACATTTCCTGACCCAAGAGAGTGCCCGCTACTATGGCCAAATCGATCGAGCGGTGCGACACGCTGACCATATCATTGCGGATTCCCAGAGCACCAAGCGAGATATCATCAATTTCCTTGGAGTAGCTGAGTCGAAGGTCACGGTCATCTACGCCGCGGCCGCCAGCATGTATCAACCCGTGACTGATAACCGTTCCCTCAAAGGAGTACAAGAGAAGTATGGTGTGGACAGACCCTTCGTCCTCTTCGTCAGCACCATAGAGCCTAGAAAGAACCTACCCACTCTATTGCGGGCCTTTCGCCGACTTCTTGACGACTACAAATTGGATGTCAAGCTGACTGTGGTTGGCCAGCGAGGCTGGTTCTGCGGCGAGGTGTTCGCCGTCACCGAGAGCCTGAACCTCGGCGACGAAGTTGCCTTTTTGGGCCACGTCCCCACGGAGGACCTGGTGCTTCTCTACAACACCGCTGAAGCACTCGTTCATCCTTCCTACTACGAAGGATTCGGCTTGCCTCCCTTGGAGGCCATGGCTTGTGGAACGCCCACGATTGTCGCCAATGTCTCGTCGCTGCCGGAGGTAGTCGGCGATGCAAGCCTCCTCGTTGCCCCGGACCATGTCGAAGGTTGGACGGTGGCCATGTGGAGAGTGCTGACCGATGATTCTCTCCATTCAGAACTCTCGGCAAAGGGACTGAAGCGAGCTCAACTCTTCTCTTGGAAGAAGGCCGCCCGGGCGACCCTGGATCTGTATAAGCGTCTGCAGACATGACGATCAGAGTGCTGTTCCTCACCCCCGACCTCCCTTACCCTCCACACCAGGGTGCAGCCATCAGGAGCTTCAATCTGATTAAGAATCTCGCCCGGCGCCACGAGATTCACCTCCTGTCCTTCGTCCAAGACCGGATCAAGGGCGATAGGGTGGATGCGCTGCTCGAGTACTGCGCCACTATGGCCACCGTACCGGCACCACCTCGTTCCGCCATCAGGCGGGCAGTGTCCGTGCTGTTCTCTTTCAAGCCAGATATGGCTCTGCGGCTTCCATCAGCTGAATTCATGAATCAGTTACGGATTTCCCTGAATCGTGAACGATTTGACCTCGTCCAGGTGGAGGCCATCGAGATGGCGCAGTATGGACTGGCCATCAAACAGATGAGTCTGCCCTCTCAGCCTTTGGTCCTGTTCGATGACATCAATGCCGAGTATCTGCTCCAGAGACGCGCATTTGAGACCGACAGAGGCCATCCTGGTCGGTGGCTGGGAGCCTTCTATTCGCTCATCCAGTGGCGAAAGCTCATGAGATACGAGGCCAGAGTCTGCCGTCAGTTGGATAGGGTGGTGGCTGTGTCTAACGCCGACAGCAAGGCTCTGGAGGAACTGGTGCCAGGCCTGCAAAGCGCTGTCGTCCCTAACGGCGTTGACACTACGTACTTCTCGCCCGCTGAGCCGGAAGCCGAATCAGATACCACACTGGTCTTCACTGGCAAGATGGATTTCCGACCCAACGTCGACGCGGTTCTGTGGTTTGGACAAGAGGTACTGCCCCTGATCCACGAGGAAATCCCTGAGGTGCGATTTAATGTGGTGGGGAGGAATCCCCATCCGCGCTTGCGGCCCCTGGGCCAAGAGTCGTACGTCACCTTGACGGGCTATGTCGACGATGTCAGGCCCTACATCGCCCGGGCGGGAGTCTATGTGGTCCCCCTACGTGTGGGCGGTGGTACGCGTCTCAAAGTCCTGGAGGCGATGTCCATGGGCAAGGCGATAGTCTCAACCTCGCTAGGTTGTGAAGGCATAGAGGTAACGCACGACCGACACTTAGTCATCGCTGACCGGCCTCAGGCCTTTGCCAAGTCCGTAATGGAACTGCTCAGGGACCGTAGGCGAAGAAGAGAGCTGGGCTTCGAGGCCCGCCACCTTGCAGAGTCAAAACACGACTGGAAACAAATGATCCCTCTCCTGGAGCAGGTGTATGAAGGCTAGTCTGCGCCGCATCGTCCTGCGAGCAGTGGCCCGGATATCTGCGGCCTTCGTAAACCAAGCCTCATCGCCTGCAAGGCCACAGCAGCGCCGCATACTTCTGATCCGGCCCGATCATGTCGGCGATGTCCTGTTCACGACCCCAGCGTTGCGGGCCCTGCGCTCCGCCGTGCCCGACGCCTACATCGCCTATCTGGTGGGCCCTTGGTCACGTGAGATCGTGCAAGGCAATCCGCACTTGGACGAAGTTATCGTATGTCCTTTCCCAGGTTTCACCCGTCGGCCAAAGGCACATTTTCTCGAGCCATATGTGGTGCTCTGGAAGTACGCGCGCGCGGTGCGAGCCAGGGAATTCGACGTCGCGGTGGCGCTGCGCTTCGATCACTGGTGGGGAACGATGCTGGCCTACTGGGCTGGTGTCCCCGTGCGAGTGGGGTATGCGCTTCCGGAAACGACTTGCTTCCTAACGCAGGCCTTACCGTACGTGGGCGGTCGCCATGAGGTAGAGCAGAACATGCATCTTGTCGCGTCAGTGGTGGATCGCGACATAGGTGACGCCGGATCCCTGGAGTTCACGCCAACACCGCAGGATGCGAGATCTGCTCTGGATTTGCTGAAGGACAGCGGCTGCCAGGGAAGGTACCTGTGTCTGCATCCTGGGGCCGGGGCGCCGGTCAAGCTCTGGCGACCGGAGGCCTTTGCCCAAGCGGCCGATGCCATCGCCGAGAAGTATGGCCTTCAGGTGATCATCACCGGCTCGTCCGCGGAGAAAGGCCTGGCCCAACGAATCGCGGACCTCATGGAGAGAGCCCCGCTCATGGTAGTGGGACAGACCAACCTGGGAGAACTGGCAGCCATCATGGGACGGTGCGAACTAGTCATCGGGGTGGACAGCGGCCCTCTGCACCTGGCTGTGTCGCAGGGAGTTCCCACGGTGCACCTGTATGGGCCCATCGATCATCGTACTTTCGGTCCTTGGGGCGATTCGCACAAGCACCTGGTCGTAGTTTCAGATAGAGGCTGCATTCCATGCGATCGCCTCGACTATGCACCGCACGAACTGCCCGACCATCCCTGTGTACGCGCCATCACGGTGGCACAGGTATTGAGAGCGGCTGATTCGGTTCTGGCCCTCAATAGCGCCGCCACGAGCCGGATGGTATAATCCCTTTCAACGTCACTAAGGGGGCTGTATGGCACAGGAATTGACCGCGCAACAACTGGAAGAGGATTCCCATTGGTGGTTTGCCAGCAGAACGCGGGCTTTGTTGACGATGCTGGACAGATACGTCCTGGCGGATACTCTGAATGTGTTGGACGTGGGCTGCGGTGCTGGGAACATGATTCACCATCTGAGTCGCTACGGAAAGGTCGTGGGCATGGACAACAACCCCATACCGCTCAAGATAGCCCGTAAGCGAGGTTACGATGCCCGCCTGGCTTCCGCTGAGGATATGCCATTCGAAGATGGCTCCTTCGAGTTGGTGACGGCCCTGGACGTGATAGAGCATTGCGAGGACGACCTGCAAATCCTGCGAGAGTGCCATCGCGTGTGCACACCGGGAGGCTTGGTCGCGGTGACGGTACCAGCCTTCCAATGGCTGTGGGGCAACAACGACGTGATCAACGACCATAAGAGGCGATACTCGGGATCGGAGCTTGGCACCAAGCTGAGCGAAGCTGGCTTAGCCGTCAAACGGATGAGCTACAACAACTTCTTCATTTTTCCTCTCGCGGCACCGCTGATCATCGCTCGGCGAAGAACCGAGCGAGAACCGGAGTTGGCAACGCCGACCACGGATAAAGGCGCCTATCAAGTGGAGATGGAGCGGGCGTCACTGCTCGTCAACGCGTTGCTGACGGCGGTAGGTTGGGTCGAGGCTGCCGCGCTCCGTTTTGCCACCTTGCCCTTTGGCACCTCGATCATCTGCATCGCGCAGAAGCAACCACGCACCGTGAGGCTCGCAGTCTCAGAACGGCGCCAGGATCAAGGGGAAGTGCCGTAGCTTTGCTGCCCTCCCTGACATAGGGTAGGTCAAAAAACAAATAGCAAAGGAATGTAAAACGAGACGCTCATGCAAGAGTTCATCATCGAAGGGGGATGCCCCTTGGAAGGCACGTTAGTGCCCAGCGGAAACAAGAATGCAGCCCTGCCGATGCTGGCAGCTACCTTGCTCACGGATCAGAAAGTCGTACTGCGAAACGTACCTCGAATCGAGGATATTCGGACCATGGTCCAGATCATCTCCGCCCTAGGAGTTGAGGTAGATCAGACCGGTGATCATGAGCTGACAATTCGAGCCAAGAACCTCCGCACTACGGACTTGGATCCGGAGCTATGTCGACGCATCCGCGCGTCGATTCTGTTGGCGGGCCCGCTGCTTGCACGTTGTGGTCGGATCAGCCTGCCGCCTCCTGGTGGAGACGTCATAGGCAGAAGAAGGGTGGATACGCACCTGATGGCCTTGAAGGCCCTTGGGGCCGAGATTTCAACAGGCTACGGCTATGACATAATAAAGAGCAACCAACTCAAGGGCCAGGAGATATTCCTGGATGAGGCCAGTGTGACAGGCACGGAGAATGCCTTGATGGCCGCATGTACGGCCGAGGGCACTACTGTCATCAAGAATGCGGCCTCGGAGCCTCACGTGCAAGATCTAGCGCGGTTCCTAAGCAAAATGGGGGCCAAGATATCGAACATCGGCACCAACACTCTCATCGTGGAGGGCATAGACCAATTGGGTGGAAGCGAGCACGACATCGCCTCCGATCACATAGAGGTCGGCAGTTTCATCGGCGCAGCAGCGGTAACCAACGGCGAGATCCTCATCAAGAACGCAGTCCCCCAACATCTACCCATGATACTGCTGGCTTTCGAGAAACTCGGCATCGCCGTGGAAATTCGCGGTGAAGACGTGTTCGTGCCTCGGAACCAGAGTCTCAAGATAGTGACCGACGCCCATGGCGTGATGCCCAGGATTGACGACTCCCCCTGGCCAGGCTTCCCCGCCGACCTGATGAGTATTGCCACCGTGGTCGCCACTCAGTGCGAAGGCACAATCCTGATGTTCGAAAAGATGTATGAGAGCCGGATGTTCTTCGTGGATAAGCTGTTCTACATGGGCGCGCAGATAGTCCTCTGCGATCCTCATCGAGCCATCGTCATTGGACCCACCAAACTACATGGCGAGACTCTCACCAGTCCAGACATTCGGGCAGGAATGGCTATGCTGATCGCTGCCCTTTGCGCAGAGGGGCAGAGCAGTATCAAGAACATCGGGCAGATAGACCGCGGATACGAGAGGATCGACGAGAAGCTGCAAACGCTAGGGGCAAGAATACAGAGGGTCGATCACTAGCCAATGCAGTGGAGAGTGTATGGTCAGGGTCTTCCTAGGTCTGGGATCTAATCTGGGGAATCGCTCGCGAAACATCTATGCAGCGCTACGACGTCTGCAAGAAAGCGTAGAACTCGACCGGATCTCGTCTCTGTACGAAACCCAGCCTGTGGGCTACGCAGATCAGCCCTGGTTCCTCAATCTGGTGTGCGGTGGCGAAACCAATCTCTCGCCCGAAAGCCTATTGCAGGTGGCCAAAAGGATCGAGCGACAGATGGGCAGGCAAGAGAGTGTACGCTTCGGACCACGTATCATAGACATCGACATCTTGCTCTACGCAGATCTGATAGTGGACACCTGTCGGCTGGAGATCCCTCATCCCCGGCTTAGCGAAAGAGGGTTTGTTTTGGCTCCACTGAACGAAATCGCCCCTAATCTGCTGCACCCTGGCCTTGGAATCACCGTAGGAGAGCTTCTGGATCGCGCTACGTCTCTTGAGGAGGTTCGCCTCTACGCGGTCAGGGATAAGCAAGCCAGTGGTTGAGCCAGTAATCAAAATCCTGCAGGTCATAGGATCCTCGCACCCGGATCCGCTTCAGCTCGAAGGTGCGCTCCGATGACTGGAGTGAGCCTGCCTCGACGGTCACCGCGCCCCAGTATCCGCACGACCTGAGAACATCTATCGTCAGTTGATCATACTGACCCGAAGGGTAGGAGAAGAACCGCACAGGTTCGTGTGTACGAGCCTCTATGGCCTCCTTGGAGCCCAGCACCTGCCAGACGATGTAGTCGAAGGACTTGCCTCTCAGGCTCGGATGAGTGTAGCTGTGGCTTCCAATCTCCATCCCGGCGGCGTGCAGGACTTCGATGTCCGTCCAAGACATGTGCTCCTCTCGGCCCTCATCAGCAAAGCGTGTGATGATGAAGAAAGTGCCGACATAGTCATGGCTCTCAAGCAACGGATAGGCGTTTGTGTACTGGTCCTTGAAGCCGTCGTCAAACGTCAGCACCACAGGCTTGGGTGGCAAAGGCTGACCAAGTTGAAGGTACATGATCAAGTCCTTCAAGGTTATGGCCTGATAGCCGCGCTCGATCAAGTACCGCAGTTGAGCCTCGAACTTGGCAGGCGACACCGATAGATCTCGTCGGATTGCATTGGCATCTGATGCGGGGTCCAGCACATGGTGGTACATCAGTACTGGAACCACGACCCGGCGCAGTGTTCCATCTGGAGTCGGCAGAGGAACAGCGGTGGGGGACGGCAGCAGTCTACCGAGACGCGTTGGTTCGGAGATGGAACTGGCGACGCGCGTAGCGATAGGACTCGCCAGCGAGAAACTCCAACGCGTTGGTACAGTAGAAACTGACACAGCTGGCGCTGCGGATCCTGGGTGACCAACGTCTCCCCCGGTTCTCACCTCAGAGACGGAGGTCGCTGCCACACCTTCTGTCTCAGTTTTCACAAGGACAATGGCCCCAACGACCACGAACCCCAGGAATAGCGCCAATGTCCCACGGCGCACGCCAATTCGGTGGATCAATCGCGTTCCACAGACCCTTCGCTAAGGATACAGCTTTGTGTGTAAAGACTATCGCAAATCGGAGTTCATGTCAAGGAGTGTCAAATTCGTTACCGCCGGCCGGAGATAGAATCCTTCGGTGTGTTTTGCGGCAGCACGCAAGAACTGCTAGAATAGTTGCGGATGTGAAGCTGAGCACGTCCTTAAAGACTCGAAGAGGGGGGCTCAATGTTTCAAGAGAGAATTGCACAACACTACGGTCGACTCGGAAGGAACCAGAGGAAGATCGCTGATTTCCTGACCCAGGAATATCATGAGGCTGCTTTCATCAACGCGTTCGCGCTGTCACAGCGACTCGGCGTCGATCCCGCCACGGTGACCAGATTTGCGCAAAGGCTCGGCTACGCAGGTTATCCCGAGCTGCTCACCGAGATCCAGGCCACCGTCAAGAGGGAGATCAGAGTATCCTACGAGCCACCCGTCGAGAGGGCTGATGAGGAAAGCCTCTTTCTTCAAGCCCTGGCGCAAGAAAAGGAAAACCTGGAGCGCGCCATGACTCACGTGCGTGGAGATACGTTGAGTGCGGTGGTCTCAGCCCTGGCCTCGGCCGAGAACGTCTATGTCATGGGGCAGGGCTTGGCCAAGGGACCGGCGGAGATACTGGTCATGCACCTCTGCTCCTTACTAGGCATACCGGCCCAACTGGTAGCAGCAGAGCAATCCACCGCGCCCCTAGTCCTGTCGAGGCTAACCGAGAAGGATGTGGTCATAGGCCTTAGCCTCTGCGCTCTGCATGACGACACAGCTCTGATGCTACGTCTCGCACGGTCTCGGGGAGCCAAGACGATCGGCTTGGCGACTTCTCACACGTCGCCCACAGCGTCGGCTGCCGAGCTGATCATGGTCTGCCCCGGACAATCTACCACTGGCATACCATCAATCGCGTCGCTCACCGCCATTGTCACTGCCCTTTTCCAGGTCATTGCCCTTCGAGAGCGTGAGAGATTGGCCAAGCTCAAGCGAGGTTTTCAGGCCAACTTGAATTGGCTGCTGGAAGACCGCGGGGAAAAGCCGGTGGAGGAAGCCGACATCCTGAGGCAACTCTAGCTGCGAACTTGAGGACTGGGCCACTGGAGAGAGACTGATATCCCCTACCGAAAATGAAGTCTATAGCTCCACGAAGTAGGAACTGCAAGCCTGATCTAGCAACTCCTTCGTCAGTGCAGGCTCCACGTTCCGATAGTGAGCTATGTCGATGATCTGATCCACAATGTCCCGAGGATGAACGCACCGGAGCTCGCGCTTCACTCTCACGTAATATTCACGCATCAAATACATGAACCCCTCCTGATCGAAGGGGACATTCCGCTCCGCCGCGACGCGCCTGAAGATCTCGTAGAACTCACGTTCGGTGGGGTTGGCCACCTCTATCTTGTGACGGATGCGCCGCAGGAAGGCTTCGTCTACCAGGGCTTTGGGATCGATGTTGGTCGAGAACACTATCAACTGGTCAAAGGGTATCTCCACCTTCTTCCCCGTGTGTAGGGTAAGATAGTCCACTCTCGTCTCGAGCGGAACGATCCAGCGGTTCAACAAGTCCCTGGGCCGAACTTGCTGTCTTCCAAAGTCGTCAATGAGGAACATGCCGCCGTTCGCCTTCATCTGGAAAGGGGCTTCATAGTACTTGGATGTGTCGTCGTAGACCAAGTCCAGGCTCTCCAGAGTCAGCTCGCCTCCCGCCACAACTATCGGCCTCTTTATGAGTATCCAGCGCCTGTCAACGCGACCCACTTCGAGTACGGCCGAGGACCCCTCGTCCCCAGCCTCCACGGCCTGGTGATTCAGTTCGTCATAGACC
>CAZBJW010000150.1:0-4381 GCA_964492135.1 uncultured Anaerolineales bacterium
ACCGTATTGAGGGAAGTACACCTCCACCCAGGCGTGGGTGTCGCGCTCCCGCACCGCGTAGAGTCCAGTCTCATCGTCGAACTCACCCCCTCCGTAGCCCACAGCTAGACGTGACGGGATACCCACGGTTCGGGCCATCACCACCATGGCAGAAGCATAATAGTTGCAGTAGCCCTCACGACTGTCAAATAGGAGATAGTCAATGGCATCTCTGTTGTCAGGCGGAGGCTCTACGTGCTCGTTGTACTGTATCATCCGGCGCAGATAAGCCTGAATGGCATCAGCCTTGTCGTAGGCGTTGTCGTGAGGACCTGCTATCTCGTCAGCGAGTTCACGTATGCGCTCAGGCAGGTTGGACGGAAGCTGAAGGTATCGACCAGTAACCCAGCCTGGATAGTCGTCTCCAGCCTCCTGTAGGCTCTCCACATCGGCCACGGAGGCTGAAGAGACAATGGTGTACGGTCGGTCCCGAGTGAGCGGGACGCCGCTCCTGATGACGGTGACCGAAGCCGGAGCTGAGAGCGGATCCCGGCCATCGGCTCCTTCTCTGTCGGCGAAGCTGTATCGAACCTCCAGCGGTATGTCAACAGTTACTGGTTGACCCACTCCGAATAATTGGCCGTAGCCTGACCAATTCGGCAGGACAGTCTGCTTTACCAAGCGACGCAGCTCATATTGACCCTCGATGGGAAGAGCTTTGTCCGCTGGGATAAGGGCATCCAGCGTGTCTGTGTTCTCCCAGCCGGTGCCGTCATATCGGTCGTATACTGCACCTCGCCAGTACCGTCCAACTTCGCTGTCCACCCACATCACTGTCTCGTCGCCCAGGTCAACCGGTCCGCCGAGGGGCAACTGCCAACCAAAGGGGATATTCGCATAATCCTGTCTGTAGCCTCGAACGCCAGAGAAAAGGCGATTCCACTCATCCCCCACCATCCTCCACGGGGCTTCCCCCCGTGCCCAGAGGTCAGACAGCAGAGTACTCGACGATAGCAGGGGGACCAGCCAAACAGCTGCCAGAACGACCGCCACCAGGAGACCACCGTCCCGCAAGAAGTACAGCCCGATGTCTCGATCGTAGTGGGCCTTCTCGACATCCCAGGTCTTCTGCTGAGCATACGCATACATCCGCACCGCCAGCAGCAAAGCGCAGAAGAGGTACAGAACGAAGAAGGGTACGACCTTGGATGAACTGCCGTAGACGATCAGCAGCATCGCCCCTAGCGTCAGGGCCAAGGCCTGCCAAACCTTGTGCGTGCCGAAGACCATCCAGGTAGAGACATATGCCACCCACCATCCCAGCAGTGTCATCAGCAGCACGAACATGGCAGGGTCGGTGCCCGGCTCTCCGGCCGCCACTATCCGCAGCCAGGCATCAAACTGGTAGGCCAGAATGGAGACGCCATCTCGCCAACCCAAGCCCGGGCCAACGAATCTCGCCATGGCAGCGAAGATGAGCACTGCTGCAACGAGAACGCTGGCCAGGTGCCTGAAGAATCTAGGCCAGCCAATCCTGGTCATAACGAAGCCCACGGCCACGCCACCCAGCACAGTCCACTCCACTACCCAGAGTCCCTCTACCCAGTCAGCCACCTGTATGCTCCAAGTCAGACTGAGCAGCATGATCAGGAGCAGGGAGAACGACAGTTTCCCCTCTTTAGCCTGCAGTCTAATCACTCCTTATTTGCCCCCATATGAACAACGAAAACCCTTAGAGTGGTGGCGCAGCCGCTGCGTGGGGATGCCTCTTTCTCACGCTGAGCTCAGGAGACTGGAACAGCTAGCGCAACCGGGGATCCAACACATCGCGCAGGCCGTCTCCCACCAGATTCCAGCCCACCGAGAAAAGCACAATCGCGGTGATAGGCGGGAGGTAAGTATACCAATACTCGAAAGCGCTGGAGGGGGTCCCGATGATCCAATTGCGGCTCACGTTGAGCATTGACCCCCAGTCAGCCAAGTCCGGTCGTCCGGCGAGGCCGAGAAAGGTGAACACAGCAGCCAACACGACCATGGCCCCCACATCGGAGGCGATCATGACAAACAGCCCTTGCGGGACATTGGGCAATACGTGTCGGAAGATGATGCGTGGGCTCCTTGCTCCAACGGCTATGGCGGCCTCAACGTATTGCTTCGCTCGCTCGGCCAGCACATTGCCACGCACAAGCCTGGCATACTGCATCCAGCCGAAGACAATCAGCGAAAGGATCATTATGGAGCTCACCGCAGTAGTGCTGGTCCTCGAGGCGAATCGACTCGGCCCGAAGAAGGTCAGCATCAGGAGCGTGGCCGGCACTATGGGAAAGGCCATGAAGGCGTCGGTCAGTCGCATGACGAAAGCATCGAAGAGTCCGCCATAGTACCCCGCTATGAGGCCCAGAAGAATCCCGATCAGAGCCCGCCCCAGGGTAATCGAGAGTCCGATCCTGAAGGCCACGCGTGTGCCCCACACAACCCCGTAAAACACGTCATAGCTGCGCTCCATGGTACCCAGAGGGTGTCCGGGACTGGGCGGTCGCGGTTGAACGAGGTAGCTCTCCTGGGGAATTGTGTACGGGTCTTCTTCCTCGGGTGACGCGATGATGGGAGCAGCGAGCGCAACAATTGCGAAGCACACTACGATGAGGATACCTAGAACCAGCCCCGGATTGAGTAAGCGTCTCACCCGCCAGCGTGGGAAGCCGCGGAAAGTGGGAAGAGCCAACGGCTTGATAGCGGGCAGTTTGGCCACTGCGGCACGCCTCTCGGCCTGGAGGGATGAGGCTGCCCGCCCAGCTTCTGCCTCACCCACCTCAGCTCGCTCCGGTATCTTCCTCTCCGAGAGCGTCTCATATCCGTACTTGCCGGAGATTGCGTCTAAGAACTCCTCAACGGCTGTTATCACGCGCCATATGTTCACTGTGTGCAAGGTGGATCTTGTTGCATGAGACGCCCTGTCCACGGCCAAGTCAACACCGTTCAGTGTTGAGACACACCGCTCGACATCTTCCGAGTCCAGTTGCCGGTTCAGGAGCTGGAGGATCAGCGAGCACTCTCTGCTAAGCTGCAGAGTGCGCTCGTGGAGGGCACCAGAGGACGCCCCTACCGGCGTGCTCGACTCGGGCAGCAGTTTCTGCCCCAGAAGTCTCAGGGAATGGTAGTGTATATCCAGATGGGCCAGGGACTGACGGATTTCCTTGTCCTTATGACTGCCGTATCTAGCCATTCACTCGCCCGTTGGCGCTATCAGTAGAGTCTGATTCGAGGATCAGCGAAAGCATACAAGAGATCGGCCACAAGGCTGGCCAGGACGGTGACTATGCACGTGAAGACGGCGAAGCCCACCGCTACTGGGATGTCGGTGAACAACATGGCATCGGCGGCCGCACGCCCGATGCCATTGATGTTGAAGACACTCTCAACCACCACTACGCCACTGACAAGCATGGAAGCGGCAACTCCCCCGGCGGAGATCACCGGCAACAGAGCGTTCCGCCGCGCATGGAGATTGACTACCCTCCTCTCTGGAACGCCCTTGCTTCTGGCCGTGGTCACGTAGTCCTGACGGAGGGAGTCCAGCATGGAGGAGCGCATGATCCGCGTCAGCAAGGCCCACACCGCAAGCCCGAGGCTGGTGGCCGGCAATACGAGGTGACGAGCGGCATCCCAGAATATCCTGAGGTCGAGATTGAGCAGCGCGTCCACCGTGTACATCCCGGTGTAGACGCGAAAGTCCTCCGAGTGCACAACGGACCCGGCCCAGATGCTCAGACGCTCGGGGGGAAACCAACCGAGCCACGCGTAGAAGACGTTCATCAGCATTAGTCCCAAAATGAAGGAAGGAAGAGCCCACCCTAAGAATGTGGCGCCCCTGACCAGATGATCCGGAATACGATTCATGTGCCTGGAGGCCAACGCACCCAGAGCCAGGGACAAGGCCACTGAGGGTACGACTGCGAAGAGCGCCAGTTCCAGTGTGGCTGGACTACGCTGCAGTAACCCTTCCAACACGGGCTGTTGCCAACTCGGTGAATACCCCCAGTCTCCGGTTGCCAAGAGCTTAAGCCAATTGACATACTGGACGGGCCAGGGCTTATCCAGACCGTGGATTCGGATCGCTCTCTCAACAAGCGCAGCTTCCTCATCTGGCAAGAGGAACTTGTTCGTTTTCGGCACATATATGCTGGCGCGCATTTCCACGGGAAGCTGCCACATCAGGGAGAAGAGGATGATGGTGACGAGGAAGATGATGAGCGGCAGGACCAGTAGCCGCCGGAGCACATATTGAATCAAGTCGGGAACCTTTCGGTGATGTACTCACCAGCCCGTGGCTTGCGCGGGGCAAGCCGGCGCTGAGTCGACTCTATCGGTATGCCAGTTTGGTGCCCCGCAGGTCCAGGCC
>CAZBJW010000150.1:4391-11020 GCA_964492135.1 uncultured Anaerolineales bacterium
CTCCGGCTCCTGGTCCTCGCAAATGTCCATCTTCACAGGACAGCGGGTAACGAAGTTGCAGCCAACGGGAGGGTTTGCAGGGCTCGGTACATCACCAACAAGAATTATTCTCTTCCTGGTCTCTTCCACGACCGGATCGGGGATGGGAACGGCCGATAGCAGAGATTGAGTGTATGGTTGCAAGGGATTGTCGTACAACTCGGCTCGGTCCGCGATCTCAAACATCTTTCCCAAGTACATCACCGCGATGCGGTCGCTGATGTGCCGCACCACGCTCAAGTCATGGGCGATGAAGAGGAAAGTCAGCCCCAGTTCATCCTGCAGATCCTCCAACATGTTGATGATCTGCGCCTGAATGGAAACGTCCAACGCGGAGATGGGCTCGTCAGCAACGATGAAGCTCGGGTTCAGTGCGAGAGCTCTAGCTACCCCGATGCGCTGTCGCTGTCCGCCGCTGAACTCGTGTGGATAGCGATTCACGAAATAGGGGTTCAATCCTACTACCCTCAGCAGCTCTTGTACGCGCTCTCTCTTCTGCTTGCCTTTGGCTGTACCATGTACCTCCAGAGGCTCGCCGATGATGCTGCCGACGGTCATCCGCGGGTTCAAAGACGCATATGGGTCCTGAAAGATCATCTGCATCTCGCGCCGCATGGCACGCAGCTTGTGCCCCTTCAAGTGCGTGAGATCTTCGCCCTCGAAAATGACCTCACCGGCAGTAGGACGATAGAGCTGAAGTATGCATCGCCCCACAGTCGTCTTGCCGCACCCACTCTCTCCAACGAGTCCAAAGGTCTCTCCTCGTCGGATGAAGAAGCTCACATCATCGACCGCCTTGATGTCGCCCACCCGCCGCTGAAAGACACCCCTCTTGATGGGGAAGTACATCTTCAGATTCTTGACGTCAAGCAAGATGTTGTTCTCCGCAGCCATCGCTACTTTCTCTCCTTCGTCATGTCTACCCAACACGCCACCTGGTGCCGCGGAGCCACGAGCCTTAGTTCGGGGCGCTCGACACAACGATCGATCTTGTAGTCGCAGCGAGGGACAAATGGGCAGCCGGCCGGCAGATCGATGAGATCTGGTGGCAATCCAAAGATGGGAGTGAGTTTCTTCTTCTTCCCTAGGTCCAGGCGAGGCACAGACCCCAGCAGACCAAGTGTGTAAGGGTGTCGCGGATCACGATAGAGGTCTTTGACGTCGGCTGACTCGATGATGAACCCCGCATACATAACCTCCACCCTGTCGGCTATGCCCGCAATGATGCCTAGGTCGTGGGTGATCCAGATAATGGCCATCCCGATCTCATCCCTCAGCTCCTTCACCAACTCGATGATCTGGGCCTGGATGGTCACATCCAGAGCGGTGGTTGGCTCATCGGCGATGAGGATCTGGGGATTGCAGGAGAGCGCCATGGCGATCATGGCCCGCTGCCTCATCCCTCCGCTGAACTGGTGAGGATAATCATCCAGTCGTTCCTCTGCCTGAGGTATCTGCACAAGTTTCAGCAGCTCTGCCGAGCGCTCTCGGGCCTCCTTCTTGTTCATGCCCAGGTGCAACATCAGGGACTCACTAATCTGCTGATTGATGGTGAGCACAGGGTTCAGTGAGGTCATGGGGTCCTGGAAGACCATGGCCATCTTGTTGCCCCTGATGGAGCGCATCTCGTCATCGCTGAAAGTCATGAGGTCCTTATCCTCGAACATGACCTCACCGTTCTCAATCTTGCCTGGTGGCTGCGGGATCAAACGCAGGATGGAGAGCACACTCACGGTCTTGCCGCATCCGCTCTCACCCACTATGCCCAAGGTCTCACCCTCGTTCACCTCCCAGGACACTCCGTTCACTGCTTTCACCACTCCATCGTCGGTGTAGAATCGCGTCCTCAGATCACGCACCTCAAGCAAAGCCACTTCGTCTGCCTCCTTACCAGTCTCTCACGCGAGGAACTCGATCTCCTTCAAGTGCACCACCGACCCCCTATGTGGGTATCGGCTCGTGTCGGTCTAAATCTACAATGATACACTATCGGTCTTTGCTTGTCAAATTAGGCCGCCACGCTGCCGACTAGGCTACACTCCTCGACCAGACGGAGACTTCTCTCTGCGGCTGCGAGACCGATGATCTAGACACGTCAACCCAGCAGGCGACAACGTGCCCGGCGCCGACCTTGCGGGGTTCAGGCATAGTCTGCGAACATCTATAGGTGGCGTACGCGCAACGAGGATGAAAGGGACAGCCCGAAGGCATGTTCACGAGATCGGGCGGCACCCCCTCTATGGGCTTCAGGGGCATTCTGGTGTCGTCGTCAAGGCGTGGTATGGAAGACAGCAATCCCAGAGTGTAGGGGTGACGAGGATCCCTGTACAGATCTCGGACCTCAGCCGATTCCACTATGTATCCTGCATACATCACCAACACACGATCCGCGAGGCCGGCAATGATGCCCAGGTCGTGCGTGATCCAGAGGATGGACAGCCCTCTGTCCCGTTTCAACCTTTTCACCAACTCCAGGATCTGCGCCTGGATGGTCACATCCAGGGCTGTGGTCGGCTCATCCGCGATCAGAAGATGAGGGTTGCACGCGAGGGCCATCGCAATCATAGCTCTCTGTCTCATCCCTCCACTGAAGAGATGCGGATAATCCTCGATGCGATTCTCCGCCTCGGGGATCCCCACCAACTGCAGCAGTTCCACGGCCCGCTTCCTGGTGCCCTTCGAATCCAGATCGAGGTGCAACTGCAGGGCTTCAATGATCTGCTCCCCTATGGTGAGCACCGGATTGAGGGACGTCATTGGGTCCTGAAATATGAATCCTATCTGAGCGCCCCTTATCTCCCCCATCTCTTGAGCCCCGGTGGATAGAAGGTCGCGGCCGCGAAACAAGACTCGACCGCTAACTATCCTTCCCGGCGGCTCAGGTATCAGGCGCACGATGGACAGAGCAGTCACAGTCTTGCCGCACCCGCTCTCGCCCACGATGCCCAGTGTCTCCCCCTCCTGCACTGAGAAGGAAACCCCATTCACAGCGCGAACCACGCCGTCAGCAGTGTCGAACTGCGTCCTTAGATCTTGTACCTCCAGCAGAGCCGCTCCGGTCACCGTTCTCTCCTGACAAGCGCAGCTCTGCCACCCCCGGTCCGCTCAGAGGTGAAGCAGAGCCTGCCGGATGTATTGACACATACAAAGAAGACAAAACGAAGATACGCAGGGGAAGAGACGGCCTGGAACAGGCTATCACACTTTCCGCTCAGCGCCAAGCTCGTCCCTCAGCATCAGTGGTGGATGGAATAGTGGAGGGAAACAGACGACGGCCCAGCCAACACTAACCTCTTCGTCCACCCGTTCTCGCCTGTGGCTGGGGAGGGCGTCAACATAATACGAGCACCAACGGCGATATCGGCCCCTAGGGCTAGTACCAGAGACCCTAGGTCAAGCACGCGCTCGAATCGAGACGGCGCATGCTCCCTCCGTTCCTCGACTCCGGCCTTGATGTTCGTCCACACTCGACTCGGTGGGATCTCGCCACAGACGCGATCCCTCAGAGCCCTCTCCACCAACACATCCAACTGGTCTCTCCTGAAGTCGCCCATGTTCCACCTCATATCCGCAACTGTTTCTTCAAGACGATAGAAGCTCGTAGGCCGCTTCCCTCGAAATCCGGGCGTCGGCCATTAGCTTCTGCCTCAACGCCTTTCGAGCATTGTGCAGCCGAGACTTGACCGTTCCGACAGGGCAGTCCAGTACATACGCGATCTCGGCCAAGCTGAAGCCCTGCAAGTAGAAGAGAACAACCACAACGCGCTGAGCCATGCTCACGGACCTCAGAGCGTCGTCAACTACCTGCAGCAGCTCCTCCCTCTCGAAAGCCCGCTCCGGGGACGCACGCGGCACCATCATCAATCGGTCAAACACCTCTTCAACTGAAACGAGTCTGAGCCGCTTCTTAGTGGCCCAATTGTAGCTCAAGTTCACGATGATGCGATGAAGCCAGGGCCTTAGGGAATTGTACCCGTCGACCCTGTCCATATGATCGTACGCCCTTAGAAAACAATCCTGCAAAAGCTCCTCTGCTGCACCGCGATCCCTGGTGATGGCCAGCGCGGTCCTGTATAGTCCGTCCTTATACCTGCGGTACAGAGTCTCGAAGGCGTCCAGGTCGCCACCACGAATCCTGGCCACCAACTCTCCATCGTCAAGCATCAGGCGTCCCCTTCCACATATTCACACCAGAAATCAGCACAGAAGGTTCATTTTTCAGTCAGCACTATCTCTCTGCCACCTGAGATTAGGATTCCGTGCGGCCGTCACCTCGTCAAGCCTGGTCACAGGCGCCGCCTGAGGGGCTGCCCGCAGCAACTCTGGGCTCGTCTCCGCCTCGCGAGCGATCTGCCGCATCGCCGAGACAAAGGCGTCCAAAGTCTGGAGGCTTTCGGTCTCGGTAGGCTCGATCATCAACGCCTCATCCACGATAAGAGGAAAGTACACCGTTGGCGGGTGAAAGCCGAGGTCTATGAGCCTCTTGGCTATGTCCACCGTGTGTACACCGAGTTTGGCCTGGTTCCTCCCGGAGAAGACACATTCGTGAAGGCACGAACGATCGTATGGCAGGTGATAATATCCTTTGAGTTGATCGAGTACGTAGTTAGCATTGAGGACCGCGTTCTCGCTGACCTCCCGGAGACCGCTCTCACCTAGAGAGCGAAGATAGGTATAGGCCTTGACCATCACCCCAAAGTTCCCGTAGAACCCGCTGACCGGCCCTATGGAAAGCGGTCGTTCGTAATCGAGATAGTACTCCGCGCCCTCGTTCACGGATTTCTCCCCACGCCGACGAGCCACCACCGGCGTCGGAAGGAAGGCACGCAGCTCCTGGGTCACCGTTGTAGCCCCTGCTCCGGGTCCCCCGCCACCATGCGGTGTGCTGAAGGTCTTGTGCAGATTAAGGTGCAGGACATCGGTGCCCAGGTCGCCCGGTCTGGCGATGGCCAAGAGAGCATTCATATTGGCACCGTCACAGTAAACGAGACCTCCGGCCTCATGCACAATCTCTGCCACCCTCAGGATATGCTCCTCAAACAGTCCCAAGGTATTGGGATTGGTGAGCATGAGCCCTGCCACCGTCTCATCCATGAGCCTGTCCACTTCCCGGACATCCATGTTGCCTCGGCTGTCTGACGGAACGGTCGCCACCTCGTAACCGCACATAGCGGCAGTCGCAGGGTTGGTGCCGTGAGCGGAATCCGGGACCAACACAATGCGCCTGCGGTCATCCCCGCGCTCGGCATGATAAGCCCGGATCATCAGCATGCCGGTCAGCTCGCCGTGGGCGCCAGCTATTGGCTGGAGACTGACGCCGGGCAGCGCTGTCAGCTCCGCTAGATACTCCTGTAACTCATACATCAGCTGCAGAGCTCCCTGCACCGTAGATTCATCCTGCAGGGGGTGAATCCGCGCGAATCCTCCGAAGCGCGCCACGTCCTCGTGCAACTTAGGATTATACTTCATGGTACAGGAGCCGAGGGGATAGAAACCCGTATCGACACTGAAGTTGAGTTGCGACAAGCGGGTGAAGTGCTGCACCACCTCTCTCTCGCTTATCTCGGGTAGGGGCAAATCCTGGCGCACGAACCGATCCGGCAATGCAGCCTCGGGGACATCCAACCCAGGGAGCCGGCATCCCAGGCGCCCAGCCGAACTCAGCTCCACGAGCAAGGGCTCGGTCATTTGTCGGGCTCGATGTCACCCAGGACTTGGATCAGGTCGTCGATTTCTTCTCTGGTATTCATCTCGGTGACACATAGAAGAAAACAGCCACTCAGCCGGGGGTATTCTTTCGACAATTCATAGCCACCGATGACGCCGCGCTCCCACAAGTAGGCGTTCACATGCGCCGGCGGTACCGGTGTTCTAATGACGAACTCCTTGAAGAATTGTCCAAACAGTCGCTCATAGCCTGGAAGCGCATCGATTGCCTCGGCCGCATAGTGAGCTTTGTGGTAGCACAACTCAGCCGCATCGCGCAGTCCCTGCTTGCCCATGACGGCAAGGTACGTGGTTGCCGCAAGAGCCACCAGAGCCTCATTGGTGCATATGTTGGACGTGGCCTTCTCCCTGCGAATGTGCTGCTCCCGCGGCTGCAGTGTGAGGACAAAACCCCTACGCCCTTCGGTATCGGTGGTCATGCCCACGAGGCGTCCCGGCATCTGTCGCACATACTTCTGACGGCAGGCAAACAACCCCACGTAAGGCCCCCCGTAGCTTAGAGCATTGCCGAGGCTCTGCCCTTCCCCCACCACGATGTCCGCCCCCTGGTCCCCAGGCGGTCGAAAGAGTCCCAAAGCTATGGGGTCAGCGCAGACGACGAGCAGGGCTCCCACGGCGTGGGCCAACTTGCTCAGAGGCAGCAGCTCTTCCAAGCAGCCCAAAAAGCTGGGATACTGAACCATCAAAGCAGCTGTGTCGGCGTCGAGCGACTCCTCTGCCTGGCGAAGATCGATCCCACCGCCCTCCCCGTAGTCCACCTCTCGAATATCCATGCCTAGGCCCTGAGTGTAGGTTCTCAGTACCTGGCGATACCTGGGATGCACTGTGGAGGCCACCACCAGTTTTTGCCGCCGCGTCACAAG
>CAZBJW010000151.1:0-10992 GCA_964492135.1 uncultured Anaerolineales bacterium
ACGACCTATCACGAGACGGGGAGCATCCGCGAGACGGCCCGTCGCTGGCACACCTGCCGACAGGTCGTCCGCAAGTGGCTCAGACGCTATGAGGCTGAGGGCCTCCCTGGCTTGCAAGATCGCTCCCGCCGCCCTCACAAGTCCCCAAGGCAGACTCCTCCCCACATCGAGGACCAGGTCCTGGAGGCTTGGCAGAAGACCCGCTATGGACGTCATCGGTTGGCTCTCTACTTGCGCGCCCACGGACTCTCCCTCTCCCCTCACACCATCCGGCATATCTTCCGAAGACGAAGACCAGCCCAGAAACGGAAGTGTCGCAAGCCCCTCTGCCCCGCTATGTGGGCCTGGCACCAGGATCAACCCTTCTCCCTCCTCCAAACCGATGTCAAAGACAGACGCGACAAGCAGGCCCTAGGAACAGAGAGGACCACGCATCTCCAGCGTCAACGCTTGCCCCGCTTTCAGTGGACCGCCTGTGACGCACGCACTCGCCTTCGCCTCCTGGCCTACAGCCACAGGCTAAACCGCACCAATGGTACCGCCTTCATGCTGCTCGTACTGATGTGGCTGCGTGCCCATGAAGTACAAGCCAATGCCTCCTTCCAAACCGACTGGGGCCAGGTTTGGTGGCGATAACCCCACCACCATCACCAAGCTGTCCACCCGCTACCTCCACCCCCTCCAAGCAGATCTACGCCGCTATCCCCTCGGACGCAAGGGCTACAACGGCCGCGTAGAGCGAAGCCACCGCACAGATGACGAAGAGTTCTACCGACCCTACCTCCTCCATGCCAAAGACACTACCCATTTGCTCACCCTCGTCCTGCATCGGCTCTACTTCTACAACGTCATCCGCCCCCACTTTGGCCAAGGCATGAACCGAAAACCTCCCCTGGAGGTGCTGAACCATCTGGGCTACAATGGGCCAGCGACTGTAGCCGCAATGCCTCCTATCCCACTGGACGAAATCAGCACTGCTTTGGCCGTCGCCTGCCACAAAGACCCTGGTAACGATCTGTTGGCCACATACAGTGTTTAAACTACTTGTCTCCGCAGGCGCGTCCTGTGGGCCGCCCGCGTAGTTCTTCACAACCATAGGCATGTAGAACGGGGTGCCCATAGGCGTCGGCGTGGGTTCCAGGCTGGAGGTGAAGCAAAGGTCATCGAAGTAGACAGGGATGGATGGATTCGCCTCGCTTATGTCGCCGACCGCCATTACCCTCGCTGTGATCGCATCCACGGGCGCGATGACTGCCTCCGAGGTGATGGGTCTGTAGTAGTCAGCCGGACTAGCAACACACCACTGCTGAGTGTTCAACCAGTCCGAACCCCGCCATCTAATGCGCAAGCAGGCCTGGTCGAACTTGGGATCGTTCTGGTAGACCCAGCCGGTCAAGGTGTAGGTGGCGCCGGCGACTACGCTCACATCCTGGAAGATCCAGATTAGGCCGGTAGTGCCGGGCCTGCTCAGAGCTGCAGCCCAATCGCCGGAGCGCACGTGCTGCGTGGAGGTGGTGAAAGTGATGCCAGAGAGCGGCTGCCAGTTGCTGATGCCATCCTCGAAGCCCGGATTGGTGAGCAGATTTGTGGCTGCTAAAGCGCTGTGCGTGGAAAGCAGGGCGGAGAGGGCGAGGAGGGCACCGAGGCACAGCAGGCAGAGAGCCAGGAGGGGAATCTTCCTCGGCGTGCGACCTTCCTCGCTCTGGTGGCCTTGTGCATGGCCGTCCATGCCAGACTTCCTTGTCTACCATGGTACCAGAACTGCGACTGCAAGTCAATCGGCCTGCGCTCCTGGAGTAGAAGACGGCTCCCAGGGCGTGGCCAGGGAGATCGCCGGGTGACAGATCATCGCCGTCCCGCAGCGACTTGCTGACCCCAGTACGGGCACGAATTCCCGCGCCATCCCGGACGACTGAGGGTCGAGGTGGGGAGAAGCAGGAGCCCCGGTGTAACCCCGTCGCACCGAGGCTCTCTCTTGATTGTGTGTCCAACGGCGCGGGCTAGCTAACGGCTACCACCGGCTGTAGCTGGGTCGCTCCGCCGCCTGGGTGACCACCAGGTCCATGGCCCTGGGACCACGGGGATCGGTCTGGATGGCGAACTCCACTTTGTCGCCCTCCCAAAGGGAGCGGGGCCCCCCAGGGCGGATGTCCGAGAAGTGGATGAACACGTCTTTGCCTTCCTCGCGGACGATGAAGCCGTATCCCTTACGGTCACTGAACCACTTGATGGTGCCTTCGAATCTTTCTCGTTGCTCTTCCATCGCTGCTGTGAAGTCCTTTCGTTCAGTGTTTGAAGGTGCGGCTGTGCTCCAAAAGCCTCAGCAGCAACACAATGCCACGCCGTCTGGGATGAGAAAGCAGCTACGGACGAGCTCCTTCCATCTGAGACACGCAGGAGCACTGTGTACCTTCGAATATGAATTTATCACAGCTTATGAATGCTTGTCAAGTAAAGATGTTGGAAAAATGTTGCATCAAGTGAACATGTGGGGCGTGTTGGTTGTAGGTTTTCGTCTGGTGGAAGGGCCTCGGGAAACGCGCTAGATGGACGCAAGTGGAGTCGCCAATCCTCCTACTTGACAAGGAGAAGAAATCATATTATAATAAGAACAAATGTTCTATAACTAAGCCCTTGATAAACGAGGGAAGAGGCTGAGGCCTCATCGCTCCCAGAGCGAATACCGCGCGGGAGCCTTCGGGTATCCGGTTGACCATCCGTGTGGTCAGGGGTAGCCGAGGGTTCCCGTGTTTCTATTTTTCGGTGCTCATACAGGCACGTAGAATCGTGAGACTTGCACAAATAGAGGAGGTTGTTCATAGCTCCCCTCCTTCGATGGGAGACCTGCCCTGAGCCCAGACGAAGGGTCGAAGGAGGTTAGGGGGAGGAGAGTTTTATTCAATCGTCATTATTACCAGTTCCTTGTTTTGTGTGCTTTGCAGGCGTAAGAACATTTTGGAGGGAAGGTATGAAAGTCGCTTACGTCTCCGTTCCGCACTTTGCCGTGGCCGTGGAGCAGCGGGAGGATCCATCTCTCAAGGGCAAGGCCGTAGTGATCGGCGGGCTGCCCCAAGAGAGGGGCAGCGTTTATGAGGCATCGCTCGAGGCTTTCGAGCAGGGGGTGGAGGCAGGGATGTCCCTGCGCCAGGCGGAGGAGCTTTGCCCCGAAGCCATCTTCTTGTCCATGAGGGAGGAGAGGTATACCCTGGCTTTCGAGGAGATGCTCATGGCCCTGGAGCCTTTCAGCCCTCTCATCGAGCCTTTTAGCCTGGGCAGCGCCTATCTGGAGGTGAGCGGCCTGCACCGTCTCTATGGTCTCGATGAGCAGTTGGGTCGAAGCATCGCCCAGGCGGTTAGGGAAGTTACTGGCCTGCCAGTGAGGGTGGGGATAGCCGGGGGCAAGTTCACAGCCAGGATCGCTGTTATGGAGGGCAATTCCGACGGTGTCCTCGTCATCGCCCCTGGGGATGAGCGGAGGTTTCTCAAGGAACTGCCAGTCACCCTCCTGCCCCTCAGTGAGGAGATGCAGGGGCGACTACACTTGCTAGGCATTCGCACCATGGGACAGTTCGCCTCCCTGCCGGCCGGCGCCGTTCTCTCCCAGTTCGGCCTGGAGGGCAGGCAGGCCCACCAGCTGGCTCGAGGCAGGGATGGGAGCAGGGTCATCGCTCGCGAGGTAAGGGGATCTCAAGAGCTGGAGTATCGCTTCGAAGATCCCGTCGAGGAGATGCAGGTTCTACAGGCGACGGCAAGACAGCTCGGCAATCAACTCCTCTCGCGGCTTCACAGCCGTGGCCAGGTGTGTGGGAAGATAGGCGTCGCGTTGCAGTTCGATACGGGCGAGAGCGAGGAGGCGCATATAGCCTTGAGCGAACCCAGCGCCGATGAGCGCAAGGTCGGATGGGTGGTGGAGTGCCTGGTATCGAACTTCGACTATGGGAGCAGGATCTCCGCCCTGAAGGTATCCCTGGGGGAGCTGAGGCAGGGGAAGGGACACCAATTGTCCCTCTTCCCCACCTGGATGCTGCGGAAGAGGAGGATAGATCGCGCCGTGGCCAACATCGTCGGCAAATATGGGCCTGACTGCTTCCTAAAGGCTCGCCTGCTCGACCTCTGCGCCGCTTTGCCGGAGAGAAGGTTTACCCTGAGTAACATCGAAGGGTTTACCCTGTTAAGCCATCAGGCGCCACCAGTGGAGCACATGACAGTGAAGAGCCGCCATGACCAAGCTTTATCAGCCAGCACAAAGTATCGAGTCCACGAGTGGCGATAGAGGCGAGCCCCTCGCCTTCGAATGGAAGGGAGGGGTTCACCAGGTGCTCCATCTGTGCAACCGTTGGCGCGTTCATCTCGACTGGTGGCGGGTGGAAATCTGGCGCGAATACTTTCAGGTGGAGGTTCACAGCGGCTTCACGTGCGTTATCTACCGCGACCTCCTGACCGATAGCTGGTATCTGGAGCGGATCTATGACTAGCAAAGGCTACCGGTGGGTTCACCCTGAGTGGTGCCCTGAGTAGCCGCGCATCCTGAGTAGCCCTGAGCAGGGAGAAGCCCGTATCGAAGGGCGCATCGAAGGGTGCAGCGGTGTATCGAAGCACATTCCTATCCTGAGTCCAGATGAAGGAGCGAAGGGTACGATGTGGCTGCAATACAGACTATCGGAGTCCCATAGGGACTTACCGACCTTAGTGCGGGAATTCATTTCCACGCCACTCGGCGGACTCAAGAAGTTGGCCAGGGAATCCCATTCCCTGGCTCAAGACATCGAGTCCCTCTGAGACTTGGTTGATGCTGCGGGGCGGTGTACATTCCACCACGCGGCTTTTTGAACTCTGAACCGTGTCAGACTACGTAGAACTACACTGCCACACCAACTACTCCATGCTGGACGGAGCCTCCCATCCCGAGGAGTTGCTCGACCGGGCCCGGGAACTGGGCATGGACCGTTTGGCCATCACCGATCATGATGGGCTGTACGGCATAGTACGCTTCTGGCGGGGAGCGCTGGAACGGGACATCAAGCCCATCATCGGAGCGGAACTAACCCTGCATGGTGGATATCACCTCACCCTCCTGGCCCGGGACAATATAGGCTATTCCAACCTCTCCCGCCTCATCAGCCACGCTCAGCTAACCCACAGCAAGGGTCAGTCCTCCCTGCCCTTCGGGGTCCTGGCCCAACATCATGAAGGCCTCATCTGTCTGTCGGGCTGCTCCAGGGGAGAGATCGCCTCCCATCTGGTGGCCCATCGCGAGAGAGAGGCCCTGGCGGCAGCGAAGCGATACCTGGACGTCTTCGGCCGGGAGAACTTCTGGATGGAATTGCAGCGCCATCTTCTACCGGAGGACCAACGCCTGGTAAGGCGGCTGGTGGATCTGGCCGACCATCTGAACGTGGGCTTCGTGGCCACCAACAACGTGCACTACGCCTATCGGGAGGGCCACCGCCTCCACGACGTGCTGACCTGCATCGCCAACCACACCACCCTGGACGAAGCGGGCAGCGTCCTGCGTCCCAACACGGAGTACTACCTCAAGTCTCCTGAGGAGATGGAGGGACTCTTCTCTGACCTGCCTCAGGCCGTGGCCAACACCAGGGCCATCGCCGAGGAGTGCGAGGTCGATCTCGACTTCTCCGCCCATCGCCTGCCCCCCTTCGACCTACCCCCGGGGGAGACAACCTCCAGTTACCTGCGGCGCCTCTGTCTGAAAGGCATCGGGCGGAAGTACGAATCCGTAACGGAAAAAGTCTTGCGACAGCTGGATCACGAATTAGAGGTCATCGAGCGCACCCAGTTGGCCGAGTACTTCCTTATAGTATGGGACATCTGCCGCTACGCCCACGAGAGAGGTATCCCCGCCCAGGGTAGGGGTTCCGCAGCCAACTCGGTGGTGGCCTATCTGTTGGACATCACCAGGGTGGATCCCATCGCTCACAATCTGCTGTTCGAGCGCTTCCTGAGCGAGGAGGCCAACACCATGCCGGACATAGACGTGGACTTCTCCACCGACCATCGAGAGGAGGTGATACAGTACGTCTACGACAAGTACGGAGAGGAGCACACGGCGATGGTCTGCAACGTGGTGACTTTCCGCGCCAGGAGCGCCGTGCGGGACGTGGGCAAGGCCTTGGGCTTCCCCTTGCCTCTCTTGGACCAGGTAGCCAAGGCCCTCGACACCAGGAGGGCCTCGGCGGTGGAGGACGAACTGGAGAGGGTGAATGGTTTCGCCGAGAAGACAGCATATCTCCCCTGGCGGCAGTTGATCGAGCTCTGCCGGGAGATCGACTCCTTCCCCCGCCATCTGAGCATCCACGTGGGAGGGATGATCATCACCGCCAAGCCTCTGGTGGAGATAGCGCCCCTGGAGAGGGCCACCATGCCCGGGCGGGTGGTGGTACAGTTCAACAAGGACGATGTGGAGGACCTGGGTCTGATCAAGATCGATCTCCTGGCCCTGCGCACCCTTTCTTTGGTCTACGAGGCGCTGCAACTGATCAAAGAGCACAGAAGCATCGACTTGGATTTGGAAAGGATCCCTCTCGACGATCCCGCCATCTACGACATGCTCTGCCGGGCGGACACCATCGGTACCTTCCAGGTGGAGAGCCGCGCCCAGGCCCAGACGCTGCCCCGCATGCATCCCCAGAAATTCGAGGACATCGTGGTGGAGGTGGCGCTGATCAGGCCGGGGCCCTTGCAGGGGAACATGGTGCATCCCTACCTGCGGCGTCGTGCCGGGCTGGAGGAGGTGACCTATCTGCATCCCGCCCTGGAGCCCGCCCTGGCAGAGACCATGGGGGTGATCATCTTCCAGGAGCAGATCTTGAAAGTGGCCATGGCCATCGCCGCCTTCACGCCGGGGGAGGCCGACATGCTCCGCCGGGCCATGAGCCGCAATCGCTCCCACGAGGCGATGGAGAAGCTCAGGGGACGCTTCGTGGCCGGAGCCCTGGCGAATGGATTAAACGAGGACACGGCCCACGGAGTCTTCGACCAACTGGCGGGCTTCGCCGAGTTCGGCTTCTGCAAGAGCCACGCCGCGGCCTTCGCCAGGACCGCTTACGAGACGATGTATCTGAAGGCTCATTACCCCGCTGAGTTCTACTGCGCCCTGCTGAACGCCCAGCCTATGGGCTTCTACAGCCCGGCGGTGGTGGTGGGGGATGCGAAGCGCCATGGGGTGAAGATCCTGCCCGTGGACGTGAACCGCAGTGAGGCCAGATGTATCGTGGAGGACGGCCATCTCAGGCTGGGATTCTCTTACGTGGACGGCCTGGGCGAGGCCAGCCTAGAGATCCTCGAGGAGGCGAGGAGCGATGGGTCCTATTACTCCTTGAGGGATTTCTGTCGGCGCACCAGGTTGCAGAGGAAGGTGGTGGAGAACCTGATTTTGGTGGGGGCCATGGACGGCTGGGGAAAGGCGCGCCGGGAGCTGGTCTGGGAGCTGGGCGGCATCAGCTACGAAGAGGGGGAGATGGACCTCTCGCCGCCCTTGGAGGAGATCGATTTACCGCAGCTATCCCCGGACGAGGAGATAAGGATGGAGTACGGTATCCTGGGGCTGCCGGTGGGCGACCAGATGGTGGCTCTGTATCGCCCTCGACTGGACAAGCTGGGTGTGTTGAAGAGTGGAGAGCTGGAGAGGAGGCGGAACGGCGAGAAGGTGAGGGTGGCGGGCCTGGTGGTGGTGAGGCAACGGCCCTCGACGGCCAAGGGGTTCGTCTTCATTACCCTGGAGGACGAGGGAGGGTTGATGAATGTCATTGTGAAGCCCGACGTCTATCAGCGGTACTACAAAGTGCTGCGCAACTGCTTCCTGCTGATCGTAGAGGGAACGATACAAAAGCAGCCGGGCATTCTCAACGTCCTGGCTCAGGGGGCGGTGGGGATGTAGTAGTAGACGCACAAGCGGGAGCAAGGGAATCGTCGCACCACTCCATTATGCCCGAAATCCCCTGCGATTTCCACCGTCAGTGCACCGATCGTACAGCTCCAGCGCTCTGTGGCGTGCCCAGCGCCAAGGACTACTTCAATCAC
Source organism: uncultured Anaerolineales bacterium (assembly GCA_964492135.1). Lineage (GTDB taxonomy): Bacteria > Chloroflexota > Anaerolineae > UBA7937 > B3-Chlor > CAYGAW01. The sequence goes on from CAZBJW010000151.1 coordinate 8,041, forward strand.
GAGACCCACGCCATGAGGGAGAAATACTTCGGCGGTAAGGACGGCGTGCCTACCCAGGACGGACCCAAGATGGTCAAGCTGGTCAAGGAGTTCACCTGCGTCTATGAGGGCGTGCTCACCATCCACGCCGAGGGCTCCCTGGCCGCCCAGGAAATGATGATCTTCGCCGACGCCGACTTCAACCGCTACAAGGCCCCCGCCAAGCGGGTGGCCCGAATCGACGACAGCACCAGGCCCTATATCTACAACAACCTGCCGGAGTTCCCCAGCACGACGTATTCATACTGGCCCCCGCCGGCGGGAAAAGCCGAGTAGAGAAAGGGGCCGGATGAAATCCGGCCCCTTCTTGTCTTGGGTCCAACCAATAAGAATCAGAACGGTTTACCCCATTCGTTGATATAGACTATCTCCGAAAGGCTCTTCCGGGTGCTCAGACCGCGCCTTTCCTTGGCGGCCTCATCATAGGAGCCCTGGACCGGGTAGGCCAGGGGCGTGGCGATGATGAATCTCTCCCCCTCGGGAACCCCCAGCACCTTCTTGAGCTCGGCCTGGTCCAGGGCGGTCATCGGGTGAGTCACCAACCCCAGGTCGGTCGCCGCCAGGAGCAGGTTCTCAAAGGCCAGCCCCACGTCGGTAGGGTAGAAAAACGCCCCGTCCGGCATGACGTTCTCCTCGTGATTGGCGAAGGCAAAAATAAGAACGTTGGCTTCTTTGACCACCAGATTGCCCCGGCCGAACTCACCAAAGGCCTTATCAGCCACTCTCTCTACATTTTCCTTGCCCTGCACCACGACGAAGCGCCACGGCTGCTTGTTCATGGCCGAGGGGGCCAGCCGGGCCGCTCCCAGGACTTGCTCAAGTTTCTCGTGCTCGATTTCCCGCCCGCAGAGGCAGTTCTTCAGGCTTTTCCTCTTGCGGATGGCTTCCATTGTCTCCATACTGCACTCCTTCTCCGACAGATATTGTCACTATATTATAGGCCACCGGCTCTGGCAACACAGAAATGCAACTGGACGCCCCGATAGTCCCCTTTTGCTGACCACCAGCATGCAACAGCCGCAAAGGTGATCTGGCTGCCGTCGGGGAAGAACACGGGGCTCCGCGCCACGTTGGAACTGAACAGGAGGCGCTCATTGCTCCCCTCGGCGTTGATGGCATAGATCCCCCAGGGCTCGGTCCACCGGGCGAAGACCACCTGCGCGTCGTGGGGCGAGCAAGAGGGATCCATCCCCTCGGTCGCGCGCCTCAGGCCGCTTCCATCGGCGTTGGCCACGTAGATGTCGCCGCCGCTCCCCATTTGGAACACAAACCGTCCCTGCGGTCCTGGTGTCGGCATCGGCGCAGGCTCTCCTCATAAGGAATGCGGTAACACGCGCTACCATTCTGTTCACCCCTGTCATTGCCCAGCAACACAGGCGTGGTATACCATAGTGGGTTGCATGCTGCGTTCCCGAGACTCATGCAGCAGCTACTGCGCCCGTCTGCAGTCAGGACGAAACAAGCAGGACGGAGGGAGACATGGACTATCGAGGCCGGACTCGAATCCTTATCGCGTTTGGATTGATCTTGCTTCTGATAGGTGTGGCATCCGCCTTCATTGGCCCCCTGGAGATCTACACCTTCTACCTCTTCTCCGAGGGCGGCCGCTTTCACTACGAGGGCTTCGGATTCGGCTCGTTCATGTTCGGCAACATCGCCGCTCAGATCGTCGGCTACTACCTCATTGCCATGGTCTGCATTCCTCTGGGATACGGCCACCTCAAGAGGCTCCGTTGGGCCAGGACGCTCTCCCTGACCTCGTTGGGGTTCTGGCTGGTGGCCGGGGTCCCTTTGATGGTCGTGTTCCTGTTCGTCCTGTTCACCGCCAAGGAGCTGTCCATCCCAGTGGCCCTGATCGTGCTTGTTTCTCTGGCGCTATCCTACCCGGCTGTCCCCGTGGTGCTCTTATGGTTCTACCGCAGCAGGGACGTGAGGCTCACCTTCGAAAAGAAGAATCCGAGGTCTTGTTGGATTGAGACCCTCCCACAGCCGGTGCTTGTGGTGTGCGCAGTTTGTCTCTTCTGCATAGTGGTTCTACACCTACTGATCCTCTTCAACGGCCTCTTTCCCGTGTTTGGGATCCTACTCAATGATATTCCGGGAATTCTCGTCATCGACCTGTCGATCCTGTGGTTGGTCTGTCTCATCTGGGGCCTGCTGAGGCTCAAGATCTGGGCCTGGTGGGGTTCTGTGGTCTATTTCGCGCTGCTGGCTTGTTCGATGATCCTCACTCTCTCGGTGTCCAGCCTGTCGGACATACTCTCAGCCACCAGGTTGGCGCCCTTCGAGATGGGGATCCTACAAGACGTACCTCTTGCAGGCGTTCACCTTGCGCCGCTAGTTGGGATACCACTCCTCCTCACCCTGGGGCTGATCGTCTTCGCTAGGCGGTACTTCAAGGGACAAGGTCAGAAACCAGCTTGAGCCGGTGGGGCGTTAGGGCGCGGGAACCCTCAGTCGGAATGATCCAAGGGCCGAGGACGGTGGCTGATCAGGTTGGGGACGCGAGCGCTTCGCGGTGGCGAGGCGAAGGCCGCCATTTGGTGACGACGCGGACAGACTAGTAGTTCTTCGTCAGCAGCGGCACGTAGGTGCGGTTGCCGCAGCCGGCAACAGGAGTCGAGAACTCTGAGGTGTTCCCGGCGGCATCCGTGGCCGTGGCCGTCAGGTACGTATCGTCAGCGATGAAGCCAGAGGCGCTCCAGTTCCCAGAGCCATCGGGCGAGACGGTGGTCAGATAGGTCTTCCCTTCATCATCAGGGCCTGTGAACAGCTCCACGGTGGTGGTGACGAGAGTGCTGCCGACTACGGAAACGCACGTCGTGCTGGAGATGACAGGGGCCGGGAGTAGGGCATTGCCATCATTGGTAAGGTCGATTCCCAGGTCTCCGTTGGTGTGGATGCTGTTCTGGG
>CAZBJW010000152.1:0-10901 GCA_964492135.1 uncultured Anaerolineales bacterium
CTCTATGTCTGGGCAGCGTTGGGTCTGTGCGCAGGGCTATTGCTGGCGGCAGGTGCCTACCCGGCCTCACAGATGTGCTGCGCACCTCTCCCCCAGCCTAAGGGGCTGGGCTCTTGTTCTCGGCATGAGCCTGGTGCCGTTGGCGATAGGACAGGTTCTCAAAGATACGATGGGCATCGGTCTGTGATTTTGAGGTCACGATGTGGACGAAGGTGCTTCCCAGGATGACGACCCACGATGAGTTTCGCAGCCATTCGAGGCGTCGAGCAAATGAATCGTGGAACGGCAATTCTGAACACGCAATATGAGTCTATCGAGAGGATGGGAAGGAGACAAGACATGAGAGAGCTCAGACCGTTAGAGGCAGAGAGACTCTACAAGCGCTACGATCCCACCGAGCTGCGCTTCGAGACAACCGCGGAGCTGGAGGATCTGGCGGAGATTCTCGGCCAATCGCGAGCAGTTGACGCCATGCAGTTTGGCATGGGCATCGACCAAGACGGCTACAACATCTTCGCCCTGGGGCCGCCGGGCACCGGCAAGCGCGCTGTGGTGCGGCAGTTCTTCGAAAAACGAGCTGCATCCGAGCCCGTTCCTGCCGACTGGTGCTACGTCAACAACTTCGACGATCCACATGAGCCTCGTGCCATTCGCTTACCGGCAGGGAAAGGCGTAGAGTTCCGCGATGACATGGAGCGGGCTGTGGAGGAGGTGCGCACGGCCCTGTCAGCTGCCTTCGAGAGCGAAGAATACCAGGCTCGTCGGCAGGAGATGACCGAGGAGTTCAAGGATCGGCAATCACAGGCCTTTGAAGGACTGCAGCAGCGGGCTAAAGACAAGGGCATTGCTCTGCTTCGAACGCCCGCTGGTCTCATCTTCGCTCCCGTCCGTGAAGGTGAGGTCCTCTCCCCTGACGAGGTCCGTAAGCTAGCCGAAGAGGAGCGCGAAGGTCTGGAAAAGGAAGTAGAGGGCCTCCAAGAGGAACTGCAGAAGATCCTGCAGCAAATGCCCGCTTGGCAGCGAGAGATGCAGGAGAAAATCAGGCAGCTGAACCGCGAGATGTCCAGTTTCGCCGTGGGTGGTCTCATTGACGAACTACGCGAGAAGTACTCCGACTTCGAACAAATCGTGGAGCACTTGGACGCTGTACAGGAGGACGTGATCGAGAATGCGAGGGATTTCCTCTCCGAGGGGGAGGACGCATCCGACGTACTGGGCGCGCTCAGGCAGGCCATGGCGCAACGCTTCCGAGGGGGTCCTGCAGAACTCCGTCGCTATCAGGTCAATCTGCTGGTAGATCACAGCGAATCTGAGGGGGCCGCCGTGGTGTACGAGGACAATCCCACCTACCAGAACCTCATAGGTAGGGTAGAACACATGGCTCAGATGGGTGCGTTGTTTACGGACTTCAACCTCATCAATCCAGGGGCTCTGCACAGAGCCAACGGCGGCTATCTGATACTCGACGCGCGCAAGGTGTTGCTGCAGCCTTATGCCTGGGAGGGACTCAAACGCGCCCTTCAGTCCGGTCAGATACGGATAGAGTCAGTGGGCCAGATGCTGAGCCTGATCAGCACCGTCTCCCTCGAACCTGAGCCCATCCCCCTGGATGCCAAGGTAGCCCTGGTCGGCGATCGCCTGCTCTACTACCTGCTATGGCAACTCGATCCCGATTTTGCAGACTTGTTCAAAGTGGCGGCAGACTTCGAGGAGCAGATGGATCGCGATTCCGAGAATCAACTTCTCTATGCGCGACTCATCGCCACCCTGGCCCGCAAGGAGAACCTCCGGCCTCTGGATGCCCCTGCGGTAGGCCGCTTCATCGAACACAGCGCCCGCATGGTGGGAGACGCCGAGAAACTCTCCACCCAGATGCGCGGAATCACCGATCTACTTCGAGAAGCTGACTACTGGGCACGCGAGGCAGGAAACGGCACCATCGCTGCTGATGATGTGCAAAAAGCCATAGATGCCCGGATCCGCCGCTCCGACCGACTAAGGGAACGGCTCCAGGAGGAGGTCCTCCGTGGCACAATCTTGATCGATACCGAGGGTGAGAGCATAGGTCAGGTCAATGGCCTGTCCGTGATCCAGTTGGGCAACTTCGCCTTTGGTCGGCCCACCAGGATAACAGCTCAACTCCGGCTCGGAAAGGGCGAGGTGGTGGACATCGAGCGGGAGGTGGAACTGGGCGGACCGATTCATTCCAAGGGGGTATTGATCTTGGCTGGCTTCCTGGGTGCTCGGTATACGAGGGAGAGGCCGCTTGCCTTGTCGGCCAGCTTGGTCTTTGAGCAGTCGTACGGCGGTGTGGAGGGAGACAGCGCCTCTTCCGCCGAGTTGTACGCCCTGCTCTCGGCCATAGCCCAGATCCCCGTCAAACAATCCCTGGCCGTGACCGGATCGGTCAATCAGCATGGCCAGGTGCAGGCCATCGGCGGGGTGAACGAGAAGATCGAAGGCTTCTTCGATGTATGCCGGGCCCGGGGCTTGGACGGGAAACAAGGGGTGTTGATACCGGAGTCCAATGTCAAGCACCTGATGCTGCGCCAGGACGTAGTGGAAGCCGCAGCCGCCGGCAAGTTCAGCATCTACCCTGTGCAGACCATCGACCAGGGCGTGGAGATCTTGACTGGGCTACCGGCAGGGGAGCGGGGCGAACGGGGCAACTATCCTGAAGGCACGATCAATCACGCGGTAGAGACCAATCTGGCGGACCTCGCTGAGAAACGTGTCGCCTTCAGCGCTCGTGCCAAGGAGGGTGAACTGTGAGTGAAGAGAGACGAGAACTGATCATCCGACGCATTCTTGTGGCGTTGGATGCATCGCCCCACAGTCTGGCAGCACTGGAGGCCGCTACCAAGTTGGCCGCCAGGTACAGAGCGGAGCTACTGGGTCTCTTCGTGGAGGACATCAACCTTCTGCGCGCGAGCGAACTGCCCTTTGCGAGAGAGATAAGGTTCCACTCTGGAATGCGCCGTTCCCTCAACGTCCAGCAGATTGAGAGGGAGCTTCGGGTGCAGGCCGCGCGGGCGCGCCGTGCGCTGACGGACAGCGCCGGCCGTGCACAAGTGCGCTGGTCGTTTCGCGTATGCAGAGGCGCAATCGCATCGGAATTGCTCGATGCAGCGGGGGAGATGGATCTGGTTATCCTGGGAAAGGCGGGGTGGTCGCAAATTGGGCGACGAAGACTGGGCTCAACCGCGCGAGCGCTTCTGTCCCAGGCGCCGAGGTTGGCTTTGATCCTCGAGGACGGAGCGCGCCTGCAACCCCCAGTGGCCATTGTGTACGACGGCTCGCCGCTCGCCAAGAAAGCGCTGGCCGCCGGCGCCGCACTCGCTCAGCCGGAAGATACCCACTTGGTCGTCATCATTTTGGCCGTAGAGCCTGAGGCAGCTCAACGCCTGCAGGCAGAGACAGCTCAGTGGCTGCACCAGAGGGGGTTGTTGGCCCGCTATCGTCCACTCGGCAGATGGAGCATTGCTCGGCTGTCCCATATGCTGGAGACGGAGAGAGCCGGCATCTTGGTCCTGCCGGCCGAGAGTAAGCTGATGGAAGATGATTCGTTGCTGGACTTGCTCGACCAGACAGAGAGTCCTGTCCTATTGGTGCGGTAGGTTCGTTCGACACCACGCTCCGTGCACCGGGTGGCAAGCAGTGCTCGACAAGGGTTCCCAACGTCCTGCCAGACGGCCTACCTATCCAACCGAATCCAAACCCATCCCTAACCGACTCCGTATCTAGCACAGTGAAGTTGTGTGGTAGACTGGAAGTGTAGGATGAGCTGTTCGTGATCGAGAGAACTCCGCGGTGCAAAGCGGAGAAGGGAGGTGAAGAATGAGCATCGTACGTTGGGAACCTTTCCGTGACATGTTGACCTTGCGAGAGGCCATGGACCGCCTCTTCGAAGAGAGCTTCGTGTCTCCGCGCCGCAGAGAGTGGCTGGCTCCAGCCGAGGGCGCCCTTGCCCTCGACATGTACGAGACCGAGGATGCCGTGGTGGTGAAGAGCAGCATTCCCGGAGTGAAGCCAGAGGATGTCGACATTACCGTCATCGGCAACACTCTGAGCATCTCTGGCGAGACCAAGGAAGAGGAAGAGGTCAAGGAGGAGAACTTCATCCGTCGGGAGCGCCGCTATGGAGCTTTCTCGCGGTCCATAACCCTTCCTGAGGGGGTCAAGGCTGATGAGGCGGAGGCCAACTTCGAGGATGGTGTTCTCACGCTGACGGTGCCCAAGGTGCCGGAAGCGAAGCCTAAGGTCATCAAGGTCAAGCCCGGAGGCAAGAAGAAGTAGAACATACTCGAAATCGAGTGCTGATCCAAAGGAGAAGCGAACCGCAGGTTCGCTTCTCCTTTGTGATTCCGGAGAGCTCACAAGACGCGTCTGTGCACATAGCCAGAATCACCTCAGCGAAGCGCCCTATTCGCACAGTCATTGTCCGGCCACACTCGCGGGTCAATGTGTCCGCTCGGCAAACAGTTTCAGATGACGGCTCTGGTGGCTAGTTCTGCAATGCCGCTGGGACTCTGGTCAACAGTCAGGCAGAGGAGCTAGATGACGCGGTACGGCTGGTCGAGATCAAGGAACGGAGCACGATTCGGACAGGCGCTTGGGCCCTCAGTTGGGTGACGGTAGCCATCGGTTGCGGCTCAAAGGAGGAATTGTCGAGCCGTCTTCAGCCAGCTGTGCCGCCGCATGGGCCGATGAGTTGGGTGAAGACGCGGAGGTAAGCCCCACAGGATTGCACCATCGAGCATGAGTGCCGGGTCGTTCGCCTTGGTGAGGCCATGGAAAAAACGACGTGAGATCGGCCGCGGGATCGTTCCTTGGATACGGCCTGCGGCGTATCAGGATGCGTCCACCGGGCCGACTAGAACGACGTCACGTGAGTCTATGTCACGGCGTCTTTCGCGCCCCTCCTTGGTGCTGGTCGCTCCCGGCACTGACCAGTTGACAGCGTGTCGGATTTGGTGTAATATAGCGATAGTACTTTGGTACTATCCCGCCGCCATTCTTAGGATGGCTTTTCCCTGATGCTCGGGGGACCAGAGGGCGAGGGCCACAGGTCTGACACATACCTACCATACCTGGAGCCCGGCGCGGCCGCCCGCCGTCGGTGCTATCAGCATCCAACCAGTTCATCACTGATCCCTTTCGTGACTTGTCCTTTTCTGGACCCTGGCGAATCGCCAGCGACGGTGTGATTCATCACTCATGCGGTGGGGAGAGGAGGTGATGGCAGGTAGCAGGAGGACTACCGATTCGGCTGCAGAGGAACCGAGAGAGATTGACACGGAGACAGGTGGGAGGGAGAAAATGGAAATGAACCGATCGCTCTTTCGAGTAATGGCTGTGCTGGTTGCACTCGGCCTCTTGACCAGTCTCTTCCTGGGTGGCGCGTCCTTTGTAGGAGCGAAACCCCAGAGGCCTCCCCAGGTGCACACCCGCATGGACGAGGTCGTGAGGAAAGTGCATCCACATTTGCGTGGCCGGGTAGCTTCCATGCGGCCTGCCGAGCAAATCCAGATCATCGCCCGAGTGATGGCCGGCACCGATGTCAGCCAATACTTTGAAGGTCAGGTGCTGGTGCGGCCTTTTATGGACCCGTTGGGGCTACAGGCGGTCTTCGGCACCACAAAGATAGGGAGCGTCTATAAGTTGGCAGCCCTGCCTGGGGTTTCTTACATCCAGCTGCCCGAGTCCATCGTGGATGTGCCCCAGCCGCCTGAGCCGGAGTTGGTTTACACTCCGTCTTTGGAGGCCATCGCCCAGCGAGCGGCGGAACAACCGGGCGAAGCACCTGAGGGAGCCGCCGTAGAGCCTACCGGCTGGTTCGACGTGCTAGAGGGCCACAAGTCGGCGGCGGCCTGGGATAAGGGCTTCACCGGCGAGGGCGTCAAGGTTATGGTCAACGACACGGGCACCGACTTCGCCCATCCTGATCTGCAGGGCACCACGGCCCGCATCACTGATCCTTTGTCGCCCTACCATGGCTGGCCGGAGCAGTTCGACAGCTATTCCATGTACCTGCTGGCACGCGATTACTACCTGGGCGAGAGCAACATCGCCAGCGGCCGGGCAGACTATGTCGACACCAGCACCATTGTGCAGCATGGACGGAAAGTGGGCGCGGGCGCGCCTAGGGCCACGTACCAGCCTATAGGCGCTGCGCAACCCCACGAGTATATCCTGACCGACACCAGCAGGACCCATCAATACCACATGGGGAGTCACCCGGACAAGACGCTGGCAGAATACTGGGCTCCTATGTTGTCCGGGCTACCAGCAGGTGAGCGAGCAGCCGTTTTGGTTGTGGACGAAGGGATGCCCAGTGTCTACGACACGGTTTATGTGGACCTCAACTACAACTTTGACTTCACGGATGACAAGCCGCTGCGTAAGGGGGATGAGATCGCGTACATCGATTGGAACGGTGATGGGTACGCCGATGAGTCTGGCGGGATGATCTACTTTATCGCCGACGGTCGGACTCCGGTCCCGGCAGCGGATTGGATGTGGGGTCTAGGGGCGATCAACCACAAGCCAGACTTCGGTGAGCCTGGCAACGGAGATCTAGTGGCCTTCGCCCTTAACGACGTACTGGAGCCGGCGGGCGACCACGGCACGCTTTGCGGCTCCGCCGTGGCCGGCCAGGGTGTCATCGATGGTGGTGCACCTGTTTGGAAGCCAGCGGGCGTGGGCGGCCTGGTACAGGGCGGCGGTAAGGATGTCGGCCTGGTCACCAACGGTAACTTCTACATGTCGCCTTATGTTGAGGACGGCTTCCTGTTCGCTGCCCTCGGCTACGACGGCATGGGCGGCACCAGCGACGACGTTCAGATCATCAGCAACTCCTGGGGCAGTACGGTCACCGACAACGATGGTTGGGATTATGAATCTCGCCTCATCGATGCCGTCCAGCGGGATGTCAACCCTTCTATGAGTGTCCTGGTCTCCACTGGCAACGGCGCCCCGGGCTACGGCACGATGACTTCACCCAACGCGCCCACACAGATGGGCATCGGGGCCTCTACCCAGTACGGCTCCACAGGCACCTTCGACTCCATCGCTGGCATCGATCAGATCAACTATGGCGATGTGATGAGTTGGTCGAACCGTGGACCTGGGGCCCGAGGTGACGTGGCTGTTTCCGTAGTGGCCAATGGCGCCTGGGGCGCAGGTTCGCTCCCACTGAACGAGTGGGGCGACGGTTGGACGGCGTGGGACTCCTGGGGTGGCACAAGCCGCTCTAGCCCAATAGCGGCGGGCAACCTGGCTTTGGTCTATCAGGCCTACAAGGATCGTACTGGCTCGTGGCCCGACTACGCGACAGCCCGTGCTATCTTCATGTCCAGCGCCACCAACGTCCACTACGACCCGTTGGCCATGGGCGCTGGTTCGGTGAACGCCGATCGCGCCACCGATATCGCGGCGGGCTTGGACGGCCTGGCTGTGACCCCGGTCAGTTGGCCAGTGGGCGACTACCATGGGGCCGAATACCCTGGCTTCGCGAATATCGTCCACCGAGGCGAGAGCGACTCGCAGACTTTCACGCTTCACAACTGGACCGGGTCCGGTATCACCGTTAACCTCTCCGACGACATGTTGCGCCGCATCGGCGTCTATGAGTTCGACTTCACCTCTGAGGATATCTCCTTGGAGGATGGTGCCTTCACCAAGCCGGACTATCTCTTTGAGATCACGAACGAGATCCCGTCAGGCACCGATCTCATGGTCGTCCAGGTGGTCTTCCCCTTCGATCAGTTCGATCCGGAGTTCGACTACAGCTACAACCAGTTGTGGCGCGTTCATGTCATGGACTGGAAGGACGTGAACGCAGACGGTGATCTCTGGGAAGATCTCGACGGAGACGGTGTTATCAACGGGAATGAGATCGACTCTGGGGAGTACATCCGCTTCACCTACGGCTACAACTCAGGCACTACGCTTCAGGCGCGCGTGCAGCGGCCATTGGAGCGGTCCCATGATGGCGTGTTCATCAGCCTGACACACCGAAGTTCGCACCCCGCCATCCCGACCACCTCCATGAGCTTCCGGGTCAGCTTCTACCAGCACATGGATTGGGGGTGGCTGGCTACGACTCCTGGGTCCGTCACCGTCCCCGCCGGTGGTAGCGCCACCTTTGATGCCATGCTCACTGTCCCCCCTGAGGCGCCGTTGGGGTTGTACGAGGGCACGATCTTGGTGGACGACGGTACTGACCAGGTTGTGGTGCCCGTCCTCGTGAACTTGGCCGCTGACTCGGCTGACTTCACGTTCGGTGGCACGCCAGAAGCCGACACGCTCTATGACAACGGCCGCGTTTGGGGTTACTTCGACTGGGGCTGGCGGGCTGAGTCGGGCGACTGGCGATTCTTCTTCGCTGACTTGCCCGCGGACACGACTCCTGCGGGTGCCCATACCAGTCTGCTTGTGGACAACCAGTGGCCGAACGTTCCCACCGACATCGACACCCTGATCATGGGGCCGACCCCGGACGACTTTAGCACCGGCGACCCTGGCTACTATGGGCCCTACACTCTGGACGTCATAGGTAAGAGCCCCAATACCAATGTTGGGGCCGGAGTATGGCTCTTCAACACGAGTAGCGGTGGGGCACAGGAGATCGTGTCCGCGCCTTACGCCGAAGGGCTCAACCTCATCGCCTTGCACAATGTGCTCTTCGCGGGCGCGTCGATCTCCGAGGCCTTCAGCGGACAAGTAGGTACCATCATCCTTGACCCCAGTCCGATCGAGATTGACACGGGCGTGTCGGGGGATAGCGGCTCGGTGGATGTCTACTTGACCTCATCTCTGGGCCTGTCGGGTCTGGTGGCCGATGCCTTTGGGCTTGGTGGACCGGAGTTCTACGCCGGTGAGGCGGTGAGCCAGGACGATCCCGATGATCCCTCGACGGCAAGTTACACACGCGTGGTGACCATTGAGCATGGTGCGTTGCTTGAGGTGGAGACGAGCAATTCGCCCGGCAACGATATCGACCTCTTCCTGCTCTTCGACGCCAATGACGACGGCATCTTCGACTGGGCGACTGAGGTCATCGGCTCGTCTACCACGCCGGGCGATCATGAGATCGTGTCGGTCACCTTCCCCGCTGACGGTGACTACATGGTCGCGGTTCACGGGTGGTCAGTGCCGGCCGGGACAGGTACCTTTGACTTGACTGTCACCGCGGTACAGGGCACTTACCTCGCGGTTTCCAACCTGCCAGCCGGACCGATTTCACCGAGTGTGCCGTATGACTTCGACGTCGAGTACGATGCCTCTGGTCTCGCTTCTGGGATCTACTACGGGTTAGTGCTGCTTGGTCCATCGGAGGCTCCGGGTGCAGTGGCCATTCCGGTCGAGGTTACAGTGCCTTAGCACACTTTCATGGCCAACGAACGAGGCGGGGCATTTTCGCCCCGCCTCGTCGCATCTAGTGAGAATGGATGTGACGTGAGTCTTAGTCGGCCTCTCTGGACTCTGGCTCAGGGATGAAGGTTGGCCGGGGAATCACCGTTCCTCGCAGTTCTTCGCTCGGGATCTTGCCTGCCTCTTGAGCCTCCTGCAGCGCCTGCAACGCCAAGTCGAGATATGCGTTTGCCTGGGCGGGTCTCTCTTGCAGGTTCATCCACTGGGCTGTGGCTAAGTAGACCCTTGCTGTCCGCACGTCATATCCCAGACCCTCTGTCTCTCGGATGAGCCGCTCCACCTCCATCAACTTTTCTGGGTCGAACTCCGCGTCCTGCTCGCCGGGTAGGACCGTGGGCCAGAGCGTGATGTGGGGCTGACCGTCGTCTTCACAGAGGGTGACTTGCCCCCCAGCAGCGTGGTACTCATACATGTGCCCCTCCGCCCCCAACACCACGCAGTAACCCGGCGTGATGACCTGCGCGTACATCATCCCCGGCTGAGGACAGCCCAAGCTCGTGTCTGGCCACTCCACCTCTTCCACTAAGACCACCTCAATCACATCGGACGAGAGATCCAACCTTCGGGCTAGGTCTTCTTTGGCAAGTTGAACTACGTCTTCGGACCCAGGTGGCAACTTACCTTTCTGCGGTGTTGAAGAGGACTCGGGAGTCATCGTTCCCTCCTTAGCAGGGCCCACAGATGGGCTCGCGGTGGGCAGCTCGGTTGGAGAGATGGCCGGCGGTCGAGCACGACACGCGGATAGCGATGCCGCCGCCAATAGAGCAAGGGCCATTAAGAAGCTCGTACGATGCTTCATGGCGTATCACCTTCTTATTGTTTCATTCCCTACCCATAGAACGCTCTTCGTCCGCTCCATGTTCCACTCGGCGAGGCTATTCGCGATGTGCCCCCAGTCAAGGTCGAACCGACGCGAAGTGCTGCGCCAGCCTATGGCAGGCTTCTTCCAGTTCGTCCAGATCCACTGACCCGTAGGAGAGACGCAAGTAGCCTTCGCCGTTGTGGCCGAAGATGACGCCGGGAACGGTCACCACATGGACCCTGTCCAGGATCTCTCTCGCCAACTCCGCCGAGTCAGTGCATCCCTCTGCGCGGACGAAGGCGAAGTATGCGCCCCGGGTGGGATGCCAGGTCAGTTTGGGGATTCCGGCCAGTCGATCTATCAGCAGCTGGCGGCGTCGATCAAGGATCTCCCGGCGATGAACCAGCGTATCACCAGGTTCCTGGAGGGCTCCCAAAGCAGCTTTCTGAGAGATGACCGGCGCGCAAACCAGCATGGCATCCTGGACCTTGAGGGCCTCTTCGATGAAGGGGGTTTCAGCCAGGAGATAGCCCACGCGCCACCCGGTCAAGCTGAAGCTCTTCGAAAAGCTGCCGATGATTATCACGTGAGCACGGATGTCGGGAAGGGAGGCCAGGCTGAAGTGCTCAGCACCATCGTAGACGAAGTGCTGATAGGTTTCATC
>CAZBJW010000153.1:0-10856 GCA_964492135.1 uncultured Anaerolineales bacterium
GTCACTGGGTGTAGAGGAGTATCGATGTGAAGGAGCCTCCAATTCCGGATCCAGACCGTGGCGGAAGTTGAAAATCCTCAGTTGGTTCACAATCCTTTGACCAATCTCCAACGCGTCATCGATTCCGAGCTTCCATCCTGTTGCGGCATTGACACACGCCAGCGTCAGAAGCGGTTCCGTCGAGCAGAATCGGCATACGCCGAGGGAATCCTGGAACTGCCACCAGCCCGCCATCAGTGCATTCGCGGAGGCTATTTCCGTTGGGGAAAACGGGTCTTTCAACATCGGTCTTCCCGGAAGAGGAGGCGGATAACCGAAACTAGCTTCTATCGTGCTCGTGTTGGTCACACAAGTGTCGAGCAACTCGTACCAACGGGCTCGGTGGTCATGACCTCGGGGGGTGGCACCCTTCAGGGTATAGACTCCCAGGTCGGCTGCCTCCGGGCTGATTCGTTTGGACGCTCGCATCACTCCCTCTGCCAGCAGGTCGCCACATCCTTCGCGCAGGGCAATCTTCTTCAGAATGGCGCTCACAACCTCCGCATTCCCCCACGTTACCGCCAATCCATCCGTGTCGTCCTGTGTGAGCAGACCTTTCTCGGAACACTCCATCAGCCAAGAGAGAGTCCATGACGACTCATTAACGTCGAGACCCAATCGATCAGCCTGATTCGCGAGCATGACTACGGCGCCCACGTCTGTTACCCCGATATTGGACCCCAGCCCAGCAAGGGCCTCGTACTCTGGTTCTTCGCCCCTGGTGCCTGCATAGGGCCCTTCGGTCACCTCGACCATTCTCGTATGGCCAACACGACAAGCCCAACAGGTTTTAGGCTTCACCTTACAATGAGCCCGCAAGTACTGACCGCTGAGCAACTCGTGCTGAGGGAAGACATTGGTCGTAAGGTTCTTGATCGGAAGCTGCCCTTGTCCATGGATGGCGCCAAGTAGTCCCCCCGTTCCCCACCGGTAAACCACGCCAGCAGCATATTCCGTCGAAGCATGCTGAAACAGCTCCTTCGACAGGCTACCTAGCCTCTCTGCGTCCGCGAGAGGGACTCGGTGATTGCCTCGGGCGACAGCCACGGCCTTCAGCCTCTTGGACCCCATTACGGCCCCCACACCATTGTGAGCTGCCACATGTCCCTGGTCCCCGACTATGGCGGCGAAGCGGACCTTGTTCTCTCCCGCGGGACCTATCCCGAAGATGCTTATCCGAGAACCCAGTTTCAACCCTAGCTCATCCGAAATGCTAGCGCCGAGTTCCCAAGTGTCCGTGCCCTGGAGATGGGTAGCGTCCCGCAGTTCCGCGGCACCATCGTGAACGTAAAGATACGACAAGCGAGAAGCAGCTCCCTCCAATATGATCGCATCGAATCCTGAGGATCTCAAGAAGGCACCTAGAAACCCGTTGGCCTGGGTAGCTCCCGCAAGGTTGGTCATCGGGCCCTTGCTTACCACTGAGAACGACCCTGTTCCGGAGACACATGTGCCACCGAGAGGTCCGGAACACAAGACCATCAGATTCCCTGGGTCCAGCCACTCCACGCCGGCAGGAACCTCGTCGCATAGGTACTTCGTACCAAGCCCTGTTCCTCCAACGTACATCCTCAGCACGGACTCGGAGAGTGCTTCCGTGACTATCTTGCCGTGCGTGAGATTGACCCTGAGTGCCTTTCCCTGATATCCATCTAGTCCACCCATGGCGGTCGACCACCTCCTGAACCTGAGCAAGCGGACCCGAACCTACCCGAACTGAGCTCTCTCAATCTGCCTCGCGACCTGCTTCTGTCAATGGCCCGCTCGCGAATCCTCCGCGACTCTCCGCCATGATAGGCCTCGGCAGGACAGCTAACTGGATTGGTTCTTTCGCTCTTCCCTCTCTGCAATCGCCTCCACGAGCGACAAGAGTTCTTCCGCTTGCCGGAAACTCGCAATGTCTATCATTCTTCCTTCAATAGAGATGGCTCCCAAGCCTTGGGCCTGAGCGCCCTGGAAGGCTTTCGTAACTTTTTCTGCGTACTCCACCTCAGACTTCGACGGCGAGAACACCAGCTTGACAGGCTCGATCTGGCTGGGGTGGATGAGCAACTTGCCTCGAAAACCCAGTTGCCGCCCCGCGCTCGCCTCTCTTGCTAGCCCATCCTTGTCGGCGATGTCGATCCATGGTGTGTCCACGGCCTGAACCCCCGCAGCTCTGGCGCTCGTGGCTACGAGTGAGCGAGCATACAAGAGCTCCCTGCCTTCTCTGGAGAGAACGATCCCCATATCGCGGGCAAAATCGATGGCTCCGAAAGCGATGGCGACAACGCGCCCATTCGCTGTTGCTATCCCCTGGGCATTGAGGACGCCCTTTGCCGTTTCCAGGATCGGGATCAGGGCTAGGCTCCCCGGCTCTATCCCCTTTATCTTCTCTTCCCGGCGCATAAATCTCGATATCTCGAAAACGTCATCCTTCGACTCAACCTTGGGAAGCACGATACCGACCAGCCCTTTCTGGATGACCGTCTCAATATCTTGGCGCGTGAGGCCCGTGGTCAAGGCGTTGACCCGAACAAAGACGTCAGCGCTACTCATTGAGAGATCCCCGATTGCATCCCTCACGAACATGCGGGCCGTCTCTTTCTCAGCCATAGGCACCGCGTCCTCGAGGTCGAGGATGATCGCATCGGCCCCCAGAGTACCGGCTTTGCGAATCATTCTCATCTGGTTGCCTGGCACGAAAAGAATAGTCCGTAGAAGTCTCACTGACCCCTCCGCCCAGAACCTCCGAGGATATGCGCCAACGTTGGAGCGAGCCTCTCAGGCCTCTCCACCACATGCGCTCCCGCCTCCCCCAGGGCCTTTATCTTGCTCTCAGCGGATCCTCTTCCCCGTTCGACGATGGCACTCGCATGCGAGAACCGGACACCAGGTCTTATGCCCAGCCCAGCGATGTAAGCTGCCAGAGGCTTCGTGAACTTCCCTTTCTTGATAACCTCCGCAGCCTCCTCCTCTGCCACGGTCCCGATCTCTCCAAACAGCGCTACGGCATAGGTCTCTTCATCTTCCTCAAAGAGCGGCAACAGCTCAGCAGGGGCAAATCCTACAACGGGTTCAGCTCCCACATGTATAGCGGTGCTAATGCCAAGGCCCGCTTGCGCAATGGCCCAAGCCAGCGTCGTTGTCTGTCCGCCACTTCGAGATATGACCCCGATCCTGCCAGGCTTGAAGACTTCCCTCGCAAATTCCTCTGAACCCCCAACCCAACCAGCCACCGCTTTGCCGGGACTGATGATGCCAAGGGAGCCTGGCCCTACAATCCTGGCCTCTCTCATTCGCGCATAGGCCATCACCCACAGTATGTCGTGCAGAGGGACGCGCTCCACAGGCATGACGATGAGTCTGATTCCGGCGTCGATGGCCTCAAGCACCGCGTCTTTGACGGCCGGACCGGGAACGAAGGTGACCGTGGCGTCAATAGGTCCATGGTCCCGCCAGGCCTGCTTCACAGTGTCATAGACTGGTACGTGCCAAACCTCCGTTCCGCCACGACCCGGGGTGACTCCCGCCACGACCTTCGTCCCGTAGCTGACCATGAACCTCGTCCTGGCTCTCCCCTCTCGCCCCGTGACGCCCTGCACCAACATAGTGGTGCTTTCATCCAGGAGTATTGCCACGCTAGGTTCTCCTCCACTCGTCTAAGCCCCAGATTGGGAGGACGATGGTGAGGGCCTTGCGGCCGTCGAGAAGGCAGTCATGTTCACATGCAAGGCACTCTACACAGAGCCTTCTTGCCTCGTCAGCCGCCACGGCGAGTACCGGCCTACCTGCTTGGACCGTGAGGATTCCACTGCCGTACAGACTACAGGCCTTAACGCACGCATACGCTGTGCAATCGGTACACTTGTCATGGTCTATGGAAACCTCGCCGGTTCTGAACTTGAACTCATACATCATTGGTCGCGCGTCCCTTTGAACTCTCGATATTCTTCCACAAGGCACCTCATGCGCTCGGCTATGAAGTCCAAGTTGTGGATATACTGACGTCCATAGACCTCCAATCGAATGGGTAGGTCCTTCAATCCTTCTCTCAAGATCTCAAGTGATTCCCCTTCCTTATTCCCTGCTAGAAGGATTACCACAGGGAACCCCGGCTTGTCCGCCAGTTCCTCGCGGAATGCTTTGACTAGTCCGCGGGCATGATGCCATTGATCCTGGCTGGCGATCACTGCCCCCATCAGACAGTAGCCGTCGATTCCAGGTATGGAGAGGTTGATCTTGGCACAGCGATACACCTTGGCGGCGGTGGGGTTCCCACTCGTCTCGGCATAAGCGGCCAATTTGAGACCGTGCCTGACCAGGGTATCTGCTGCGAGGAGGGCGCCGCCCCCACCGATTGCATGGTAGCCGACGCAATCCACTTCCCCAATCTCGGGGGCCATTTGCGCGAAGAAGAACACCCCTCGATGGTCGCTCTCCTCGATCAACCAAGCTATTCGATCCAGGTCTGTTGGAGGCCTGTCAGCTTCGCGAGGCACGCTGATTCCAAGTTTGGGATGACGCGCCACAGAAGCATCGTCGATGCTCACACGGCAGTCTGCAGCGTAGACTGCCCCTCCTCTTGTCAGGATCAAGGGGTTGATCTCCACCGCACGAGCATCGTATCGCACGAACACGTCGTACGCGCCGCATATGGCTGCACCCAGCGGCTCCAGCAGATGCCTCGGCACCCCCAACTCTGCGACCAGGTCATACGCCTCATACCCTCGAAGGCCATGGTGGACATCCACGGTCATGCGCGATATCATTGCTGCGGATACCCTGGCTACCTCCTCTACCTCCACACCACCCTTGGTGCTGAATATCACTACAGGCGCCCTGACCCTATGTGAGTCGTCGACGATCACGCCGACATAATACTCTCTGTCGATATCGAGTTTCTCCTCAACCAATACCTTCTCTACCCGGAAGCCTTTGATTGGGCTACCTATGATTCTATCCGCCGCCCTCCTCGCATCCTCCGGGTTGTCTGCAAACTGTATGCCCCCAACCTTGAAGCGGCCTGTAGTCCAGACTTGAGCCTTTATGGCTACGGGCTTGCCGATCTCCTCGGCGACTCTTCTTGCCTCGTCCGGAGTACAAGCCACATCGCCTTCGGGGACGGTAATCCCAACGGATGCAAGGAGCTGCTTGCCTTGGTATTCATGCAGTCGAGCCACAACAGAAAACCTCCTACTGGAACTCCCTTCCTAGCTTCTCGCGTTGCCACCGCATATGGTCATGCCATGAATGAAGCAGAGTGATCCAAATGTTCAATCCCCCACTTTTGCGACTGTCCAGGCGTGCCGTTCTTTTCTGAGGGCATTGGCGGAATTGCAGGCATCGTGCCCGAGTGCTGTCCGCCTTAGCGGGACGACTCGTACGTCTGCTGGGTGTCGCTGCAGCCCATGTGCGGTATGTCACCACGTGGCTGAAGGCCGCAAATCAGTTTCCGTTTCCAGAGTCCAACGCCGGGAATACGTCGACACTTGCCCCTCCCGTCAATGGCTGTCGACAATCACTCAGAACTGGCTCACCCTCTTTCACTCGCGAGACCCGCTCTGTCGTGGGCTCGTACTATGATCCGCCTGGGCTTGATGTCAGAATGGTGGTTCGCCTTCGCTCGCTGACCATATCCTTCGCCCTGCAGAGCATTACCCCCTATCCGACTCTCGCCGTCGAGCAAGGATTGTTAGCACCCTGTTCATCTCGTTTGTGACAATCATTAGCCCCTCATCGACCCCCATTCCAGGCTTGTTGTAGATTAGGTCCGCGCACGTAGCCAGCGCAACATGGACAGTGATGCGACTGGACTGATCAGTCTCGTTGCATGTGCCACCGAGGAACGCCTTCAGTCCTCTCTTCTTGCAATAGAGGACTGCCTCCACGCTGTTGTTGATCCCGCCCATGTCTGGCATCTTGACCTGGATCATGTGCGCTGCTCCTGCATCTGCAAACTCTTTGACGTCCTCAAGCGTATTGCACCAATCATCGGCCACGATTTGGACACTGCAGCCACTTGCCTCGAGAGATGCCTTCAACTTGGTCATCAGTTCTAGTGTTCCAATCTTATCGCCCGAGTCGATTGGACACTCGATCCTGACAGGGAAAGGCCCAGCTTCTCTCTCCAGCTCAGAGCAGTACTGGACCATACGTTCGATATTGTTGTTGGCTATCCGTCCTATCGCTCCATAGACGTCGAGGTGGAATGTGGGCTTGTAGCTGTCTGCTCCAAACCTCTCCACTCTGCGCCTTAACCAACGAACATACTCCACCAGTCGCTCGCCCCTATGGCCGACCTTGTCTGAGGTATTGAACAAGCCCTGCGGGACGGCGAGGACGCCCTTCAAGATCATCTTGTCGACACCAACGTACCGATCGTCGCCAGACTGAGCCAGGATGGGGACGGCGACCTCGCTGATCAAGGTGTTGTACTCCTCGCTGACAGTCTCTGCCATGAGCTTCTGTCTACTCTTGCTCACGGCATCGAGAACCGCTTGAGTTAGCCCATACCGTACCCCGGTATGAAGTCTCTCTCCCGCCACCTCCAGAGAGTCTAGTCGAGCCGCCAATCCTCTGAACCCCGTCAGTGGCATTCCGATTATCTGGGGGGCTATCTTCTGTTCGATGAGGGGAACATACTTCTCGGCCAAGAGTATGCCATCACGACCCACCACGCCAGAATACTGGATGGCGGCGCAGTCACCAAACGCAACCTGCCCATCATCAAGCAAGAATATGATAGACAGCGATTCTCCGGGCTGTCTCACTCTGGAGTGGCCCTTGGTCTTCGGCTTGCCAAGGAGCATGAAGCCATCTGTTTCTACACCCGCCTTGATACTAGCCAAGTCGTCAAAGTAGTAGCCACCCAGACCCGGCGACACCAGGACATCCTTGATTCGCGTCACATCCATCTCCATGCCTTTTCAGCCCATATGCGGCGCTCTCTGCAGACACTCCCCACCTTGCACATGAGATCAGACATCTGTCTGAAAGAGTCACCCCGGCGTGGTCTCACGCTACGTTGTCTCCTGGGGCGCTGGAAAGTTGCCCCGCGGAGGTAGCTCACACACCTCCACAGATACACCATCTGGATCCAGACAGTAGGCGACGCGCCACCCCTTAGTGGGCCCCTCCGTCACCCTGACCGGTGGACTATTGAATCGCACGCCTCTCTTGCATAGGTCTGCATACACCTCTTCCACATTCTCCACCTCTAGGCAGAAGTGCATGCTTCCTATGTCATTGTTGGCTCTGTCATATGGGCGGCCTGCGGGCACCGTGTATTCAAGGAGCTCCACCTCTACGTTTGGTGCTTCCAGCATCGCGACTTTGATCTTTGCGCCCGGAACTCCGGTGATTCTTTCGATGCCCTCGCCCGAGCGCTCCATCTGGTACAGAACCTTCGTGTGAAGAAGGTTCTCGTAGAATTCCAAGGATTCTTCCAGGTCGCTGACGGTTATGGCTACGTGATGCACAGTACGTCTCATTGAAGGTCACCTCCAGGCTACTACCTATCGAATACCATGACGAACCTATTTCGATCACCCGTGCGGCGTGGGTGCCGAGGTCTTGGTAGATGCCTCAAGTCTCTGCTGCAGATCCCTTCGCATGTTCCAAGATGCGCGCTCGCGACCTCCAGGTCCTGAATTGTCTGCGGGCGTGAGTCTTGCATGATGTTCCCATCTGTTTCCATTGGACGACCGCCGACAGCCTATCTCAGCCTTGCCTGAAGCCCGGCGCAACGAGAAAAACCGGCCTGGTGTACGGACGGTCGATGCCCCTGACCTACGGATGTGGCCAGCCAATCGACCAAGGTCCAGTCAGTCCAGAGACATCGCTGGCACTTCCTCCAACCACTTCTGGATATCTCGAAGGAATTCTGCCCCGGCAACGCCGTCCACCGCTCTATGATCGATCGAGAGGGTCAGATTCATGACCGGACGCACCACTACTGCTCCGTTTCGGACCACTGGGCTATCGACAATGCCTCCCACAGCCAGGATGGCAACCTCTGGTGGGTTTATTATGGCGGTAAACTGCGCAAGACCATACATACCGAGGTTTGAAATCGTGAAGGTACCACCCGTGATCTCCTGGGGAAGAAACTTCCCTTCTCGAGCCTTGCGCTGCAGTTCCTGTAGCACCTTTGCGATCTCCTCGAGAGACATGTTGTCCGCCTGGCGAACTACGGGGACGATCAAGCCATTCTCCGTTGCTACGGCTACACCGATGTTGATGTCACGATACCGCTTGATGCTCTCTCGCTGGAAGGAGGCGTTGAGGTTGGGATGTTGTCGTAGGGTTAGACTGGTGGCCTTGACCAGAATGGCCGTATATGAGAGCGGGGCACTCTGTGCAGGTGTTGCCGTCTCACCCCATCTAGCTTTTAGACGATCGACCTGACCCATGTCGACCTCAATGGAGAGCGAGAAGTGCGGCGCAGAGCGGAAGCTTTGGCTCATCTTCTCTGCGATGGCCCTGCGAACTCTGGAGAGTGGTATTTCCTCGCTCTCGGGCTCGACTAGTGACGGCGCCTTCGTCTGCTCGGCTTCATAGGCAATGACATCTTCGCTAACGATCCTCCCATCTGGCCCGCTACCTGACACGAGTGACAGGTTGATATCTCTGTCCCGGGCCAGGCGACGAGCAGCTGGACTTGCCCTAACGGTTGGCCCCGCAGTCGCACGAGCAGCAAGACTAGCCCCAACCTCCGGCCGCTCAGTCCGATGTACTACTCCTGAAATCACGTCTTCAGGGAGCGCCTCGCCAGGGGCGAGAATCCAGCCGATCACTGTTCCCACTTCAACTGTCGTTCCTTCAGGAAACAGGGTGTGCAGCGTTCCATCTGCTTGCGCCTCGATCTCGACATTGGCTTTGTCCGTTTCGACCTCCAAGAGCGGCTCGCCTGCTCGAACCGCTTCGCCATGCTTCTTGAACCAGTGACTGATCGCGCCTTCCTCCATGGTCGTAGTCAACTGTGGCATGATTACCTTGGTCGGCATCTCGTCCACTCCTTCTCAATTGCAGGCTGGCTTCTGCCCACGAGAACAAAGCGAATCCAGTCACATACTCGCTGCAGACGAGTTCACGGTTGACTAGGCCTACACCTCTGTCCTAGCTGCTGTGTGAACCCGGTCAATCCGCGCTCTCCCAGCACCGTCGCTTCAGTCGGTTTAGCGCTACTCGAGAGTCCGCCTTATTGCCCTCTCCATGTCTTCGCGGCTGGGCATTAGCTGCAACTCCAGCTTCTTGTTGTAGGGAATAGGTGCATCCAAAGCTGCAACACGCTCAACTGGTGCTTCCAAGTAGTCGAAAGAAGTCTCCATGATCACAGCGACCAATTCGGCTGCAAAACTGCCTGTCTTGCAAGCCTCCGTCGCTACCACTGCCCGGCCGGTCTTGGCTACTGACGCGGCGATCGGCGCTATATCGAGGGGCTTCAGCGTGCGCGGGTCGACAACCTCTACTTCAATGCCCTCGAACGCCAGCTTGTCGGCGACTGCCAACGCCTCCAAAACCATCAAAGAAGTAGCCACCACCGTCACATCACTCCCCTGCCTCTTCACATCTGTCACACCGATGGGCACTACATAGTCCTCTTCTGGTACCGATCCCTTCTTGGCATAGAGGCGCTTGTTTTCAACGAATAGGACGGGGTTGTCGTCGCGAATAGAGGCTTTAAGCAGCCCCTTTGCATCGTAGGGCGTAGAGGGCATCACAACGACTAGGCCTGGTGCGTGGACAAACAGGGCTTCCAAGCTCTGGGAGTGATGACAAGCATTGCCCCTTCCGCTCCCTCCCTGGGTGCGAAAGACCACCGGCACCTTCGCTTGTCCACCTGTATGAAACCTAATCTTGGCCGCTTGGTTGACGATTTGGTCGAAGGCGAGTGTTATCCAGTCAATGAACATAATCTCAACGACCGGCCTCGTCCCGGTCAGAGCAGCACCAAGTCCAGCGCCCGCAAACCCCGCTTCCGAGATTGGCGTATTCCGCACTCTCTCTGGTCCGAACCGCTCAAGCAAGCCCTTGGTTACACCGAAGATTCCTCCTCCTTCGGCAATGTCTTCTCCCATGATGAACACGCCGGCATCTCTTGCCATTTCCTCTGCAAGCGCCTCAGTGAGTGCCTCCCGATACGTGATGACTCTGCTAGCCATGTCCGTCGCCTATACCTCTTGTACGTATACATTCGCCAGCACGTCATCCAAGCTTGGTTCTGGACTCTGTCTGGCAAGAGCTTCTGCTTCATCCAAGAGACTCTCGATTTGCTGTCCAATCAGCACATCCTCATTGTCGTCCAACAGACCTTCTGCCATCAGAAACCTGCGGAACGTGAGTAACGGGTCCCTCTCGCGCCACCGGGCCACCTCCTCTGGCGCGCGATAGTGTTCCGTGTCTTCGGTCCAGTGCCCCACGGTGCGATAGGTCTTGCATTCGATCAAAGTTGGCCCCTTGCCTGCTCTGGCCCTCTCTACAGCCTTCTCAGCGGCCTCGTATACCGCTAGCACATCGTTTCCATCCGTGCTTTCGCCTGGGAATCCGTAGGACGTCGCACGGACCGCTATGTCAGCAACCGAGGTCACCTTTTGTACTGGGGTCGTTTCGGCATAGAGATTGTTCTCGCATACAAAAACCACGGGCAGGCTCCAGATGGCAGCAAGATTGCATGCCTCGTGTAGGGTTCCTTGGTTCGCTGCACCATCGCCGAAAAAGCAAACTACCACTCTGTCCTGGCCTAGAAGTCGGATAGAGATCCCTGCTCCAACAGCAACCGTTAAATAGGCCCCCACTACCCCACTGCATCCGAGAAAGCCTACCCCAAAGTCGCA
>CAZBJW010000154.1:0-10804 GCA_964492135.1 uncultured Anaerolineales bacterium
CATGTGTCAGGCACGCCGCCAGCGTTCATCCTGAGCCAGGATCAAACTCTCCGTAAAGCTCTACTCGAATTTCAGGGCCCCCAGCTCTCTAGGCTTCCTACCACTCTTCGGTTGTTAAGGTCCGATGTTCCTCATAAAGTATACTACATTCAACGAACACTGTCAAATACGCCGACGTAGGCCGTACTCGACTGCAAAACTAGTATAGCAGATATTCTCCAACTTGTCAAGTGCTGCAGACCTTGGGGTCTCCATAATCTTGCCTCAGGAGGTCAAGACCACGTGGCAGCCAAAACCATCATCATGTAGATGGCCCAGTGAATGACCACCGAGGGGATGATTGATCTGCTCTCCAGGTCTATATACGCGAAGGCGGCCCCGCCGAAAATGGTGCTAAGGGTCTCCAGTTCTGGTTTCCCCAAATGCATGATGGCAAAGGGAATCGCCTGCATCCAAATGGCCAGCGAACCGAAGCGCTCCTTGAGCCCGAAGAGCATAAATCCACGGAATATGAACTCCCAGCTGAACATGTAAATGCCCAGGCGAAAGGCAAACTCGACCAAGGTGGCCGCATCCGGCTGTTCTGCGACGGCTAGCCTGTAGTACTGGCCAAACTCTGCCAAGTGCACAAGCCCGGCGATCACAACGGCCATGAGAGCCGTGCCTGCTATACTGAACCAGGCACCCTTCCTCCAATTCCCCAGCCTCAGCCCGAAGTTGCGAGGATGCTCCCGGAACGCAAGCACAATGACTCCCAGAGGGATCAGGAAATAGAGGATGAACGACGAAACGGTATCATCACCGAAGAGTGTATGGTAGTGACTGATCACCAGCAGCAGCGTTGATGAGATCAGAATGGTCGCCGCCCGCAGACTTGAGTTCGCTCGCGTCACTTGTTGCCGCCCTTCCCCTGCCACGTTTGCTGACCTCAATAGGTGAACCGGGCCAGATTGCCCCCGGCCGAGAACAACACTCGCAACTTGTCCATGTCCACACTCAACTCGTAGACCCAATTCAGCACCAACAGCGCTATTACCAGCAAACTCAGGGCCAACCGCCACCGCGTCGATCGCGTCAATGCGGCATCACTGGCCTGCAACCTGTCCTTCACTCGAGTCGATTCCCTGGCTCCATGAGCGGCGAAGATGACAAGGAAAGGGACTAAGACCAGGTGGAAGCGCGGCTCCGACATGATCAGCATGTGGATGCCGACCAAGTACGCTGACAGAAGGTAGACCAGCACTGTTTCGCTGGCGACTCTGCTGAAGCTCATGCCCATCACCGCCAGCAGAAGGACCACTACCCACGGTAAGCAGATCACCAGGAGAACGAAGAGCAGAACGGGTGGAGCCACTTCCCCCAGGAAGTTGTTGGAGTAGAAGTACAATAGCGCCCTCTTGTCCAGGCGAAGGAAGTGGGAGAGCTTACTTAGTACCAACCACGCCGCCCTTCCCGGATTCTGCCGGATGAACTGTAGCCCCTTCTCCATGCCCAGATTGTGCGCCCGCATCTCGGTCTCAAGATCAGGCTTCTCAAAGGCGCCAACCTCTTCCAGGAAGTCGACAGCGATCGCCGAATCGAAAGTACCTGTGCCCTCCGGGTGATACCCCAGATAGAAGTTGAAGCCCAGACTGGATTCCACAAACACGAACTGGCGGTGGAGCGCGGAGTTCCTGATGCTCCACGGCACCGTGAGTACCGCCACGCCCACTGCGATCACGGCGCAGTTCTTCACCGCGTGCCGTCTGCGCGCGCTGTAGTGCCAGACCCAAGGTAGGATCAGCAGCACAAATCCCGCCAGGACCGAACGTGTGAGAATGCACATACCTAGCGCCAAGCCCGCGAGTACATAATACCTAGTGCGAGACGTCTCCACGGCCTTCAAGAGGCAAAGTACCGTCAGCGGGACCAGCAAGAAGAACAGATTCTCCGTCACCAGCGCCAGCGGATAAACGAGGAACATGGGATAGAACGCCATCACCAAGGAGGCTGTTCTGGCCACCCGCCTGTCGAACAGTCTTCGCCCCAAGGCGTATACCACGACAGGCAGGAAAGAAGCCACGATGGCCTGGACAGTTCTCGCCGCCAGGAACCGATGGCCGAAGGCCGAGTAGACGACCGCTAGAAACAGAGGGTACGCGGGCGCTCTCGCAGCGGTGGGTATGCCTCCGTACCAGGTGTAGCCGCGCCCTAGCCTGATGCTTTCCGCCAGGGCATCATACTGGAACATATCATCCAGGGCGATTCCCAAGTCGCTCGTGAGCAGCACCGGGATCAGACGCAGAGTCAGGGCCACTCCAAACACCAGGCCCAGGAACTTGAGATCACGCCCCTCGCGGCTCATGGGACGGTATTATAGCACACAGGGCGTGGGCCGCCAACGGGACAGGGCAATCGAGCGAAGACACTCCTCATCGTTCCCCCAGGACCCTAGAACCGAAGTCGCGACGCGTTCGGGTTCTTGACAGGCTAGCCCCTTCTGAGGTAGGATTGTTTCTGGTAAGAAGGGCAGATTGTCTCCGAGGCTGCACAAGGTTCGCTGTGGAGACAACTCTAAATAGCTCAGGAGGTGAGAACCAAGTTGGAAGAAGATAAAGCGAAAGATCAAAAGGAAAAGCCTAAGAAGGCGCCGAAAGAAGACAAGAAGGTTAGAGTGGCCGTCATCGGCGTCGGTAATTGCGCCTCGGCTTTCGTGCAGGGTGTCTTCTACTACAAAGATGCGAAGCAAAAGGACATAGTGCCGGGCATCATGCACGTCAACCTGGGAGGTTACCATATCCGAGACATCGAGTTCACTGCTGCCTTCGACATCGACGCCAACAAGGTTGGCAAGGACCTCTCCGAGGCCATCTTCACCTACCCCAACAATACCTACCGCTTCGCTGAGATCCCCAACCTTGGAGTCCCGGTCCATAGAGGAATGACCCACGACGGCCTCGGCAAGTACCTAAAGCAGATCATCAAGAAAGCTCCGGGAAAGACCTCGGACATAGTGCACATTCTGCAGGACACCAAGACAGATGTCGTAGTCAACTACCTGCCGGTAGGGAGCGAAATGGCCACCAAGTGGTATGTTGAGCAGGTGCTGACCGCTGGCTGTGGGTTCGTGAACTGCATCCCCGTATTCATCGGTCGTGAGGACTACTGGCAAACGCGCTTCAGAGAGCTGAATCTGCCGATGATCGGCGATGACATCAAGTCGCAGGTGGGGGCCACCATTGTACACCGCGTGCTGACGAGGCTCTTCCGTGATCGTGGTGTCAGACTGGAGCGGACGAGCCAGTTGAACGTGGGCGGCAACATGGACTTCTGGAACATGCTGGAGCGCGCTCGCCTCCAGTCGAAGAAGATCTCCAAGACCGGGGCTGTCACATCGCAGTTGGATTACGACATAGGAGAAGACAACATCTATATCGGTCCCAGCGACTACATCCCCTGGCTCACGGACAGGAAGTGGGCCTACATACGATTGGAGGGACGCAGCTTCGGCGATGTTCCTCTGAACATCGAATTGAAGCTGGAGGTCTGGGACTCGCCCAACTCGGCCGGTGTGGTGATCGATGCGGTGCGGTGCTGCAAACTGGGCCTGGATCGAGGCATCGGTGGGACGCTGCCAGGGCCCTCCGCCTACTTCATGAAGACGCCGCCTGTACAGTACACTGATGACGAGGCCCGCAGGATGATGGAGGAATTCATCCAGGGCAAGTAGGCCCAGTCAGCAAAGCACTACTCGTGAGCAGGAGATCACAGAGGAAACCGCATGATCGTCTACTGCTTGAGCCTGCCTCCCCTCCTCCTCGCGCAGCGCCTCCCACTGAAGCTCTGCTATGGGATAGCCAGCATTCTCGGTGACTTAGTCTACATATTCTGGCCCCGGGGGAGGAGAAACGTTGTCGACAACATCCGCCATGTCCTCGGTCCAGAGGCCAGCGACAGGACGGTGAGGCAGACAGCAAGGAGGTCTTTTCGCAACTACATGAAACTGCTGGTGGATTTTGCCCGCATCGGCGTTACTGAACCGGCAGCTCTGGAGCATAGGCTCAAGGGCACTGGCTGGGAGAATCTCGACAAGGCCTTCCAGCGCGGCAAGGGCGTCCTCCTCGTCAGTATCCATCTGGGGAATTGGGAGGTGGCGGGTGCAGCGATTGCCAATCGCGGCTATCGGGTCAGCGCAGTGTCCGAAACTGTTGGTAATGAGCGGATCAACCGCCTGGCGATTGACTTTCGGGCCAAATTGGGCATAGAGCTCATCCCTATGGAGTTCGCGCTGAAACGCGTCTACAAGGCGCTACGCCGCAATGAGGGAGTGGGGCTGGTCACAGATCGACCCCTGCTCCCCGATGAAGGCGTCGCCGTGGAGTTCTTCGGCCAGTGCATAGCGTGGCCTTCCGGCCCGGCGATTCTCGCTCTGAGGACCGGGGCCACAATCGTCACTGGCTATCTAGTTCGGGACTCCAATGACCACCATGTGGGCGAGATATTCCCCCCTCTGGAATTCGAGGTCACCGGCGACCATGACCGAGACGTCCAGCTCATCACACAGCGAGTAGTGAGCATCCAGGAGGACTTGATCCGTCGCTACCCTGACCAGTGGTACATGTTTCGTCGCATGTGGCCTCGAGGCCCTGAGAAACAATGAGCCAGTCTCAGCTCAGCTACTATTTCTATCGACTGCTGGGCTCTCTTGCTCCCCGAGTTCCTCGCCCTTTCGGCTACTGGCTTGCTAACCAGACAGGCCGCCTTGCTTACTACGTCCACCGCAACGGAGCAACAAGCCTTGAGGAGAATCTATCTCATGTCTTGGGCGCCAATGCGAATGGGGACCGCATCAAGGTCACCGCGCTGGACGTCTTCAGCAATCTTGCCAAGAACTACTTCGACCTTTTCCACAGCCACGCGCTAAACGAGGAACAAGCAAACTCAACGGTCACGGTCCAAGGACTCCACCACGTCAACGAAGCGCTAGAGGAGGGCCGTGGTCTAGTTCTCGCCTCGGGGCATTTTGGTCCCTTCGATGCCGCCTGGCAGATTGGCGCGATTCTGAACCTCACCATCACGACTCCCGCGGAGCATCTCAGGCCAGAGAAGCTGTATAAGTATGTCTGCAGTCTTCGGGCCAGTGAGTGGATCAGACTCCTTCCCATTGACGGACCCCTCCTGGGTCTGTTCCGAGCATTGCGCAGGGGAGAGGTCGTAGCGGTGGCTGCCGATCGGGATATCACACGCAGCGGAATCATCGTTGACTTCTTCGACGCGCCTGCGCGACTTCCTGATGGACATGTGCAGCTGGCGCTGCGCACAGGAGCCAAGCTCTTGACCTGTTTCGCCTTGCGGCAGCCTGATAACAGCTGCCTGATACAGATAGAGCCTCCGGTGAATCTGGAGGAAACCGGCGACTTCACGCGAGATGTGCGAGTCAACGTGCGCAAGGTCGTGGCTCGACTGGAGGACTGGATCGACCGCTATCCCGATCAGTGGCTGATGCTTCACCCTATCTGGCGAGATCCTGAGCATGGAAGTTGACGACCGGCCGGGCAAGGCAGACTTACATATACACAGCGGGGCTGGCGATGGCGTCGCCAGTGTGAAGGACATACTCGAGTACGTTCAACACGAGACCGATCTGGACCTCATTGCCATCACTGATCACGACTTGATCGACGGGTCGCAGGAGGCCAGGGATCTCGTCGCCAAGGGCAAGTACCGTTTCGAGTTCATCGTGGGCATGGAGATTACCACCCTGGAAGGTCACCTGCTGGCCTATGACCTAGAAAACCCCATCCGCATGCTCCTACCGCTGGCACGGACCATCCAGATGGTCCACGAGCAGGGAGGGTTCTGCGTGGTTCCTCATCCGACAAGTTGGCTCACCCGCAGCATAGGATATCGCGGGTTGCAGAGAATCCTGAAAGACGATCTTCCCGACGTGACTGTAGAAGGCCTGGAGATTGTGAACCCAACTCTGGCCGGCCGGGTGATCTATGAGAAGATCGTTTCGCTCAATCGAGAACAGTGGCACCTCGCCGAGCTTGGTGGCAGCGACGCCCATTCTCTGGAGTTCATAGGGTCAGGTTATACGTTGTTCCCAGGAAAGAACGCTGCTGACTTCCGGTGCGCCCTGAAGGAGAGGACCACTGAAGCTGGCGGGCGGTTCCTGGATCTGCAAGATCATCGACGGTTGATGTCCATCGCAGGGGAGCAGATGCTGAAGAGCCTGGTCGTCATGCCCAGCCAGCATCTGAAGCGTGCCATAGATTCCCTGAGAAAAGGCGAGCAAGGATGAAGATTGCCCTGGTGTCGCCATACGACTTCCCCTATCCTGGGGGTGTGACGCAGCACATCTTCTACCTGGACAAGCACTTTAGGGAATTGGGCCACCAGGTCAAAATCATTGCGCCCTGCGCTGGTCAGCCACCAGAGTCGCTGCCGGATAACGTGGTGGTGACCACCAGCAAGGTCATTCCCATACCTTATGCCGGTTCCAAAGCTCGCATACCGTACTCACCTGCCGTCTACTGGCGGGTAAAGAGAGCACTGCACGAGGATCACTTCGACATCGTACATGCTCATGAACCCATGACCCTGCCGGTGCCATTGATCGCACTCATACACTCGCAAGCCGTCAACGTGGGCACCTTCCACGCCTATCGCTACCCAAACCACGTCTACAAGTACGGAAGAAGAGTATTCCAGCCCTTCTTCGACAAACTCGACGGCAGAATCGCCGTGTCTGAAGCAGCCAGGGATGCGGTGGCTAATTACTTCGGTGGCGAGTATGCCATCATCCCCAACGGCATAGATGTTGACCGTTTTGGAGGTGACCACGTACGTCCTCTGGCGCAGTACTGTGACGGGAGGCTCAACATCCTCTTCGTGGGCCGCCTCGAACCAAGAAAGGGATTCCGATACCTAATTCGCGCGTTCTCTTACGTGAAGGAGGAGTTCCCCCAAGCGCGCCTCATCGTGGCGGGAGCTTATCGAAAGAAGCAGATAGCTAGCCACCTGCGGTATGCGCGCGAGCACCATCTCACCGGCGTCAAGTTCGTGGGACATGTCACCGACGAGGAACTACCGCGCTACTATCGCAGTTGCCACGTCTTCTGCGCCCCGTCCACGGGCTTTGAGAGCTTTGGGATCGTATTGCTGGAAGCCATGGCTGCCGGCAAACCCACAGTAGCCTCCAACATCCCCGGCTATCGAGATCTCCTCGTTGATGGAAAGGAGGGCTTGCTCACCGAGCCCAAGAACCAAAGAGCGCTGGCCGATGCCCTCGTTCGCATCTTGAGAGACCCCGCTATGCAGCGCAGGATGGGAGAAAACGGGCGCGTCAAAGCGCGTCGGTATGCCTGGAGCGCAGTAGCCTCGGAGGTCCTGGACTACTATCGGGAACTACTGGCAAGAACAAAAGGCGCAGCTTGAGGTGAGCCAGGAATCCTACAACCGCGGGCTGGCGCGTGCCAGAACAGCTATTCGCCGCAGAACCAAAGGATTGCTGGAGCACATAGCCAGTCCCCTCGCCCGAGTTGGGGTGTCTCCGAACCTCCTGACCTTGTCTGGCCTGCTGGCCACTTTCGTGATAGCAGGCCTATTGGGTTTGGGTCACGAGAGGCTCGCAGGGCTGCTCCTCATCCCCGTCGCCCTCTTCGACGCCCTGGACGGTGCTTTGGCGCGATTGACGGGCAAAGCCACCCGGTTTGGCGCCTTCTTTGACTCCACTCTGGATCGCTTCGCAGAGATAGCTCTTTACTTGGGACTCCTCTATCTGTACCGGGGGTCGACCCTGGAAACTCTGCTGATCTATCTAGCCATCACCGGCTCCCTGATGGTGAGCTACGCCCGTGCCCGTGCTGAAGGCCTGGGGCTGGATTGCAAAGTCGGTCTGTTCACCCGCTTGGAGCGCCTTGCAGTGCTGACGCTCGGTCTACTGTTCGAGCAAACCCTTATTGCGTTGATCATTTTGGCTGTCTTCAGCAATCTGACCGTTTTGCAGCGAATGTGGCATGTGAGGAAGGTCACAGCGAAGGAGCGCTGATGGCGCGCTCAGTCAATCTGGCGTTTCTGCGGATGCCTGCGGGATAGTATCCACTGCCCTTTCCGACTCTGTCCCTTTGGAGCACGGTCATAGTAGATGTCGAACACCTCACCGCTCTCCGTCCGAACTCTGTAGTAGTCGCGACCTACACCCCACGAACCCTGTCTTTGAGTCTTGGTGACCCAGTAGCTTCCCCTCTCTTTCTCGTAGAAAGCCTCGCTCGTGCCCCGCTTGCGATAGTCGTGCCACTCCCCCAGCAGTTCCACGATGACGTACTCCTGGCCCCGCCACGTGAAAGCGGCCGGCAGGCCAGGCTTTTTCTCCAGGGTAGGTTCCTTTTCGAAGCGAACCTCTATCTCTTCGGCATAGAATTCCATGGGACGCCACCGACGGACATGGGCAAGGGGGATATGCGCCGTCAAGCCGAACGCAGGACCCTGACGGCGCTGTCCACACTGCGCTGGGATTTGCCGTCCACAGTTGTCAGCCAGATCTCGTACATGGGCAAGAGATCCTTGAACTGGGGCAGGAGCTTGTTGCTCATGCTGCGCACCACGTCGCAGAGCACCCAGATGGACGCGGGGTCGGTGCGATGGGCCTGCCTTTCCATGAAAAGCTTGACCGCCTCCACGTCTCCCCTTGCGCCTGCGCGGATCGCGAAGCTCAACGCCCTCCGTACGTCCAAGTCCTCATCCCCCAACTCGGGCTCCACGATCTGTAGACACGTATCCGTGTACGACGGATGTTTCATGGGCAATCGGCCGATGACGGTAATGGCGGCCCTGCGCACCCACTTGTTGGGGTCCTTGACCCAGGGATCCAAAGTGCCCAGATAGTTCTCTGGCTGCCTACGCACGATCGGTTCGAGAGCCCTCATCGCCAGTTGATCGCAGTCCTCCCACGCAACACACGTCTCGGCCAACTTGCGCAGCACAGGAATCACATTCTCTGGAGCCTTCAATTCCATGCTTCCCAAGAAGGTGCTGGCCACCAGCCTCCCTTCTCGGCCGTACTCCTCCCACAGCACCTCGGCCAGGGGCAAGAAGTCCTCCACCCGCTGGCGAGCTAGCTTGCCGATCTCCTTGCCGATGCTCGCCAGGGCTGCAACGGGAACGCCTAGCACCTTGAATTCCTGACGCACCTCTGCTTTGACCAGAGCATCGCCGCCTTCAGTGGGCGGGATACCGGACCAGAGCCCCTCCAGTGCTCTCGCCGTTTCATCGATCGACTGCGGTTCGTAGGCAGCCACAATCTTCCGTGTCTCCTCGCCTATCTCCTGGGTCACGTGGTCCCTCCTAGTGCACATGGGAGCCCTGTAAAAGGGAGCAGATCAATCCAATCCAGCGCCAGCGATATCGCGCTGAATCCCCGATGTGGACGAAGGCGTCAGAACAAGCTCAACTGAAAGGGTGGCTGTTGCCCATCCAGCAGGATGAACGGTGCCGCCCGCCGAACCGACACACCTGTCTTCTTGAGGTCGGCCAGCGAACGAAAGGATCCTTCCCCTCGCCACTGCAGAATGCGACTGGCCGAGCGAGGACCGATGCCTGGCACTCGCAGCAATTCCTCCCGAGAGGCCATATTGATCTCCACGGGAAAACGCTCTGGCTGATGAAGTGCAGCGAGGGTCTTAGGGTCAGTTTCCGCCGGGAGATCGCCATGCTCACCAAAAACGATGTCCTTCGCCGTGAAGCCATAGTGGCGGAGGAGGAAGTCACTCTGGTACAGCCGGTGTTGTCGGATGGCAGGCGTCGCGGGGCGGCCCTGGAGGGGAGTATCTGGAATGGGCCTGAAGGCGCTGTAGTAGACTCGCGTCAAGCCCAGGTCTCTGTAGAGCTCCGCTGCCGTGGTCAGTATCTCTATGTCGCTCTCATCGGAGGCCCCAACGACCAGCTGCGTGGTACACCCCGATGACAAGACCTTTCTGTCCTGCTCTTGCCTGATCTCCTTCACCCAACGCAGAGGGGTCAGCAACTCCTGATAGAAATCCTTCTTGCCAGCGAGTCGAGCCAAGCGCTCCGGGCTGGGTGCTTCCAGGTTCGCCGATACCCTGTCAGCCAATTGCACCGCGCGCTCGACCGTAGCCCTGTCGATGCCGGGCATGAGCTTGAGATGGATGTATCCCTGATACTTGTACTTCGTGCGCAAGATCTCCACGGTGGTGATCTCGCCATCCATAGTCGCCGCTGAACTGCCGCGCACCGCCGAGCTGAGGAACAGGCCTCTCACAAGATTGGCACGCCACATCTGATGGAAGGTCTCGGCCAGTTCCTCCGGCCGAAAACTCCTCCTGCGAAAGTTCCGCTCACAGCGGTTGGCACAATAGGCGCAGTCCCTCTCGCAGGCATTGGAGAGAAGGACCTTGAAGAGCGGAATGGTTTGCCCGTTTGGCAGAACGGCGTGACTGATCCACCGCCGGGGATCATCCTGTCGCTGGTCGGTACCGTCGCCAGGGGTGCAGACCTCGAAACGAGCATCCTGGGTGAGAGCGTTGATCTTGTCCAACAGATCCATCGGTTCTCCGGACCTCACCCCGCAGCAAACTGCGAGTTCTCCAAAGATGTCCTTCGCACGTTTGTTCTATTCTACCATGCTCGCGTAAGCTTGTCAAACAAAGGTCCGAAAGGCACACGACGCGCAAGAGCGAGTGTCCGCTCGCCCGGTAGATCGGGCACCGCTATGTAGCTGAGCGCAACTACCGTGGAACGCCACTGAACACCGCGAGGGAAACAACGATGGCATCCTTCATGCCCCCTTGTCGGGCCTCATTTC
>CAZBJW010000155.1:0-10773 GCA_964492135.1 uncultured Anaerolineales bacterium
GAGTAGGTCATGCCCAGTCGAGGATCCATGCTCCCAACGAGAACATCCGCCTCAGCGACTACTTCGAGTCCATCAAGTTCGCGGGTCAGCTCATCCGCCTCTTCGCGGCCACGGAGTAGGCTAACAGGCGCGAGCCTTGTGCAAGCTGTCTTGCCTTCGGCCAGCAGGCTCCTCCAATCGTGCCCTGGGAGGGATTCGATGCTGATTCTCCTGCGTCCGAGCAGCGATCAGATCGTGCCCGAAGTAGTCCAATCATCACTACACCGGCTGGGGTACCCATCCTGACTCGCCTCAAGTTCTGGGAAGAACTCTCGCCGCGAGGCAGAGCGGTATGATCCTTCGCTGGACGAACTCTTATCGCTTTGGGGCAATAACCGGTCGGGCGGCGCACTATGCGAGAAGGGATGAACCGCGGCGTCTAGTGCCTAGTGGCCAAGGAGTTTTTCGCTCTCTTCTCGAGGTTGCCAAGTGATCTCAACAGCACCCATGCGAGCCAGTAGCTCCTCCACTCTGTCTCGCAACGGCATCAAGTCCAGGCTCTTGGTCTTCCAGGAGCCTTGTATCTGGTTTATGATCAACTTGCTGTCGCCCTTGATCTCGACGGAGAAGTTGTCGGGAGAGCGCCCGCCTTTCCGAATGGTGCCGATGAGGTCTTCCAGGGCAGCGATCAGCGCCCTGTATTCCGCCTGGTTGGATGTCACCAGCTCTCCAAACCTCAGACGCTTCTTTCTGACCTTGCCATCGACGTTACGCGTTAAGGCGTAGCTGCCGTATCCCACACCGGGATTTCCCCGGCTTCCTCCATCGAAGACGATGGTGTAGTCTGTGTTTACGTTGTCAAGAGACATTGGTCTTCTGTTGCGCATGTCCTACAGGGGGATATTGCCGTGCTTCTTGGGCGGGTTATGATCCCGCTTGTTTTGCAGTCTTTCCAGGGCTTCTATCAGCCGCGGGCGAGTCTCCCTCGGTTCGATGACGTCATCGATGTAGCCTCGGGAAGCGGCGATGTATGGATGTGCGAACTTCTCCCGATAGTCCTGCCCGAGCCTTTCTTGTTCTGCCTGGGGATCTTCCGCTGCGGCTATCTCCTTACGAAAGATGATGTTGACCGCTCCGTCAGGGCCCATGACCGCGATTTCGGCACTGGGCCAAGCATAGCTGATGTCGCCTCGGATGTGCTTGGAACTCATGACGACGTAGGCCCCGCCGTATGCCTTGCGGGTGATGATAGTGATCTTGGGCACCGTGGCCTCGCAGTATGCATAGAGTAGCTTAGCACCGTGTCTGATGATCCCTCCGTGTTCCTGAGAGACCCCGGGTAAGAAACCGGGCACATCCACGAAGGTGATGATGGGGATGTTGAAGCAATCGCAGAAGCGCACGAACCGAGCTGCCTTGTCAGAAGAGTCAATGTCCAGTACACCGGCCAGCACAGCGGGCTGCTGGGCGACAATCCCCACCGAACGCCCGTTAAGTCGACCGAAGCCAACGATGATGTTCTGAGCCCAGTGCTCATGGACTTCAAAGAAGTCTGCGTCGTCCACGACACGGCGGATGATCTCCTTCATGTCGTATGGTTTCGTGGGGCTGTCGGGGACTATGGAGTCCAGGTCTTCGTCCATGCGTAGGGGATCATCAGTCGTGGCGATCAGGGGCGGATCTTCCATGTTGTTCTGGGGAACGTAGCTCAGCAGTTTCCGGATGAGGTACATACAGTCTTCTTCGTCCTCTGCTGCGAAGTGTGCGACTCCGCTGATAGTGTTGTGCGCCCTGGCCCCTCCCAGCTCCTCGAAGGTTACTTCCTCGCGAGTCACCGCTTTGATCACATCCGGTCCAGTGATAAACATGTAGCTGGTTCCCTTCACCATGAAGGTGAAATCGGTTATGGCTGGCGAGTACACAGCTCCGCCCGCGCACGGCCCCATGATCGCAGAGATCTGAGGTATGACTCCCGAGGAAAGGGTGTTGCGCAAGAATATGTCGGCGTAGGCGCCCAACGACACCACACCCTCCTGGATGCGAGCGCCGCCCGAGTCATTGAGACCGATGACCGGCGCCCCATTCTTCATCGCCAGGTCCATGACCTTGCAGATCTTCTCGGCGTGCACCTCGCCCAACGAGCCACCGAAGACGGTAAAATCCTGGGAAAAGGCGTACACAGGGCGGCCGTCAATTGTTCCCCAGCCGGTTATTACGCTGTCGCTGAGAAATCTCTTCTCCTCTAAGCCGAAGCCGGTACTGCGGTGGGTGACAAACACGTCCAGTTCGCGGAACGAGCCCTGGTCCAACAGCAGATCCATGCGCTCGCGAGCTGTGAGCTTGCCTTTGGCGCGTTGTGCGTCCATACGGGCCTGTCCGCCGCCAAACTGTGCCTGCTGCCGCAGTTCGCGCAGCTTCTGGGTCTTGGGGTCTACTGTCATTGTTTGCTCCTGATCTTCCTGCGTTCCTGATGTGGAAGAGAGTGCTAGTCCCTCAGCATACGTCTGGCGATGATGATGCGCTGGACTTCCGACGTGCCTTCGTAGATCTCCGTGATCTTGGCGTCTCGAAAGTACCGCTCCACGTTGTATTCTCTGACGTATCCATAACCCCCGTGGATCTGGACAGCCTTGTGAGCAGCCCACATCGCCGTTTCCGAGGCATAGACCTTGGCCATGGCTGCCTCCAAAGTGTATCTTTCCTTCCGCTGCTTCTTTAGCGCTGCTCTGAATGTCAGAAGCCGAGCTGCTTCGAGCCTGGTCGCCATATCTGCGATCATGAACTGAATGGCCTGATGCCGAGCGAGGGGTTTGCCGAACTGCACTCGTTCCAGGGCATATTGGGAAGAGGCATCAAGGGCTGCCTGACCTATGCCCAGAGCCTGGGCGGCAATGCCGATGCGTCCAGCATCCAGAACCTCCATCGCTATTCTGAAGCCCTCTCCCTCGGCACCAAGACGGCTGGAGACAGGGACTCGACAATCCTCAAACGTTAGGGCTGCCGTGTTGGCTGCTCGGATGCCCAGCTTCTCCTCAGGTTTTCCAGGCAAGAAACCGGGTGTGTCGGCATCTACCAGCAAGCAACTGATGCCATGGTGCTTCGGGGTGGCGTCTGGGTCAGTCACGCAAAAGACGATATGAAAGTCGGCCACTCCGCCACTACTGATGAAGTTCTTGGCACCGTTCACTACGTAGTAGTCGCCATCGCGAACAGCCTTGGTGCGCTGGCTAGCGGCGTCGGAGCCTGCCTCAGGTTCTGAGAGACCAAAAGTCCCGATGCGTTGGAAGGATGCTGCGGGACGCAAGTATCTCTCTCGTTGCTCTGGCGTGCCATGCATCATCAGGCCGTGGCACACCAGTGAGTTGTTAACTGACATGATCGTACCGGTGGCGGCGCAAGCTTTGGACACCTCTTCCAGTGCCACCACGTAGCTCATTGTGTCTGCACCGGTGCCCCCATACTCGTCGGGTACCTCGAGGCCCATGAGGCCCAGCTCCCCCATCCGTCGGCAATTCTCAAGTGGGTATTCCTCCGTTTGATCTATGATGGGAGCAGCAGGGGCAAG
Organism: uncultured Anaerolineales bacterium; assembly: GCA_964492135.1. Taxonomy (GTDB): domain Bacteria; phylum Chloroflexota; class Anaerolineae; order UBA7937; family B3-Chlor; genus CAYGAW01. The sequence continues at coordinate 3,545 of CAZBJW010000155.1, forward strand.
AACCTCAGTTGCGAAATCCCTGGCTAGCTCCTGAATCATACGTTGTTCGTCGGTTAGAGCAAAGTCCATGTGCGTTGCTCCTCCTCGATTGATTCACGACTTCCAGTTACATTCTCCAACCACCGGTGACTTCAATGGTAGCACCGGTGATGTAGCTAGCCTCATCTGAGGCCAGAAATGCTGCCACATGGCCGACTTCTTCGGGGGTACCCACCCGTCGCAGGGGGATTTCCTTGATCATCGGGTGCAGATACTCATCTGGGATGCCTTGCAGGAGCGGCGTGTTGATCATCCCTGGCAGTATGGCGTTAACGTTGATATTGTAGCGCGCCAATTCGCGAGCCACGCTCTTGGTGAAACCTATGACCCCGGCCTTGGAGGCGACATAATTGGAATCACCTATGGTACCAGTGCGACCGTAGATGGAAGAGATATTGATGATCTTTCCGTAGCGCGCATCTATCATGAGCTTGGCGACTGCCCGAGTCGTATAGAAGATGCCCTTGAGATTGACGTCCAGGACTTCATCCCACGCCTCCTCGGTGAGTTTCAGGAGGGTGGCGCTGCGAGCGATGCCGGCGTTGTTGACCATGATGTCGACCTGGCCGAATTCAGTGAGAGTGGTTGCCACCATATCTTCCACTTCCCTTCGCTGAGAGACATCGGCCGTCACTGCGAGCGCCCGGCGACCTAGAGCCTGAGCGTCTCTAGCGGTCGCCTGTGCGGTCTGTGCTTTGATGTCTGAGACCACGACGTCGGCACCCTTCTCTGCCAGCTTCAGGGCGATTGCGCGACCTATGCCCTGCCCAGCGCCAGTAACGATGGCGACCTTGTTCCTGAGTATCATGTTGTGCTCTCTGAGCTCCACGGGGATGCCCACCAGCAACAAGCCTGAGCCTGAAGCTTGAGAAGTCTCTACTGATGATACGAAGCAGTTGCTCGCGAAGTCGAGTGGGTAAGTGGCAGCCACTGCACTACCCATAATGCTCTAGGCGCTACATCTCGATACTCATGGCCACAGCTTCGCCTCCGCCCAAACAGAGAGCGGCTAAGCCCACAGTCGCTCCGCGCTCCTTCATCGCGTGCACCAGTGTCACCAGGAGGCGCGTACCACTACAACCTATCGGATGCCCGAGGGCGATGGCTCCTCCATGGATATTCAGTTTGTCCCAATCCAGGCCCAGTTTCCTGCCATCGGCTATGCTTTGGGAAGCAAAGGCCTCGTTGATCTCGAAGAGGTCGAAATCATCGAGCTCGTAGCCGGTCTTCTTCAGCAAGTTCTTTATGGCGTGCACCGGGGCAAAGAACACCCATTTGGGTTCCACTGCTGCCTGAGCAAACCCCGTGATCCGCGCCAAGGGCTCAATGCCCAACTCCTTTGCTCTCCCAGCGTCAGCGATAACCACCGCGGCCGCACCATCAGTGATGGCTGAGGAGTTACCCGCGGTGCACTTGCCGTCCTCTTTGAAGGCTGGTCGAAGCTTGGACAAGGCCTCCATACTGGTGTCCGCACGGGGGTTCTCGTCGGTATCGAAGACCACGGGCTGCCCCCTGCGATCGGGGATCGTGACCGGCACAATCTCCGCCTGGAACTTCCCCTGTGTTATTGCTGTCGTCGCTTTCTGGTGGCTCCCCAGTGCAAACTCGTCCATCTCTTCGCGAGTGATGTTCATGGCATCGGCAATGAGTTCAGCCGCGTTGCCCATGTGCCAGTTCTCGATTGGACACCATAGTCCATCGTGGATAGTGGCATCGACAAGTTCTGCGTTTCCCAGACGATAGCCGCTACGAGCGTTGGCCAAGATGTGAGGTCCCAGGTTCATGCTCTCCATGCCTGCCGCAACGACGATCTCGGACTCGCCAGCCACGATGGCATTGGCGCCCATGGCAACTGTCTTCAGCCCGGAACCGCAAACTTTGTTCACGGTCGTTGCTCCCACTGAGGGCGGCAGGCCCGCCTTGAGGGCTGCCTGGCGCGCCGGCGCCTGGCCACTTCCAGCCTGGATGACCTGTCCAACAAGCACCTCATCAATGGTGCGACCGTCTATGCCAGCCCGTTCGACTGCTCCCGCGATGGCTACGCCCCCCAGTTCCACGGCAGGCACTTGCGAGAGTGTGCCGCCAAAACGACCGACAGCAGTTCTGGCTGCGCCGATGATCACCACCTCTGCGTCCCTTGACATTGCTCTCCTCTCTCTGAGAAATGAGCCAAACGCCGTGCCGATAGGGAGGCTGCCACTATCTGCCGACCACCGCAGCCATGCCTTGGCCACCGCCGATGCACATGGTCACCAGTCCCCACTTCAGGTCTTTTCTTTCCATCTCGTACATGATGGTGACCATGAGCCGGGCGCCCGTGCAGCCTATGGGATGCCCCAGCGAGATCCCGCCCCCAAGGAGGTTTGTATTGTCAAACGTCATGTCCAGTTCTCGCATGCAGGCTATGGTCTGGGCGGCGAAAGCCTCGTTCAGTTCGATGGCATCCATGTCTTCGGTAGTCAGACCCGCCTTATCCAGTGCCTTCCTAACGGCGGGTACGAGACCTAGTCCCATGTAGGCAGGATCCACTGCCCCGGAGGCGTACGACTTGATGGTCACCATGGGCTCGAGGCCCAGCTCATCTGCCTTCGCACGCGACATCATTATCACTGCCGCGGCGGCGTCATTGATTCCAGATGCATTGCCAGCCGTAACTGTCCCGCCTTTCTTGAAGGCTGGCTGTAGCTTGGCCATCTTCTCCAGGCTCGTGTCCATGGGCCGCTGATCGGTGTCGAAGACCAGCGGCTCTCCCTTTCTCTGAGGGATGAGTACGGGCACGATTTCATCCTTGAACGTGCCTTGCACTATGGCCGCCCTGGCGCGCTGATGACTGAGAAGCCCCAATTTGTCCTGCTCCTCCCTACTGATGCCATACTTCTCCGCTATGTTTTCGGCCGTGACACCCATGTGATAGCCATAGAATATCTCCCACAGGCCATCGTGAACCATGAGGTCCATGGCTTCACCAGCGCCGGTAATATCCATCCGGTAGCCCCATCTGGCCTTAGGCAAGGAGTACGGTGCCTGGCTCATGTTCTCCATGCCGCCAGCCACCACCACCGCAGCCTGTCCCAACATGATCGCCTGCGCGCCCAAGGCGATGGCCTTCAGCCCGGAGGCGCAGACCTTGTTAGCCGTGAAGGCGTTGGTCTCCTTGGGAAGCCCAGCATATATCGTGGCCTGCCGTGCCGTGTTCTGCCCTTGACCGCCCTGAAGCACGTGCCCCATGATGACTTCATCTACCTGTACCTCGGTGAGCGATTCGTCCCAGTGGTAGTGCTCCTTCTCAAGATCGACCATGCCCATACCCTTGAGAGCGTCGGGCGCATACCGCAGTAGTCTCTCACTCGACTTGGGCCTCAGCCCTGCCCTTCTCAGCACCTCTCGGATCACTAGTGCGCCGAGTTCAACTACAGGGGTGTCTCTCAACGAGCCCCCGAAGACTCCGATGGGTGTTCTCACCCCACCGACGATTACCACCTCCGTCACGCTGCTACCTCCCACGTGCAACTGGTGTTTCCAGCCCGGCTGGAACAAGCTATAATGATACCAGATAAGCCAGCCCTTGGCTAGTTGAGCGGTGATACGCTGCAACCCTCGGGCTGCGTTAATGTCTGTTCCCGCTCACCGGAGATCGGCGCACAGATTCATAGACGTCTGGCCAACAGCGCGAGGTGGCAGGAGGTTCCTCTGAGGGCAGCCGGCAGTTCACTCCCGGCAGCAATAGAGAGGTCTGGACAGCCCTCCTGAGCCTTGGCTGACCTCATCATGCAGACTGTGATGGCCCTTGTGATCAGCACATTCGCGCGGAGAGGAGCCCACCCAGAGAGGTCCGTCGGAGATCGCACGAGGAGTTAGTTGCAGTGGTGGCAGGCTAGCGCTTCCTGCAACAAGAGGCTGTCAGTGTGGCCTTAGGACCTGTTCGATTGCCCTTTGCAGATCCCCAATCGTGAAGGGTTTGGATACGTGAGGTGTCTCCACGTTCTGCAAGAAAGCCCTCGTGGAGTTGCTTATCGTATCTCCAGTGGTGAAGATCAGGCGCTTCAACAGTTCCGGGTTCTCTTTCCGCAAGAGCTGGTATAGCTGCTGGCCGCCCATTCCCGGCATCCTTACGTCGCAGATAATCATGTCGTATTCTTGCTTGGCCAGAGTGTCAAGGGCTGCTTCGGCTGTGGGGACGGTGACTGTTTGATGCCCCATCTGCTGCAGCACACGGCTGACGAGCCCAAGAATCTCCTCCTCGTCGTCGACGACAAGTATCTTGTTTCCAGAATGGCGCCCCATGATCTCCGTCGGCTGTGCCTGCGCCGGTGCATCCACGGAGGGCTCAAGGATGGGCAACTCAACCGTGAAGGTGGTCCCGCTTCCGACCTCGCTCTCGGCCCATATATGTCCCCCGTGGTCCCGCACTATTCCAAATGCGATGGATAGCCCCAGACCTGTGCCCCGCCCGACCTCCTTGGTTGTGAAGAAGGGATCGAAGATCTTGCCCAGGGTGTCCTCAGGGATGCCGGGCCCATTGTCCAAGACCTTGACCCTGATCACGTCGCCATCTGTCTCTGATCTCACCAGCAGGCGTCCGCCACCCCGGTAATCCAGCATGGCTTGATGGGCGTTGTTTATCAGGTTCAGGAAAACCTGCTGTAACTGGTGAGGTGCGGCCATGGTCCAAGGCAACTGCTCGTCCAGTTCCGCCACCATCTCGATGTTGTCTACCTTGAGCTGGTATGCCCTCAGGTTGATGGTGTCGATGAGGACTTGGTTGACATCCGTATAGAGTTTCTCCACCGTTTCTTTACGGGCAAATGTCAGGAGGTTACTGATGATCCGGGCACTTCGCTGAGCCTCCTGGTAGATCCTCCGCAGATCATCGCGTACGTCATCGCTGACGTCCGCAGCTTGCAGGAGTTGCGCGTAGCCCATGACCGATGTCAGGGGATTATTGAGCTCGTGAGCGACACCTGAAATCAGTTGTCCTATGGCCGCTAGCTTCTCGGTCTGTAAGAGCTGTGCCCTCAGCACCTTCTCCTGGGTAATGTCGCGTATGTTGTGCACGGCGCCCTTGAAGTTGCCCCCTTCATCATGGATGGGAAAGCTCGTAACGTGTAGGGTCTTGCCGAGGTCCGGAACGTTTACCTCGATGCACCTTGATCCACCGGTCTCCATTGCCGAGCGATGGGGGCAGGAGGTGCGCGTCGGACCCTGGCAGTGCGGGAATATCTCGTAGCAGTGCTTCCCTATGCAGGCCTCCGGAGTAGTCTCAAGAATGTCAGCCAAAGCCGGATTGGCCCTGAGTATTCGGAACTCGGCATCATAGATCGCTATGCCGTCCGTGATAGCCTGGAAGGTGTTCTCCCAGTCCTTCTCGCCGCGAGCTACTTGCTGGAACAGCCGGGCGTTCTCGATCGTCACCGCGAGCTGGCCCGCTAGGGTGGAGAGAAAACGTAGATCATCATCCGTGAAAGCGGCTGGCTCAACGCTCTCGACATTGAGGACGCCGATGATCCTGTCGCCCGTCTTCATAGGGACGCACAATTCAGAGCGTATGTTCTCATCAGCCACCATATAGCGGGAATCGGCTGTCACATCAGGCACATTCGAGGGCTGCCCCGTCTGTGCCACCCACCCAGTGATGCCTTCTCCGAGCCCCGGCTGTGTACTTTTCGTGACCTCGGGATCGTAGCCGGTGCCCGCTCTGATCTTCAGCCTTTGGTCCTCTTCGTCAATCAGCATCAGGCTGAGGTTTGAGAAGCCTAGAGTGCGTTCCAGGGCCCCGATGATCCGATCCAGGATCTCTGCTAAGTCAAGGCTGGACGTCGCGGCGAGGGCCATCTCGTGGAGTGTGGAGAGCTCGTTCAGCGATCTTTTGGTCTCTTCAAAGAGCCGGGCGTTCCGCATCGCCACGCTCAGCTGATCTGCTATGGCCTGCACCGACAGCAGGTCAGCTGAGTCGAAGGCGTGAAGGTCAGCTGATTGGATATCCAGTACGGCGGCAACTTTGGTGTCCAGTCTGATGGGCACGACAAGTTCCGACCTCGTGAAAGGTCTTGCCGGGAACCCTTCTAAGTAGCGTGCATCCATCGCTACGTCGTTCACCAGGAGGGGGTCGCCCGTCCTGGCTACCCAACCTAGGAGACCTTCATTCAAGCTCTGACGATAGCCAAGGGCGTGCATGTAGGCATAGCGGGCTGCCTCCGCTCTCTGTTCAAGCTCTTCAGCTTCCTCGTTCACCATCAGGATAGAGACAAAGTGGTAGTTGAACCCTTCCCGGATGGCCACCGCCGTCTCCTGCAGCAGTTCATCGAGATCGAGACTCGAGGTGGCGCATCGGCCGACCTCGTTGATGACACTCAACTGGGTAGCTCGCTTTCTCTCCTGTTCGTACAGGCGTGCGTTTTCAATGGTGATCGCTACCTGGCTTCCTATGGTGGTGGCCAGATCCACTTGCGCCGAAGTGAACTGCTGAGCTTTGGTGGCATAGTCGAGGGCGAGAAGGCCGATGGTTCGGTCTCTGCTTACCAAGGGGACCAGAAGAAGACTCTTAATGCCAAAGGGCTCGATCCACCGCTCCGGCAAGCGAGACTTCAAGTCCTCGTCTAGAACTACCGCCTTTCCTTGCCTGATCACTTCTTTCATGACAGGAACATCGTCCACCCTCTCAGACAGGGTTTCATTCTTGAAGATTCTCCACAGTTGAGCGTCTGCGGCGCCCGAGGCGAATTGGGACATCATGGGCACCAGTTCCTTCTTTTGGCGGTCAAGAAGAAGGATACTGCACCGCTCGGCGCTGCATATCGCAGCAGTTTTCTGAGCCACGACTTTCAATACCCAGGTGAGTTCCAGAGTAGAGCTTATCGCTTGGCTAATCTCGTTCAGAGCGGCAAGCTCGCCGACGCGCCGTTCTTTCTCTTCGAACAGCCGAGCATTCTCCACGGCAGTAGTTACCTGGACGGCGACGGCGCTCAACACCTGTACGTCGAGTAATGTGAAATGCCGCGGCTCCCCACTGAGCACGGCGATGGTGCCCAGTGTCTGCCCCCTGGCTCGCAGTGGCAAGCAGATCAACGACCGGTATTCCTCGGTGTCAACTACTTCGGGCATAGCCAGGGCATCAGTAGAGCAGTCCGCTATGACGGTCGGTTCACCGCTCTCCGCCGTTTTCCCCATGACCTGCTCACCCAGTCTCAGGC
>CAZBJW010000156.1:0-10741 GCA_964492135.1 uncultured Anaerolineales bacterium
ACGGCAACACCGTGTCCGGCAACTACATCGGCACCGATGCGGCAGGCAGCCAGGATCTGGGCAACAGCCAGAATGGCGTTCATGTAAGGGCTACCGCTCAGAGCAACGTTATCGGCGGGGCCACGGAAGGTGAGAGAAACGTCATCTCCGGGAATGACCACGATGGAGTGGAGATCTACGGCAGTGGCACAGACGACAACATTGTGTCCGGCAACTACATCGGCACCGATGCGGCAGGCAGCCAGGACCTGGGTAACAGTTACACTGGCGTTAACATAAGGGCCGGCGCTCAGAGCAACGTTATCGGCGGGACCACGGAAGGTGAGAGGAATGTCATCTCCGGGAATGAATACGATGGGGTAGAGATCAACGACAGCGGCACAGACAACAATATTGTGTCCGGCAACTACATCGGCACCGACGCCACAGGCAGCCAGGGCCTGGGCAACACTCTGAATGGCGTCCAGGTGCGGGACGGCGCTCAGAGCAACGTTATCGGTGGGGACACGTCAGGTGAGAGGAATGTCATCTCCGGGAATGACGAGGATGGGGTGGCAATCGCTGGCAGCGGCGCGATGAACAACACGGTTTCTGGCAACTACATCGGCACCGATGCGGCAGGCACCCAAAAGCTGGGCAACGGATTGGTTGGCGTCCACGTCGAATCTGGCGCTCAGAGCAACGTCGTCGGCGGGACCACGGAAGGTGAGAGGAATGTCATCTCTGGGAATAGCAGCGATGGGGTGGAGTTCAAAAACAGCGGCACAGATGGCAACACGGCGTCCGGCAACTACATCGGCACCGACGCCACAGGCTCCCAAGACCTGGGCAACGCTCTCCATGGCGTTCATGTGAGGGACGGCGCTCAGAACAACACCATTGGCCCTGACAACATCATGGCCTTCAACGGTCTCGACGGTATCGAAGTCTGGCAGGTCACCACCACCGGCAACACCATCACGGAGAACAGCATCCACAGCAACAGCGGCCTGGGCATCGATAACCGTGAGGGAGGAAACATTGAGTTGCCGCCGCCTGTCATCTCCATGGCCGCGTGCATCGCGATCTCCGGCACTGCCCCAATCAACGCTACGGTCGAAATCTTCACGGGGCCTGACGATGAGGGCAAGACCTATCTTGCCACCGTATCTGCCGACGGCAGCGGCAATTGGACGGTCAGCGGTATCTTCTCTCTGGACGCTTATGTTACGGCCACAGCTACCGATGCCGGTGGTAACACCTCCGAGTTCTCTCTTGACGAGGAGTCTCTCTGCCAGGTCCTGTATCTACCCCTGGCGATGAAGGACTACTAGGTAGCGCCCCAATCAATATTCAAGAATGGATGAAGGGCCCCATCGGTTCAGCGCGAAGGGGCCCCTCTTTCTACAACTGACCGCCGGAAGAGCGCCCAACCCCTACGGGAAGCTCAACGCGCGAGAGGCAGTCCAGCGTACAGCCCCGCGACTGCTGTCACCACAGTTTGCAGTGCAGCTGTCCAGATAGAGTTCAACTGATGCATGCCCTTTTTCGCTCCCTTCCCCGAGAGACATCTTATCGAAGTCTGTTGGCAGGAGCCGGCGGCCGTTGCTCGTCTTGTCAGACGGAAGCACAATCTACTCTGCTCAATCGTCAGGAAGTCGTGGGCAATTGACTCGAAGGAAGTAATGCGTACTTCTCGGACTCCTCGGTGGGCCAGAAAGGGAGCGAGACTTCGTTCGGTCATATAGTACTCTTTTCCTATTGAAGGAAGTCTCAAAGAACTGTCATAATACGGACACAGGGGCTTCTACTGCAAGTCCGAGCTCGACAAACGGGCGGGGATAACAGCAAACCCATCGAAAGGTGGGGGGCAAAGCCACAGGCCTGAGGTTCAAAGCTAGGCAAGGTAGCTACGTTGCTTCCCAGGAATAGATCGCAGCACACGGGCTCTCCAACCGAAGGTCAGGTGGCGGCGAGTGCTTTCCTCTTCCGGTACTCAGTTCACAAAGGCGGAGGGTAGATTATGAGACCCAGGTCAGTTCTGGCCTCCGGCCTATCCGTCGGGCTGGCACTGCTGGACACATGTCCACCTCAGCTTTTCATCAATACTCCCACGCAACATCATGATCTGTTGACTGATTGTCCAGATTACAGTGCCGGGGATGCATGTGCATAGAATACTATGGATATCGTATGGATATCGATGGATTGCCGTCCATCACCGGGGGCGGAAACCTGACATAATGGACATACGATGTGCCGATTCAGTTCGGATCGGAGGCGTATTCATGCTCGTTTCGGTAGAAGAACAGGGAACTAGGGCGAAGGTGGGCGTGTCGCAGTGAACGAATCAATCCGGATCCTGATTGCCGACGACCACGCTGTGGTTAGAGAAGGGCTACGGTCTGTCATAGCCACCGCACCGGGGATGGAGCTGGTGGGTGAGGCGAAAGACGGAGTCGAAGCGGTGTTGAAGGCTCGGTCTCTTCAGCCTGATGTCATCGTCTTGGACTTGGTGATGCCCCGCCAGGATGGCATCGAAGCCATCGGCCAGATCAAGGGGGAGAACCCTGATGCTCGAATCCTGGTCCTTACGAGCTTTGGCGAGGACGAAACGGTCTTCGCGGCGATCAAGGCTGGGGCACTGGGATACCTGCTGAAGGACTCATCGCCCCAAACACTGCTTCAGGCTATTAGTGATGTCAACCGAGGCGAGTCGTCACTGCACCCTACCATCGCGCACAAGTTGATTCAAGAACTCAATCGGCCATCGCACTTGCCTCCTGCTCAGGAGCCGTTGACGGAACGCGAGGTCGACATTGTGAACCTTGTGGCCCGGGGGCTGTCTAACCAGGAGATCGCTGACGAGCTTGTAATCGGCGAACGGACGGTGCGCAACCACGTCAGCAGTATCCTGGGTAAGCTCCACCTGGCCAACCGAACCCAGGCGGCACTATATGCGCTACGGGAAGGGCTGGCCGAGTTGGATCTAGACTGACAGGGATTGCGTCATTTGTCATAGTCCTTATTAAGTCATTTGATGCACGAAGACCGCTCTCAGAGTGGTCTTTTTGTTTGGGTCAAGATGTGTCCTCTGCACGATGTGCTGGAGAGCGAAAACTGATACACTGGAAACAGAAGACAAGAGGTTTCAGGGTTGGGAGACGAAGAATCGTATACCGACGTTTATCATGGCCAAGCGAGACCGGGCGCGCGGTTGCCGGCGCGCCGTGTTGCGGGCCATAACCTGTCAGAAAGTCGCAGGGCAGCAAGCCGATGCCTGGTCGGCGACGACGATGGTTGCCAAGCACCTAGCCGCGCTGGTTCTGCTGGACACTGACCTGCCTGATAGCGAGGCTGATGACCGTCCTCAGCTTTCAAACACTAGGACCTTAACAGTCAAAAGGTGATAAAGGCAAACCCTTCGCAAGATGGGGACGCAAAACCACGGGCCTGAGGTTCAAAGTGGCGAGCCATGGCAGCCGGGTTGCCTCCGAGGAATACCCTTTCGAGATGCGCGCTCTTCGACCCGAAGGCCTTGTGAGGGAGAGCGCGTTCTTGTTTCGCTAGAGAATCTACATAGGCGCAGGGCATAGTCTTGGACCCAAGTCAGGCCTAGCCTCCATTCTATAATTCGGCGCGGTGTTGTTAGCCGCTACTGGGCCTGGATTTCTCGTCCAGGCTGCGCCAAGACATCAAGCCTTGCTGTTCAGCAAACGCCGAAATCCTAGCATCGTGAAGCAGTCTGGTTCCGGATAGTGTAACCGATGGCTGTCTTTTGTTCCGTGTCTTCTTCAAGATTACGTCCTATCGAAGACCGATCTTGGAAATCATCCTTGGACCCTTGGTCAGTGGCCATACCATAGGAATATCGAAGTGTACGCGTCCAGCACCGGGGGTGAGAACCCCGTATTATAGGCTAATACGCCTCAAGGGCTTCGGGAAATGACGATCAACAAAAGAGTTCAAACAAGAGAAGAGCAAAGCCGCCGGGGGGCCTTGGTCGGTTTGACAACTAGCCTGGCGTTCTTGCTGGTCGTGTGTTTGCTGCGGTTCACGGCAACGCAAGCGCAATCATGTGATTATAGCATCGGGGCAGGTGTGAGCACGGCAGATGGCAACAGTAACTATTCAGGCGTCCAACCAGGAGACGTAGTCTGCGTCAATGCAGGTGCCAGACGTCCGCTTACTTTGCTGAATTTCCAGGGCACCGCTGATCAACCGATCACCTTCATAAACTCTGGCGGGCAGGTTGATGTGGATGCGGGCGGGGACTGGTGCGGCATCTGGTTGAGAAACTGCGATCATGTTCGGCTGACCGGGACAGGCGATCCTGCAACTGAGTACGGCTTCGAGATCTACAATAGCTCGAATATGGGGGTATATGGCTCAGAGAGAAGCCGATATCTTGAACTTGACCACATCGAGGTCCATGATGTGGAGAATTCGGGCATCGGGTCGCAAACCCAGGAGCCTCTCAGGGGGAAATGGATTCAATACGGCCCCTTCATGCACCATTGCTATATCCATGATGTTGGCACAGAGGGGTATTACTTCGGCAGTTCGCGCTACGATGAGGGGGAAATGCCGACCTTGGAGGGTGTCGAGATTGCTTATAACATCATCGAAAGAACTGGCTGGGATGGGGGGCAGATCGGCTCGTGTGTTAGGGATTGTTCCATTCACCATAATCGGATTTACCAAGATAGCCGCAAGAATGAACAATATCAAAGAAGCGGTATTATGATTAACCGGGGGAGCGTCTGTGATGTTCATAGCAACTTCATTGAAGAAAGTGGAAGTACTGGGATCTACATCCAAGGAAATGGTGGAAATAAGATCTACAACAACATTATTGTCAATCCGGGTGAATTTGCCGAGCCGGGAGGAAATAACGCTGGTGATGGCATCGATATTGACGTAGGGAGCAATCTTGGAAATAGCATTTATGCTTGGAACAATACCATTATTAGTCCTAACAATTTCGGTGTAAAGATCAGCAACCGGGCAGTAGGAGACGATAATCGGATTCAGAATAACATCGTTGTTGATCCAGGGAATCTTGGCGCGTATGGTGACGCTGCGTATATCCAGACTTGGGGAATTGCCAATGTTACCGTCTCCAACAACCTCCAAACGCCCGACATAAGCACACTCGAATTCACAGACTATCAAAACGATGATTATTCGCTTCAGTCCAATTCACCTGCGATCGATGCAGGAGTTGACCTTTCCTGGCAGGGCGTCGTTGACGATTACGATGGCAGCCCCCGCCCTCAAGGGCCGGGCTATGATATTGGCGCATACGAATACGCGAGTGGATCTCAACCTACCCGCAGTTCGACGTCAACTCCCACCACTATCCCAACCTCAACCCCCACGGCCAGTCCGACCTCAACACCGACCTCCACTTCCACTTCAACCTCAACTCCGAGTGCTAGTCCTGCGTCAACATCGACCAGTACTTCCACGTCGACTCCCACGGTCGGTCCGACCTCAGCACCGACCGCCACTCCCACGTCAACTCCCGCCATTGTACCCACCATGACTGCCACACCGACTCCAAATCCAAACGAGGTGATCATTGATGACGGAGATGCCGCGTTCTCCACCTCCTTTGGCCAGGACTCCTGGGAAGAGTATACACAGGCGGGAGGGCGACACTATGGAGGCTCCCACCACTATAACCACCAGGTAGATACGGGACAGGATATTGCTCTGTGGTCTTTTGCGGTGCCCAAACCTGGAAGGTATGAAGTCTATGCCTGGTGGTGGGAGGCCAGTTGGAGACCGACAGATGTTCCCTACGCCATCAATCATCTCGGCGGTTCAACTACCATCAGAGTTGACCAGCAAACCAGTGGAGGACAATGGAATCTTCTGGGCGCGTTTGATTTCCAAGGCCAAGGCTCGGTTGTGGTCTCTGATGATGTCTCCTCAGGGCAGGACATAGTTGCGGATGCCGTGAGGCTTGTTTACGTGGAACCATTGCCCCCTGCTCCACCGACCTCAACGGCGACCGCTGCCCCTACCTCAACTGCCACGATTGTACCCACCATGACTGCCACGCCAACCGCCAATCCAGACGAGGTAATCATTGACAACATAGATGGTGGGTTTTCAGCTTCGTTCTCACAAGATGCCTGGGTGGAGTATACACAGCCGGGCGGTCGGCACTATGGAGGCTCCCACTACTATAACCACCAGGCAGGCACGGGACAGGATATTGCTGCTTGGTCTTTCACCGTTCCCAAGCCCGGAAGATACAAGGTCTATGCCTGGTGGTGGGAAGGCAGGTGGAGACCAAGAGACGTTCCTTACACGATCAGTCATCTTGATGGTTCCACCACAGTGAGAGTCAATCAGCGAGTCAAGGGAGGAAGATGGAACCTGCTGGGCGCCTTTGACTTTGTGGACCGAGGGTCGGTTGCAGTTTCTGATGACGTATCCTCAGGCCATGATGTAGTTGCCGACGCAGTCAGGGTTGTTTACCAAGGACCGCCCCGTCCGGGCGGTAGATACCGAGGTTTCATGCCCATCATTCGGCAGTAGGCCAGCCGAATGAGGTTTACCCGACTCTGCTCTCAGAACGGCAAGCACCTCCAGGCCTAGAGAGGAACCTCCCCCATCCCGGACATTCTCTCAGAACCTGGGGACAAGATGTGGCAGGTGGGTGTCGTTGCATCATGTGAGATGAGCACTGGGCAGTTCTACGCCACTGCTATTCGCACCGCGTCCAGCGTTGCCCACCGGCAGGCCAGTCCGTCTAGCATGTCTCTGGCCTAGTCCCTGCCCAAGCCCACCCGTGTTCCTCATGACTGCGCATGGGCAGAAGTGATGTGTCGCTCTATCGAGCTCATGGGCGAGGAGGCACATCTCTGCCAGCCGCTCCTTGCGGCTCGTGGTCCCGCGGCCCCGCCCCAAGAGAGCCCGAGACGATGAGCCAGTCTCGGGAACACCGCCTGTTAGGGTCAGAAGCTTGCCAGCACCGCTTTGCGTATTGGCTAGGCTCAGCACCGGATCCTCTGCTCCTTATCAGATTGCCTTGACTTCGCCCCTGGATGCGCATAGAGTAATGACAAACTCGCGACCTACAAGACGAGCGCGTCAGCTCACGATGCCCCGTCCTGGGCCGGTGCCGTTACTCGGGGCAGGCCAAAACGGATGCAGTCTCACCCAGTCAATTCCTGGGCGAACCGGTGCGCGCGGTGATCGGAGGATGAGATGTCAAGGAATCAGTGGATAGTCCTGGGCGCTTTGGCGGTAGCGGTAGTACTTACCTTCGCCTACCTCTTGACATACCTGCGGAATTACGGCGCGTCCTTGACTTCTAGACCCGTTCGGTCCACAGCGGCGCCCGGGGAAACGGTCGCTCCAGCGACGTCTGTGACCGCGGCTGACTATGGCTATAGGCTTTGTGTTCAGGACGTGGAGGCGGCTTCCACAGAACTGGTGAAAGACCTTGGCACTATCTCTTCCATGGGTACCGACGATCCAGCGGCTCTCTGTGAGGCGGCCGCCGGGTTGGATCTGCAAAATCGAGCAGCAAAACTGAGGGCTTCTCATCGGGATTGCCCAGTGCCTTCGGATCCAGATCTGGTGACAGCACGGGGCTATCTGGACTCCGGCTTGGAAGAGAACGTTGAGGCGGCTGAGGTGATTGGCCGGCACTGCACTGGTGACTCGAGCGGTGACTGGTTGGCTGAGGCCGCTGCCCACGTAGAACGAGGCGGCGAGCTTGTGTCACTGGCAGACCAAGCGATGCAAGATTATTACTCGGCGTACTAGTTCTGGCCCTGATAGCTAGCTTCTCTCGCGCCTTTCGCAGGCCCATGTTTCCCCAAAGTGTGTATTCCGTGGTCGGCCCTGTGGTACCTCCAGCTCTTGCTGGCCCCGCTGTCAACGCAGAATCCCGTGCCATGGGGGATCACCTCATCATGTCGCTACGAACGGCAATGCCTCGAATCCAGGAACGGAAAGCTGGCGCTGGAGCTCCGCCCCCGTACTGCTATTTGTGGCGAGAAAACGTCTCCCCCCTGATTGCATCATCGGGGGTGGGGATGGCGTTCAGAACTGTGGACTCGGCAAAAACGAACGCCTGTGATGGGCACAGACCTACTGGATATGGGCATCTTGGACAGAGACGTATCCAGTATTGGGTGGTGCGGCAGCGGGGGATGACACGTCATCATACCGGAGACTTGCAGAAGGCGGAGGGGGTGGGATTCGAACCCACGGTGGGGTTGCCCCCACAACGGTTTTCGAGACCGTCCCAATCGTCCACTCTGGCACCCCTCCGCGTCAAGGACGCTGCCGTCGGTTAGGGTGAGGATCGCCGCAACTCCTTGAAGAACCGCTGTAACAACTCCCTCACCTCGTCAGCCAGGACGCCCTTCGTCACCTGCAACTGATGGTTAAGGCGGGGCGAGCGCACTATGTCCAGCACAGACCCAGCCGCGCCGGCCTTGGGGTCATCCACAGAGTAGACCAGAAGTGGGACTCGGGCCAGGACGAGCGCGCCGGCGCACATGGGACACGGCTCCAGGGTGCAGTACACTGTCACATCGACCAGGTACCGACTGCCTACTTTCTCAGCTGCCTGGCGCAAGGCCAGGATCTCCGCGTGGGCAGTGGGATCTGCCCAGGCCTGCTTGCAGTTGTGCCCTCGGCCGATGATGCGTCCATCACGGACGGCCACAGCCCCCACGGGCACGTCCCCCTGTCGATACGCCGCCTCAGCCTCGGCGATGGCCTCGCGCATATAGGCTTCGTGCCCCTGCTGTGCCCCCGTTTGTCCATTATAGCACATGACTGGCGTCCATCCAAAACTATGTCACTTTCCAACGCAGAATTCGCTGAAGATAATCTGAAGGAGGTCCTCTGTCGCGGTCTCTCCGGTGATCTCTCCCAGCGCGTTGACCGCTGCGGTCACGTCGATGGCTATCAGATCGGTGGGGATATCGGATGTGCTCGCTTCCATAGCCGCCTGAACGTGATCCAATGCTTCCTGCAAGGCTTCTTTGTGGCGGGGATTCGTCACCAGCGGAACGTCAGAGGCCATCACCTTTCCCGAGAGAACAGTCTCAAGTATGGCCTCTTCCAAGTGCTCCAGCCCTTGCCCTGAAAGGGCCGACACGCGGACCCTCTTCACTCCCGGCAGTAGCTGGTCGAGTAAAGCCAGCTGGGGCAAATCGATCTTGTTGGCCACCAGGATGGCGGGCTTGTCGCCTATCAACTCTGCAATCTGGCTGTCAGCGTCCTGCAGGGGTTCGCTTACATCCACCGTCATCAAGGCCAGGTCAGCCCGCGCCAGCGCCTCACGACTGCGCTCTATGCCCAGTTTCTCCACCAGATCCTCGCTCTCGCCGATGCCAGCTGTATCCACCAGAGTTACGGGGATGCCTTGGAGATTGATGGTCTCCTCCAGGGTATCGCGAGTGGTTCCGGGGATGGGGGTCACGATGGCGCGAGCGGTGCGCAGGAGACGGTTCAGCAGGCTCGACTTGCCCACATTCGGCCTGCCCACGATGGCCGCCCTTATGCCCTGCCGGTAGATCATCCCCCGGTCCGCCCCCTGGAGAAGCTCCTTGATTGCTCCAGCACCTTCTTGCAGCGGGGCTGTGATATCCCGTTCTGGAATCTCATCCTCGGTGAAGTCTATGGTCGCCTCCAGATAGGCCAGTGTACCGACCAGTTGCGTCCGCACCTCCCGTATGCCCTGCGAGAGATGTCCTCCCAACTGCTCCACGGCCACTCTGAGGCCGGCTTCGGTCTTGGCCCGCACGACATCCAGCACAGCCTCCGCTTGTGCCAGATCCAGCCGACCGAGCAAGAAGGCGCGCATGGTCATCTCACCGGGGCTGGCCAGTCGCGCGCCCTGCCGTAAGGTGAGTTGCAGCACGCGCTGCAAGGGCACGATGCCGCCATGGCAGTTGATCTCACCGACGTCTTGGCGGGTGTAGGTGTGGGGAGCTTTCATGTATGAGATCAGAACCTCGTCCACTATTTGCTCACTTCCTGGGTCCACGATATGTCCGTAATAGAGATGGTGAGAAACGGGCTCCCAGGTCGAGTTTCCGTCGCGACGAGACCTGCTGGGTACGAAGATCCCTCGGAGGATGGACAGGACTTCCGGTCCGCTCATCTTGACGATGCCAATGCCCCCTTCTCCGATGGGGCTGGAGATGGCCGTGATGGTGTCATCCAAGCTGTACATGCCCCTTGATCCTCCCTCTTATTATACCTGCGAGGATATGGAGGGACAATGACCAGACCGTGTGCCGGGGAATTCCACAGTGCTCCAAAGCGAACTGCGAGGGTGTCTAGGAAGTCTCTCGGACACCCGGACGGCGCTGTTCCAGCGTTCCTCGCCGCTGAATCGCTACTTCGATCTTTCGGTAGGGCTCAGAACAGATACGCCCTTCGGTGCGTCCTCCGATACGCTGCACCCTTCGCTAGGCCGCATGGCGGCTACTCAACGCTATCTTTCGCCCAACCCAGGGCGCCGCTCAGGGTGTGCAGCTGCTCATGACTACCCAGGATGGGTCCAGGGTTGGACATTACATCCCCGTTGCGCACCCTATCTTGCGTTGCTTGACAACATGGCGCCGTTGTGCTAACATATTTGCGAAAGAGAGAGGTCTGGCAGATGCTTGGTGCCGCGCTCTGTCACTGGGGCGGGGTGGGCTAGGCCAGACGTCGATGGCGAAGGGGAGTAGCTCAAGCAGGCAGAGCAACGGTCTCCAAAACCGTAGGTTGCGGG
>CAZBJW010000157.1:0-10734 GCA_964492135.1 uncultured Anaerolineales bacterium
CCTCTACTCCTGCGACCACTTCGTGGAGCCAAGGTACCTGCTTGGTAACATTGCAGAGACACATATGATGGAACTGGTGGCCTCGGAAAGGCAGCAGCAATTCGGGCGGGACAAGCTGGACACACTACCTGGCTACTGTCAGGAATGCGAAGTCCGCTTCGCCTGTCACGGAGGCTGCCCCAAGAATCGGTTCATCGAAACGCCTGACGGCGAGCCCGGGCTGAACTACCTCTGCGCGGGCTACAAGGTGTTCTTCAAGCACATCGACGCGCCGATGCGGACTATGGCGGACCTGCTACGGCGTGACCGCGCGCCGGCCGAGATCATGCAGATCTTGGAAGTGCAGGAACAGAAGGCGTTTGCCAATGTGGGGCGGAACGCTCCGTGTCCGTGCGGCAGCGGGCGGAAATTCAAGCAATGTCACGGAAGAAAGAGAGGAGGGTAGCCATGGAAGATTTAGAGAAGGAAGGACGCAAGCCCAGGAGGCTCACGCGGATTGGCGGGCTCGTGATCATCATCCTCAGTGTGCTGGTCATGGTACTGACCATATCCGGGGTTGTCGGCGTCTGGGCTGTGAACGAGCCGTTGACCACCACCATTCTAGACATCCTGAAGCCTCTCGAAGAGGCTCTGAGTTTCGCCGCCGATCTGCTTGAACGGATCGGCGGCTTGGTGGAGAGGGCTCGCGGAGTCGTGGACACCATCGACGCCATGGCTGAAGCGCTGGGCGCCAACATCGAGGAGAACCGGCTCATCCTGAACCTGATCTCGAAGGCACTGGGCGATGAACTGGAACCCGTCCTGGAGACCGTGGGAGAAGTCGTGGACACCGTCAATACAGCGGCAACTACCTTGGATAATGCCGTCAAGGTCGTGAAGGCTCTCCCCTTCCCCTACCTGGACCAGTACCAGGCGGAGATAACCAGGCTGGAGGAAGCGTCCGCAGAGGTGTTGGAGCTCACAGCGTCGCTCCAGGACCTGGAAACCCGCGTTGACGAGAGAAGGTCCGAGACCGCTGAGGACATCGTCTCTGTGGTGACCACCAGAACGTCCAAGATGCATGCCATTCTGGATGAGGTACAGGCTGACGTGGATTACTATGACGCGCAGGTCAGCGATCTACAGGAACGTGTGGCCCTTCTGAAGGCCAGGATTCCTCTCTGGATAGATCTGGCAGCGATAGTCATCACGGTGCTCCTGCTGTGGCTCGCACTGTCTCAGGTCAGCGTCTTCATCCACGGGTGGTCGTTCTTCACCGGCCAAGACTTGCTGGCGAGGTGGCGATGATCCCGCCCTGGCGAAAGCTCGAGGCCTTCGCAAGGGTCACGCCTAGACATTCGTATAGGTCAGGAACCGTACGAATGCCTGATGTGTCAGCAGGTAGAGGCTCCTATAATGGCTATGAACCTCGCGCCAGCAGCCTCGGGCCGCGAGGTCTTTGGCGCCGCCTAGACAGCCTGGAAGACTGCAGCCAGGGTCTAGAAGCCGCCGAGGTCAGGGTCCTGGAGGCCGGCAGCAACCAGGTGCAGATGGCCCAGCGCCCCGGCGGATTAGCAGTGGCAACAGACGGCGACGCGACCGAGACCCTGCAGCTCGTGGAGATGGGAAGCAAACATGACACAGGAGATGATCCAACAACTCTTAGCGGCATTGACCGATTCAAGCACGACTTCTGGCGATGGTCTGGCCACGGTCTATCGTCTCGTCGGAGCAGGCATCGCCCTCGTGGCCGCCTATGTCGTGGGGCGCCTGTTGAGCAGGTTTGCCGTGCGCGCCATCGAGCGCGCCCAGCTGGACCAGCGGGTCGCTGAAGTGGTCGGCAAGGCGGTCTTCTACTTCGTCATGGGCGTGGCGGTCCTGTGGGCGCTGGGCGGAATCGGGTTGACCTTGCTGCTGCTACTCGTGGTGCTCGGTTTTGCCCTCAGCGATGTGATCCAGAACTTGGGGGCGGGGTTGATGATCATGGCCACCGGCTTCACTCGCGAGGGGGATTGGGTGCTGGTCAACGGCTTCGAAGGCGATGTGGTCGCCGTCACCTGGCGGGGGACGGTGATACAGACCTTTGACAATCGCCAGGTGATGATCCCCAACGTGGACGTGGTCAAGAACTCCACCGTCAACTACTCACGCGCCCGCTCTTTGCGGCAAAGCATCTGGCTCAGCGTCGACCCCGAGGCAGATCTGGACCAAGCTGAGCAAGTCATTCTCGAAGCGCTGAGTACTGTGCCGGATGTGCTTTCGGACCCGGAGCCGCAAGTCCTGGTCTCTGCGCTCTACAGCTCGGCGACGAACCTCGAGGTCCGCCTGTGGGTACGACGCCCCTACGATCCCTTGCCGCAGATACTGAGCGAGGCCACACACACCATCAAGAAGGCGCTGGGCGAACACGGTATCCAGCTGGCGATGCCGACGGCGATAGTGGTGCCGACGGAGATGGGAAGGATGCCTTCAACTCGTTAGGCGACGGGCCCGGAGACGTTTGGTGAATGCATCTGCGAATGCTCGTGGTAGGACTCCAAGCTATCAGGAATGAAACACACCGGCACATGAAGGAGCTTGAGGTGCCCGCATATGGGACGGCAACAGGCCGGGAATGGCCCGCCATGAAGGACGGCGTGATCTACAAGAACACGCTCAACTGATAGACACAGGTAGATAGCTAAATGGAGATAGGAAATGGACAGGGAAGGGAGTATCAGAATCGCGCTGGCTGGCCTGTTTGAAGAAGTGAATACCTTTGCAGACGAAACGATGGGAAAGGCGAAGATCACCGGCAACATGACCACCGGCTTTCAGCAGTGGACAGATCAGGCCCTCATCGACGACTACAAGGGGTCGAAGACCTACATGGGTGGGTTTATTGCCGCGCTTGAAGAGTTCCCCGAAGTGGAGATCGTTCCCACGACGTTCTGGAGTTTCAGCGCCGGGGGTACTATAGAGGGCAAGGCCTATCAGCAAATGAAGCAGGATATCCTCGGGCGCTTGGCAAAAGCCATGCCCCTTGATGGGGTCGCGCTGTGTTTGCATGGGGCGGGCGTTGCCGAAGGCATCGATGATGCAGAGACAGACCTGACCGCGGCGATCCGAAAACAACTCGGGTCAGGAGTCAAAGTGATCAGCGCTCAGGATCATCACAGCAACCTGAGCGATGAAGATGTCCGGCAATTGGATCTGCTCACAATCGTCTACCATTATCCCCATATCGACATGTATGACACCGCCTATCGGGGAGCCAGGCTGCTTCCGGGCATGGTCAGGGGCAATATCAAGCCCTACGGCTATCTCGAACGCCTGCCGATGATCATGCAGACCATATCGACCATGGACGGTAATCTCTACGCTCCGATTCGGAAGAAGGTGGAGGAATTCGCCACACGGGATGGTATCTACGAATTCTCGCTTGCTTACGGATTCCCCTTCGCCGATGTGCCCTTCAACTCCCCCGTGGTCAATTGCTGGGCCAAGAGTCTCGAACTGGCCGAGAAAACCGCCAAAGAGGCCGCGGAATTGCTATGGCAAAACCGGGCCCGGTTCGTGGCTAAACCGCTCTCTGCCGAAGAAGCCGTACAGCAAGCCCTGACGACGCTGGTCAAGCAAGGGCGGATCCTGCCGACGGAGGTGCGTCCACAGTTGTATGACGAGAGTGCGGCGCTGTTGAGCAGTGAGAAGGAGGAACTGGACCGATCTTCCGGGTTCCTGCCAGACGAAAAGAATCCCGGACCGGTCGTGATCGCTGACAAATCAGATAATCCGGGTGCGGGTGCTCCAGGAGATGCCACCCATCTTCTCCGGGAACTGATCAAGAACAACGTACAACAAGCGGCAGTATGCGCCATCCGGGACCCAGAGACAGTGCAGAAGGCCGTGAAGGCTGGCGTGGGAAAGATCATTGACGTCGAACTGGGCGGCAAGGGCAGCAAGCTGGGTGGCGCTCCGATTGAGGGAAAAGCCTACGTCAAATCGATCAGCGATGGGCGTTATACGATCGTTTCTCCCATGGGCGCAGGGACGAAGTTCGATGTGGGGCCTGCGGTTGGGCTCTTGATAGAAGGTGTGGACGTGGCAGTGATCTCTGGCCTGATGCAGGCGTTTGATGCCAACCAGATGAGAATGGTCGGATTTGACCCGCGCGACTAACGCATTGTGGTGGTCAAGTCCGCCAACCATTTCCGCGCCTGGTGGACGGACGTGGCGAGCGCCATCATCGACTGCGACCCACCCGGCATCGCTTCTAACGACCTCACCACCTTCACCTACGAGAAGAAGACCCGGAAGCTATATCCCCTGGATGCGGGTGCGGTCTATCCTGAACCTGTCAAGTGATGGAGAGGCAAAGGACCAGAACATCTACAAGAACAGACTTAGCTAGTAGCTGAAAAAAGGAGAGATAACATGTGCACAAGAGTCTTATGGAACGATAACAAGCTGGCCGTCGTAGCTGGCCGAACCCTGGACTGGCCGGAATCCACTCAGCCGGTTCTGACAGTCTTTCCGCGCGGTATGAAGCGCGACGGGGGGCGCTTCGGATCCGAGGTTGTTGTCAAGGAGAACCCCGCCAAGTGGGTGTCCAAGTACGGCAGCATGGTGACTGCGGGCTACGGTATGGGTCCAGGCGATGGGTTCAACGAACACGGCCTTGCCATTCACATGCTCTACCTCAGAGCCACGGATGTCGGTCCGAGAGACCCGAAGAAGCCCGGGTTGCACATCGGGCTTTGGGGTCAGTACCTCCTGGACAACGCCGCCACAGTTGAAGAGGCGATCTCCTTGTTCGACGAGATCAATGTGGTGATGTTGATGCTTCCGAACGGCATGGGCGCCACGCTGCATCTGGCGATGGAAGATGCTAGCGGCGACTCTGCCATCGTTGAATTTCTCAATGGCAAGCCGGTCATTCATCACGGGCGCCAATACCAGATCATAACCAACGATCCGACCTACGATCAGCAGCTCGCGCTTCTGAAGAAGCAGGATTTCTCGCACCCCAGCATGGACATGCCGCTTCCCGGCAACGTCAATCCCGTCGACCGCTTCCAGCGGGCGGCTTATTACAAGGCCGTGCTGCCGGAGCCCAAGAACGAGCGAGAAGCCGTGGCGGGTGTGCTGGCCATCATGCGCAATGTCTCCGTCCCGTTCGGTGCGCCGTATCACGGATTCGGAATCTACAACACCGAGTACCGGACGGCCATCAACCTCTCCAACAAGCGCTACTTCTTCGAACTGACCGACCAGCCGAACGTCATCTGGATGGATCTCTCGAAGTTCGATCTGAAGGAGGGGGCGCCGGTGATGGTTCTGGATCCGCATGATCCCGAATTGTGCGGGAATGTGACAGGGGAGTTCCAGAAAGCGCAGAGGGTTGCTTTCTAAGAGGACGGGTGAGTCGCCGCCGGTTTGTAGTTACGGCATCCCGGAGACTTTGCTGATTAGGGTGGGATTCGTTACCAGCCATTGAACCACCAGCGTCAGCAGGACTACCTGTAGGCGATCCAGGTGCGATGTCCATCGAGGGTGCTGCACCTGGATCGCTGGAAGACAAATCCCTGCGAGCACAGGAGGTACATAGCCACTATGGAGACAAACAGACAATCCAATCCTGAAACCGGGCGGACACCGTCGATGTTCGCCTCCCTGCTGGTTTTCGGGGTGATGATCGGATTGATCTTGCTCTCCGTCGCGCTTTTCCCCGGGGAAGTGGAAGGCGGACCATTGCAGATCAGCATGACGCTGGCCACCTTGTTTGCCGCGGGGGTGGCCTTTCGTTACGGTTTCCGGCAAGCGTTGATCAGTCAGGCCATCTCCCGCAGCCTCAACGCCGCTTTAGGAACGATCTTTATCCTATTGGCGGTCGGCGCCGTCATCGGTAGCCTGTACCTGGCAGGCACCGTGCCCGCTGTTGTCTACTACGGGGTGGCCCTTCTCAATCCCAAGATCTTCTACATCACGGCGTTCATCCTCAGTTCGCTTCTGAGCACGCTGACGGGCAGCTCCTTTACGACCATCGCGGCGCTGGGTGTGGCCTTTGTCGGCTTGGCTTCCCTGATGGGCCTGTCCCCGGCCATTGCTGGTGGAGCAGCAGTCTCCGGGGCCGTAATCGGCGACAAGATCGCCAAGATTTCGGATACCTTTGTCCTCACAACCGCGGTGGTGGGTGGGGTAAGTGCAGATGAACACGCCCGCATGGTGCGGCGCACCGCGATCCCCGCCTGGGTGCTCAGTGCCATCTTGTTCATCGTTCTGGGCTTCACGAGCAGCGGCTCGGCCACGGCCGTCAACCCCGGTGAAGTGCAGAGAACCATCGGCCAGGTCTACAATATCTCACTGCTTGCCTTTGTACCTGTGGTGCTGATCTTTGTGTTGTCGGGACTGCGCCTGTCGGGCTTCTTGACCCTGATGATCTCGGCCATTGCAGGCGTGATCATAGCCGCTTTCACCCAGCCCGAGTTGATCAAAAGCGTAGCCGATGATCCCAGCTTGAGCTATGTCGTCGCCGCGACCAAAGTCGGCATTGAGGCCTTCGCGACCGGCTTTCATCTCAATACCGGTGTGCCGGAACTGGACAAGCTCTTCTCCGGCGGCGGTACCGCCAGCATGCTGGGCACGGTCTGGTTGATCCTGGTGGCTGCCAGCTTCGGCGCAGTCGCGGAACTCACCGGGATGATCCAGCGGGTGATTGCACCGGTCATCAACTGGCTAAGAACGGCGTCCGCCCTGGTCGCGGCCACCTCGGTCACCTCGATTGGGCTAAACGCCTTTGCCGCCGACCCCTATGTGTCCATTGTCCTGACAGCGCGCATGTATCGCGACACCTACATCCGCCATAGACTCGCACCGGTCGTGCTTTCCACCGGCATCGCCGATTCCGGCACCATGTTCTCCTTTGTTATCCCGTGGAACGTACACGGCGCCTTTGTCGCCGGCGCTTTGGGTGTCGGCCTGGCTTATGCACCTTATGCCTTCCTGGCCTATCTCTCAGCGCTGATCACGATTCTGCTCGCCTTTGTCTATTTCAACAAGAAGAAACTATCTGACGAGGAAGATGCGCATACGGTCTACGGCGCAGAACCTCGTGATGCAGACCTACCCGCCTCGCGTTTGTCTGCTTGAAGGTCGGTTTGCGAAGCTGCGGAGCATAAGCCTTTGAGACCATGAGTTCAAAATGATCACCTGAGTATCGCAGACCGCTTTCTCAGCGTAGTAGGTGAATTCGTTAAGCTTTGGAGGGCATTTCGATGATGACTGCAACCGATCCAAGAGATATCACACCTGAGCGCCACCCCGCCGTGTCGTTCACGTACCCCGTGGAGGGAAATCAACTATTCCCCAGTATGCCTGAAACTCTCATCGCCAGGCTGGAGGCCGACGGCTTTGTGTTCTATCGTTGGCTGCTGGGGGTCATTCGCCTCGTCACTTCCCTTGCCACTCCGGTGGAGGATGTCGATGCATTCCTGGCCAGCGCGCAGAAACACGGTGCAGCATAACAGTGCATTCGCGGTACCTTTCGATGATGTTGGGTGCGAGTGGGGTAGATTGGGAATTCGCCCCACTCCCCTCAGGATATTGAAAGATGCCATTCGAGGATACTATGACAGAGAGAAGAGGCGATACTGAAAGCGAGTTCGACCAGGCTTGCCGCTTCCTGATCGCGGTGGGCAAGGCCGCCCACAGTTACGGCTCGACCACGGCACAGGTCGAGTCTTTTCTGTCACGCCTGACTGGGGTTCTCGGTTACCAGGGCACGATTCGGGCCACTGCGACGGAGATCCTTTTCGCCTTCCAGCAGAAGGTGGATTCCTGGCAGCGCGTTAACGTGGAAGCTCTGGCCTCCGCCGAGCAGGAACTCAACCGCCTGGCCAGGGTTGGGTAACTGGTCGAGGCCGTCGCGGCGGCCAAGGAGTGGATTCGTCAACGGACAGCAAGTGGCGACCAATGATAGGCCTGGCAGGAAGATATGCCGCACGGAAGGACTTCGTCGCGCTATCTATCCCAATTGGATCACAGAGCCCGTGAGCGCGAGATCGAAGGGATGTGAGACAAGGCAATGGACGTTCGTACAGGATAGTAGCCGTACAAACGTTCAGGATGAAGACTGAACGAACGCCTGATGTGTCGGATGAGATAACTCGATATGATAGAGGGAGGGCACGGCTGGCTCGTTTCGTTCGGCCGTGCTCTACGCCTGGCTGTCTGCCAGGCAGCGGCGCAAGCTATGGATATCTGACGGTCGTTTTGGTGATCGGTAGGTGCCCACTTGACTGCCACGGGATCAGGAGCGTCCGCAAAGCGACGCGAGTCCAGGTGTGCGGTATGATGGGAGAATCAAGCGTTTACTGGCAGAAAGTGGCGCAGTAGTATGAGGCTCAGGTAGGCCAAATAGATAGTATCAAGGAGGCAAGAATCATGGCTCTCAAGGAATACAAACCCGGAACCGCGTTCCCCGGCGTCATCGGACGCACGGTGGACCAATCAGAGCCCGCCTGGCCCGAGCCATTGCGGGCCAAAGAGGGAGCGCCCAACGTGTTGTTCCTCGTCCTGGACGACACGGGCTTTGGGCAGCTCGGCTGTTACGGCAGTCCCATCAAGACACCTAACCTGGACAAGCTGGCCGATAAGGGCCTGCTGTACAACAACATGCACACCACGGCGCTCTGTTCGCCTACGCGCACGTGCATCCTCACGGGGCGCAACCACCACTCCAACGCCATGTCCTGCATCACCGAAGCCTCAACCGGATACCCAGGTGCCAGCGGCTACATCCCATTCGAGAACGGCTTCTTGTCCGAGATCCTCTTGCAGCATGGCTACAACACCTACGCCATCGGCAAGTGGCACCTGACCCCGGCCGACCAGATCTCGGCAGCCGGCCCCTACGACCGCTGGCCGCTGGGCCGTGGCTTCGAGCGCTACTACGGCTTCCTGGGTGGCGAGACCCACCAGTACTATCCGGAACTGGTCTACGACAACCATCAGGTGGAGCCGCCCCAGTCGCCTGAGGAGGGATACCACGTAACCGAGGATCTGGTGGACAAAGCCATCGGCTTCATCGCCGACGCCAAGCAGGTGGCCCCCAACAAACCCTTCTTCATGTACTTCTGCACCGGCGCCATGCACGCCCCACACCACGTGCGCAAGGAGTGGGCCGACAAGTACAAAGGCATGTTCGACGACGGTTGGGAGGCCTATCGGGAGAAGGTCTTCGCCAAGCAGAAGGAACTGGGTGTCGTCCCCGCTGACGCCGAACTCTCCCGCCACGACCCCGATGTGCCAAAGTGGGACTCACTCTCGGCTGAGGAGAAGAAGCTGTACGCTCGCATGATGGAGGTCTTTGCCGGCTTCCTGGAGCACACCGACCACCACATCGGGCGGCTGCTCGACTTCCTCAAGACGCTCGGCGAGTTCGACAACACGCTGATTTTGGTCATCTCGGACAACGGCGCCAGCTCAGAGGGCGGACCCACGGGCTCGGTCAACGAGAACCTGTTCTTCAATAACGTGCCCGAGTCTGTGGAGGCAAACCTGAAGGCGCTGGACAAGTTGGGAGGGCCGGAGACCTTCAACCACTACGCCTGGGGCTGGACCTGGGCCGGTAACACGCCCTTCCGCCGCTGGAAGCGGGAGACCTACCGTGGCGGCATCAGCGACGCCTTCATCGTGCATTGGCCCAAGGGGATCAAGGCGAAGGGCCAGGTGCGCACCCAGTACACCCACGCCATCGACATGGTGCCTACGGTGCTGGACGCGCTGGGAGTCGAGCCGCCCACGTCCATCAAGGGCGTCACCCAGTCGCCCATCGAGGGCGTGAGCTTTGCCCATACATTTGACAAGCCGAAGGCGGAGAGCAAGCGTCACACTCAGTACTTCGAGATGATGGGCCACCGCTCCATCTACCACGACGGCTGGCGGGCGGTCTGCCCGTGGCCCGGACCATCGTTCACTGAAGCGGGCGCCTTCTTCGGCACCCCGATCCCCGCGGAGAAGTTGACCGAACTGGATGCCACGAGCTGGGAGCTGTACCACGTGGCGGAGGATTTCGCCGAGAACTATGACGTGGCAGCCGACAATCGCGCCACGCTCATCGAGATGATCGCCCAGTGGTATGTCGAGGCTGGCAAGTACAATGTGCTCCCGGTGGATGGGCGTGGCACGCAGCGTTTCGCCGAAGAACGCCCGCAGATCGCCGTCGACCGCACCAGCTACACCTACTATCCACATACCCAGGCGGTGCCCTACAATGCAGGACCACGTTTGCTCAACCGGACGCACTCCATCACGGCTGACGTGGAGATTCCAGAAGGTGGGGCAGAGGGGGCTTTGGTCTCCTTCGGTGGTACGGATGGCGGGTACGCGCTGTACGTGAAGGATGGCAAGCTTCAGTACGTCCACAACTACGTGGCCCGTGACTACCTGCATGTGACGTCCACGGCCCCGGTGCCGGTCGGGCGCCACCAGTTGCGCTACGAGTTCGAGGTGACCGGCAAGCCCGACGTGGCCAAGGGCAAGGGCACGCCGGGACGCGCCCAACTGTACATCGACGGCAAGCTGGTTGGTCAGGCCGACTTTCCAGTCACCACGCCGCTGAGCCTGGGCCTGACCGGCGGCCTCATAGTGGGCGCCGATCCGGGCGCTCCGGTCGCGCCGTTCTACGACTCGCCCTTCGAGTTCACCGGCACGGTTTACAGCGTGACCTTCGACGTGAGCGGCGATGTCATCAAGGACGACGAGGCCGAGATGCGC
>CAZBJW010000158.1:0-10720 GCA_964492135.1 uncultured Anaerolineales bacterium
AGATACCTCTGGCCATGCTGCAAGCTGTCTATGCCGCCCGAGATGACCGCCATCAACTTCACCTCGTCTTCATCTTCGAGCAAGGTGTCGTCCGTTACCAACTTGCCGTTGCGAATCACCAGCACAGCCTCGGGTTCCAGTCCCACCTTCTTGATGGCCGCGCGAGCGGTCATTCCACCTCGCAACTCCCATGCTTGCCGGCGATAGATCAGCTTCATCGAGTGCGCTCCTGCTGGCGCAAGCTCTCCTCACAGCGCGAGGGCAGTTCTGGGCAGGGTTTGAGCCCCAGATCCCAGGCATGCTTTTGCCCATCCGTGACTTCGCCAACGATCCTCCCCGGGAGACCCACTACCAGGTTCCCAGCAGGCAGATCGGCGTCGCCGAGGACCACGCAGCGCGCTCGCACCAGCGCCTGCTCACCTATGCTGACTCCATCCTGGATGACGGCATGCATGCGCGCCATGATGTGTCTCCCGAGGGTAGCACCACGGATCACCGCTCCTGCTCCTACATAGCAGCCCTCGCGGCTGGTCACACCGCCTATCACGGCCGCCTCCGGGCGCACGAAGGTACCCTTCTTTGCTTCTGGCTCCTTACCTTCGAACTGGTAGAAACTCATACACCATGGTCAGTCCCGGTAGACGACAGGTGGGCTTGATGCGTCAAGCCCACCTGGAAGACGGCACCTGGTACCCTCGCTGCGCCGGGCACCACAGGTTAGCTCAGAACCTTCTGGCTGTCTCCTGAGCCACGTCCAGCGTGCTCGACCTGCCTCCCATGTCGTAGGTTCGTACCTTGCCTTCAGCGATTACGGCAGCTATGGCGTTCTCCAGCCGCTGAGCAAGATCGGCCTCACCCAGCCAATCGAGCATGAGCTTTACGGTCAGCAGCATGGCCATCGGATTGACTTTGTACTGCCCCGCGTACTTGGGGGCGGAACCGTGCGTGGGCTCAAACAGTGCATAGTCATCGCCGATGTTGGCGCTGGAGGCGAAACCAAGCCCGCCCACCAGTTGGGCACACAGATCGGAGATGATGTCGCCGAACATGTTGGAGGATACGAGCACCGAGTAGTCTTGAGGGTTCTTGACCAGCCACATAGCCATGGCATCGACGTTTGTTTCCCACAGCTCTATTCCTGGGTACTCCTTCGCGATGTTCCGTGCCTCACGAATCATCAGGCCGCTGGTCTCCCGGATCACATTTGGTTTCTCCACCACCGTTACCGACGGCCGACCAAACTTCTTCGCGTAGTCGAAAGCCTGGCGTACAATCCGACGACATCCGTGTCGGGTGAAGATGCGACACGAGATGGCGATCTCGTCGGCCGGCACCTCCGCGAATCTGGACATCTTGGGATGATTCTTGAGTAACGCAGTTCGAACCTCATCAGGCAGCGGGAAGAACTCCACACCGCTATATAGACCTTCGGTGTTTTCGCGGAACACGACCAGGTCGATGTCGTCTCTGTAGTTGAGAGGATTGCCAGGATAGGCCTTGCAGGGACGCATGTTGGTGTGTAGGTCCAGCAACTGCCGGATGCGAACGATAGGGCTGAAATAGACCAATCCCTTCCCCTCCAATTCTGGGACTAGCTCCCTCTCGGCCTCCTGCTTCGGCTTCGAAGTAATGGCCCCAAACAGGCAACAATCAGTACTTCTCAGCAACTCTACGGTGCGTTCGGGAAGCGCATCACCTTCAGTGCACCAGAAGTCCCAGCCGACATCACCTGGGACGTACTCTGCATCCAGGTCCAGCGCATCCAAGACGATGCGAGCGGCATCCATCACGTCCCTACCGATGCCATCGCCCGGCAGCCAGGCGATCCTGTACTTAGCCACAGCCCTGTTCACCCCTTTCCAAAGAAGCTTCCATCACTGTATGCCCAATTGCTTGCGCACATGCGGGATGAGCCCCCCGTCTTCCAGGATCCCCATCACAAACGACGACAAGGGGGGAAAGGCATATTCACCCTGAGGAGTGATCACCTTGCCTGCTACAAAGTCGACGGTCACCTCGTCCCCCTTTTCCACGCCCTCCACGGCGGCGCACTGCACAATCGGCAGCCCTTGATTGATGGCGTTCCTGAAGTAGATACGGGCAAAAGACTTGGCTATGAGAACTCCCACCCCCGCGTGTTTCAGACAGGTGACCGCCTGCTCTCGGGAACTGCCACAGCCGAAGTTAGAGCCCGCGACGATAATGTCTCCTGGCTGTACCTTGCTCGCAAACTCAGGATCTAGATCCTCCAGAGCGTGACTAGCCATTTCTTCAGGCGACAAATCGCTGTAAGTGTATTTGCCGGGGTAGATAACGTCGGTGTTGACGTCATCACCGTATTTCCACACTCTTCCAGTATGAACACTCTTCCACATCTCTGCACTTCCCAACGGATCAATCAGAGGAATTCCCTTGGATCCGCAATCTGGCCACCCAGGGCCGACGCCGCGACTGTGGCCGGGCTGGCAAGATAGATCTCCGCATCCTTGCAGCCCATGCGGCCCTTGAAGTTCCTGTTGGCCGTCGAGAGAGTGACCTCGCCTGGAGCCATCACGCCCTGATGAGCACCCAGGCAAGGCCCACAGCCGGGGTTCAAGACCACCGCTCCCGCTGCCACCAAGTCAGTGATGATCCCCTCACCTAGAGCCGCCAAAAGGACCTCCCTGCTGGCGGGGAGGATCAGCAACCTGGTCGTCGGGGCGACTTTGCGACCCCGCAGGATGTGAGCCGCAACCTGGAAATCCTCCAGGCGGCCGTTGGTGCAGGTCCCGATGAAAGCCTGGTCTATTTTGGTGCCAATGACTTCCGTCACAGGAACCACGTTATCCACCGTGTGGGGCTTCGCCACCTGCGGGGCCAAGGCGCTGACGTCATACTCGATAACTCGTTCGTATGAGGCGTCTGGATCGGCGAAGACCTCTTGGAATTGAGCTTCGCTTCTACCCTCCAGCCAGGCTCGGGTCTTGTCATCTGGCGCCACCACTCCGCTCTTGGCCCCCATCTCAGCCACCATATTGCAGAGCACCATGCGACTGGCCACCGTCATTTCCTCTATCACCGGCCCCGTGAACTCCACCGCCCGATAGTCGGCGCCGTCCGCGCCTACTTCTCCGATGATGTACAGGATAAGGTCCTTGGCATACACCCCCTTCGGCAAGTGGCCCTCAAGATTGATGCGGAAGGAGTGGGGTACCATCAGCCAGATCTCCCCGGTGGCCATCACAGCGGCGGCCTCGGTGCGACCGATGCCTGAGGCGAAGGCGCCAAAAGCGCCGTGGGTCGGCGTATGAGAGTCGCTGCCAACGATGAGAAGGCCAGGCAAGGCGTGCCCTTTTTCCGCCAGCACCTGGTGGCATATGCCCTCTCCGACATCATAGAAGTTGGTAATGCCTTGCTCTTTGACGAACTCCCGGATTCGCTGGTGATTCGTGGCGTGTCCTTCCGTCGCCGCTGGGACGACATGATCGAGGACCACGACGCCGATCTCCGGCCTCGCTACCTTCGCCACCCCAATTTTCCGGAAGATCTGAGCAATGGCGGCGGTGTTATCGTGGGTCAAGAGCTTGTCGGGCTGGACGGTCACAATCTGACCCGGCTGCACCTCTTTCAGCCCGGCCTTTCGCGCGAGGATTTTCTCCGCGAATGTATGTCCCATCCCCTACTCCGTGGCGTGCATCTCCTTCTTTAGGAAGTCGAACAGCCCGCCGGCAGTCATGATTTGCTTTTCGAGACCGGACAGCGGCTGGCCCTGAACCTCTTTCCCCTGGGTAAGGTTACGGATACGGCCAGTGTTGGCATCGACCTCCAGTTCATCGCCCGTCTGTACCTCCCGTGTAATTCCAGGGGCCTCCAGTATGGGAAACCCGAGGTTCACGGCATTGCGGTAGAATATGCGCGAGAAGCTTTCTGCGACGATAGCAGAGACATCATTGTATTGCAGTGTGATCACCGCATGCTCGCGAGACGATCCGCAGCCGAAGTTCCTCCCGGCCACGAGGATGTCGCCAGGCTGGACCCTCTGGGTGAAATCCTCCATGCCCGGCACATACTCCAGGGCATGCTTGGCCATCTCCCTGGGATCAGTCAAAGGCAGGTAGCTGCCGTGGTAGATCATGTCCGTATCAATGTCATCCCCCACTACCCAGGCTCGGCCCTTGAAGACAAACTCTTTGCCCATCTCGTTATCTCCGTGAGGTCAATCAGGTCACTCGGGCAAGGCGATCTCGCCCTTCACCGCCGTTGCCGCTGCCACGGCAGGGCTGGCCAGGTAGGCCGCACTCCCCTTGCCGAGCTTGCCCCTGAAGTTCCGGTTCCCCGTGCTCACCAGGACATCTCCTTCGGCCAGAACCCCATGGTGACCGATGGTGCAGAGAGAGCAGCCCTGATTGGTGACCATGGCCCCGGATTTGATGAATGTCTCGTATAGGCCTGCTTCCACGGCCTCCATGGCCACCTCAGTGGTGGCCGGCGTAACGATCATCCGTATGTGGGGTGCAACCTTGCCGCCCATCCTCTTCAGTACATCCGCCGCCACCTGCAAGTCTTCAAGGCGACCGTTCGTGCAGGATCCGACGAAGACCTCGTCCACAGGCGTGCCTGCCACCTCGCGCACTGGCTTGACGTTGTCCGGCCTGTCAGGGCAAGCGATGAGAGGCTCGAGACCGCCGATGTCGAACTCCCACTCTTCGAGGTAAGACGCGCCCTTGTCGGGAGTCACCGCCTCCACCTGGCGACCAGCCCGCTCGCCGATCCAGGATAGAATCAGATGGTCGGGAATGACGAATCCTATCTTGCCTTCCATCTCGGTCACCATGCTCGCCAGGGTGAGACGGCCGGCCAGCGAGAGAGCATCGATAGGCTCACCGTAGAACTCCAGCGCCTTGTAGATAGTCTTACTGGTATCCATCTTCGACAGCAGAAACAGAGTCAGGTCTTTCACCGAAGTCGGGTAATCGTAGCTGCCCTTGAACAAGATCCTGATGGTCTCGGGCACTCTGAACCACAAGCGCCCCGTCGCCCAGGCAGCGGCCACGTCTGTGGTACCCATGCCCGTGGCAAAGCAGCCCACGGCGCCCAACAGATTCATGTGACTATCGGTGCCGATGACCACACTCCCGGGCAGTATCATCCCCTGCTCCAAGAGAACGTGCTGGCCTATGCCGGCATTGACATCGAAAACGTGAGAAATGCCGTGCTTGGCCGCAAATTCGCGGCAGATGCGCTGGTTGTTTGCGACCTGGACGACCTTGGCTGGCGCCTGATAGTCGAAGGTCATGGCGATCTTCTCAGGGTCCCAGACCGGCTTGTCATCCACCTGCTTCTCGTACTCCAGCACCACATTGGGCCCGCCGAAGTCCCGAACAACAGCTAGGTCGAGGTCGGCCCACACCCTGTCGCCAGCCCAGGCGTCTTGGCGTGAGTGTTCGCTCAAGATCTTTTCTACGACGGTCTTACCGGACATGCACTACCACCCTCTGGCCCAAACTCAGCCACAAGATACGCTATCCTGGAAGGGCTCTCGGACCCGGCACTAGCCAGACAGCAGTTTCAGAGTCTCGAAATTGGAGAAGTCCGCATGGTGTAAGATGATCGCTTCCCTACTGCGGGGCACGAGGTCGCCTTCCTTAGCATGGGCGGCGATCATGTGCAGCACCTCCGGAGGTAGACCCTGCTCGGCCGCCAGGATGACTCCGCTGAAAGGATGGCGGAGCTTCTTGCCAAACTCGCTCTTCACCGTCTTCTCGTCCGCCGCAGTATACTCCACTAGTTTGCCCACGTCGTGGACGAGCGCCCCGGCGATAAGATAGTCCCGATGAATGGGGTTCCTGTCACCATAGACCTTCTCAAAGGCGTTTGCCACGCCCACGCAGGTCAGAGTAACCCCCCGCGTATGCTCCGCAAAGCTAATGGGGCAGTCGGGAATGAGCAGGGTGAAGGGCATCTTCTTCAGGTCGGCAACCTGCCACCCGCCCTGTTTCATCCCTTCCTCCCAAGTCTTGATGCACTTCGCCCTCAACTCAGGGTCCTGGATCAGATCGAATTCCGGGATCAGCCCCACCAGGTCATCGGCCATGTCTCACTCCATGTCTCTCTCGGGCGGACCGTCATACTCGTGAGCACTGGGGTCTATGCGGCGCATGGGGCGCATGCGGGTCTGCTCCTCGTAAACCTGCGCCACCAGTCCCGCGCTCCGGCTAATGGCGAAGATGCCATTGCTCATCTCGAGAGGGAAATCCATCTCGCACAGCATGGTCGCTATGGCACCGTCCACGTTCATCGGCAAGTCGCGATCTATTCTCTCCTTCATGGCGTCGCGGAGGGCATGCGCCATCTCCACATAATCCCCGGCGATTCCAAGCTCATCTGCCAGAGCGAAAAGCCGCACGCTCCGCGGATCCTCGGTGTGTACCCGGTGACCGTAGCCAGGGATGCGCTTTTTCGCGGCTCTATACTCGTCGACCATCTCACCGGCCACGGTTGCCACAGCCTTGCCGCCGGCTTTCTGCCGTTCTACAGCCTCAAGCAACACACGCATGCATCCCTCAATGGCTCCCCCATGGTATCTATTGATGGCGCTAATGCCCGCTGCCATGGCTGTGGTGAGGGACGCGCCGCCGGAGGCTACGATCCGCGCGGCCAAGGCGGAAGGCGGGGTAACTCCGTGATCGACGCTGGAAACCAGCATGGCATCCATCAGTATGCCCTGCTCCCTGGAGGGCAACTCACCCTTCAGAAGCAAGAAAACGACATGCGCGAACGGAACCCGGCCCATTAGCTGCTCGACCGGATAGCCCTTGATGAGGATCTTATTGGGCTCAATCTTGGTGATTGCCGTCTTCCACTTCTCTTCCGCCACTTCCAATGCACCTCCTGGATGATCTATCTACCGGCGCACAACACCAAGTAAGGGGATGGGTTAGCAACCTGTCCTGGATTTCACAAGTCCAACTTCTCCAGCACCTCCTTCGTCGCCTTGGGTATGTCGGCGAAGGAATCCACCACGATAGCACCAACCTCCCGCAGGTGCTTTACCTTGCCTTCGTAGGTGCCACGCCCGCCTTCGATGATGGCCCCGGCGTGGGAGAAGCGAGTGCCCGATTTGGCGGCCTTACCCCCGATGAAGGCGACCAGCGGCTTGGTGAACTCACCAGCCTCGATCAAGTCGGCAACCTGCTCCTCCTGCGAGGTGCCTATCTCCCCAAACATCACCACGGCCTTGGTATCAGGGTCGGCCTCAAATAGTTTGACCACCTCCGGATGGGGAAGGCCGACCACAACATCGCCGCCGACGTGAACCAACGTGGTAGCGCCGATCCCTTCCTGCGCCAGATAGTAGGCCATGGCCGAAGTGATACCGCCGCTACGGGAAGTGATGCCCACGGGCCCAGGGAAAAACCAGGAGCGGGCAGAGGCCGCACGCCCCCCCATCATTCCCAGTACGGCCTTGCCCGGGCTTAGCACGCCCAAAGTGTTGGGCCCCACGAATCGGGCGCCCGCCTCCTTGGCCGCCTTGGCGATGACCAGGACGTCGTAGATAGGCACGCGGTCCGGAATGACCACCAGTAGCTTGATGCCCGCGTCAATGGACTCCAGGGCGGCGCTCTTCACCAGCGGAGCAGGGATGAAGAGCACACTGACGTCCAGAGGACCCGCCTCCTCCCACGCCTCCGTAACGGTGTCGAAGACAGGAATCCCCTGCACCTCTTCGCCACCACGCCCGGGCGTACAGCCAGCAACTACATGAGTGCCGTACTCCGTCATCAGGTTGGTCCTAGCTTGCCCCTCGCGACCGGTAATGCCCTGCACCAGAACGCGCTTAGTTTCATCAATCAAGATAGACATGACTTTCAACCCTCTCCGACTGGCGGTATGCCTCAGGCGACGGGGCGCCAGCCTGGTTGGCTAGCGCTTCAGAAGGCCCTGGCGGTACTCCTCCAGACCGGGAATGGGAAGATCCACGAACCCGCCCCCACGGCCCCCAAAGTGGCACTCCACCTCGCATGCCAAGCACTCGATACATCGCCCTTTCTTGGCCTCCTCGCGGGTAACATTGAGAATCGGCCGCCCGTTTTCCAGCTTGAGGATCTTCGGTACGCAGGTCTGGACGCAAATCTTGCTTTCACAAGTGTCACAAACCGCATGATCATAGGTCACTGTCCCGGTTGGACTCTCGAATGTGTACGGCTCCTTTAGCTGAGGTCGCTGAGGAGCGACAGGAAGGTCCTTGATCTGCCCTTTCTCGATCAGCTTGTCCAGCCGCTCGGCACAGAAGTCAGGCGTATCGTCTTTGCCGTAGGCCTCCAAAGGGGCCGGGATTTCCGGCGCAGCTCGCTCCAGGATCTCGATGGCTTTCTCCTCCATATTGCCGCCCAACCTGATCACGGCTGGCACCGACAACTGTTCTTCCAAGAAGGCCTTGACGAAGCCGCGGGCAGAGTGGAACTGCTCCTGGCTTGCGACGCCAGAACCCGAGGCGAAATACCCATCTATGCCTGGCAACGAGAGCACAATCCTCGTCGCGCGGTAGACTTTCGACGCTGGAGGATTTCCGCTGGTGTCGACGTATGTAGCCAGCTTGTAGTCCCGCCTCAGCAGGGCGTCCATGGACATCATCGAGCCTCCGCCGCCGGCGCCGTGGAACCCGATGTATCCCTGCCCCTTCTCGAACCCATCGGCCATCTGAATGAAGTAGAAAGTCCCCCGGTAGTCTTTTTCCTCGACCTGGTAGGCGATTTTCTCCAGTTCCGTCGCAGGACGATCAAACTCCCGGGCAATCTCGATGCCGAGGTCCGGGTGCCGAAAGACGGCGTAGTCGTCTACCGTGATTCGGCAGTCAGCTGCGTATAGCTTGCCCTCTGCGGTCAGAACCAAAGGATTGATCTCCGCAGCACGAGCCTCGTAGGTGTGCGCGACATCGTAGAGCTCTTGCACGAGCCCTCCCAGGTCGCGGAGCAACCTGCCGTGGATGCCGGCCTTCCGCACCAGGTCACGAGCCTGGTAGTCCTGCAGTCCCTCGACGACGTCCACCTCTACGCGAGCCACCTTGTCCGGATGCTCACTCGCTATTTCCTCTATACCTGTGCCGCCCACACTGCTGAAGATCACCACAGGTGCCCGCGCACGATCATCGATGATCACCCCCGCATAGAACTCCCGCTCTATGTCCAGCCTCTCCTCGACCAGCACCTGCTGCACAGCAAAGCCTTTGACAGGCATGCCGAGCATTTCCTGAGTTGCAGCCCTCGCCTCTTCCGGTGTGGCTGCGCGCTTGATGGCTCCCATGCCCGCCCGGCCTGTGACCCAGGCTTGGGCCTTCACCATGACCTCGCTCCCAATCTCCTTGGCTATGCGCTGAGCCTCTTCCGGGCTTGTAGCAACGGAGCCCTTCGGAACAGGTACCTTGTGCTTCTTCAGTAGCTCCTTGCCCTGGTATTCATGAAGACGAGCCATCTCATCTCCTCCATTTTCTCCGCAAGACTAAGGCCGCTGGGAGAATCTACCGCCGCTACCCTGAGCGCAGGCCATGGACCCACTATCGCCACCGCGATCGAAGGTGCGCAAAACTTCCGACAGACCCTTTTTTTCCAGCAGCCTCAAGCCGATGTCATTCTCTTTCCAAATGTTGGTGGCTACCAGCCCCGCTCAGGGTTCCCTGAACTGCTTCTCCAGTTGATCCAGCATGATGGCTGCCTGCACCAGCATGTCCAGCGGATTCTTCTCGCCACGGAAGTACCTGTAGTCACAAGGCATAATGTCTAGCGTCTCGACCAAATCCTGATAACGACTTCTGAGGGCGCTGTCGCTCACCCCATATAGCTTCGCCATCTCGCTCTGGGTCACCTGCCGGAAGTTCAACTTGCGAACGGTGTAGTCCAAGGCGCTAGCCCAAGCTTCGGGCCTGCGCATGGGCAAGTCGCGACGCCCAGCCGAGATGCGGAACTCCCACCACATCTGCATAGCCGCGCTTGTCTCCTCTAGAGGCATACCCTGGTTCGTCATGACCCGCGTGAGGGTCGATTCCACCGGGTCCATGCCTACCTCGAAAAGCGCTCGAAACCGCTGCCGAAGTCTGGTGTCGGGCTCCAAGTCAAGAAAGTCTCGCAGTGAGGTCAGCGCTTCCTCCCACTGGCCGAAGCGTGCCCGAGCCCGGGCCAGGTTGAGGTGGTATTCGGGGTCCTCGGGCGCCAGCCGCACCGCGTCTCTGAAGCGCTTGATGGCGTCCTCCACCTCCCACTTCTCGTAGAACTCCAAGCCTTCGACGTTGTAGCTGGCCGCCTTCTCCTTCCCGTCTTCGGCACTCCTTCCGTCCATTCGAGGTCTCCTTCAAGGGATCTCCTGCCAACACAATTGTAGCACAATGGGGGGACGGTGTAAAGCTCCTACTGCTTATGCCTCCGTCTCGAGCACCCCATCCGCCGCAAGAACTCGGTTCAGCGCGGCAACAGCGACTTCCAGCATCGACTCATCAGGCTCTCGAGTAGTCAGAGTTTGCAATGCCAGGCCGGGTAGGATGAAAACCCTCACCACAGGATTGTGACTGTGGTCAGCAGCGAAGCGGACGAATTCGTATGAAATGCCGGCGATCACGGGGATGAGCAGGAGACGAGACATGATCCGCCACACCATGGGTGGACGCCCCAGAAAAGCGAAGATGAGGACGGAGAGTAGCACGACTATCAGGAGGAAGCTGGTGCCGCAACGGGTGTGAGCGGTACTGTGA
>CAZBJW010000159.1:0-10678 GCA_964492135.1 uncultured Anaerolineales bacterium
ACCCGCGTTGCCCAGCAACGCCGTCGTGGCGAATGGAAGCGCCACCAGCCCTCCCAGGATGAATCCCTTGCTGCTGAAGTCGCGCGTCGGGATCCACGGTAGCAACATGGGGAACATCGCCACCCCGGCCAGGACGGCGGCGACCAAGCCCCACAAGAAGACGTAGTCAACGTCCACCCGCGGTAACCACATGGACAAGATGGCTATCACTCCAGCAATCAGCAGCGCAGGTAGAAAGACATAGACCAACTCCACGGGAATCAGAACCAGGCGGTCGCGCAGAGGAAACCGCACCCGCCGCATCTCGGGTGTGGCCTGATGGGTGTTGAGGTATTCCGGCAGGTCGGTGGCCAGCACAGGGCCGTACTCGACCTCGAACCCCGAGCGCCTCCTAACCTCGTGTGCCGCGACTCCAGGTGCGCCCAGCTGGGGCAAGATCAACACCCTGTGGTGCACCACGTCGCGGAGGCGGGTTGATTCGGTGCGGTGCACCAGTTCGTCGGTGCCAAAGGTACCTTTGCCGGCCGCGCACCAGACGTTGATGCCTTCGGTGTCCAGGACCAGGATGTAGCCATCAATCCCGGCAATTGCCGAGCGCAGCGCGTCAAAGCTCAGTGTATAATTGGCCGAGACGAAAACGGGCGACTCTGGCGTAGGGTTGCCCAAGCGGTACAGCCCCGGCTCTACCCGGTGGCCGCTCCGGTTGACGCCCCAACGCGCCAGGAAATGGTCCAAGTGGTTCCTGGCGCTAAGACTGCTGGTCGTGGAATGCACGTGCGAGTGTGCAAGATGCGGCTTGCTGTCTGACACGGTAGTTCTCCGATCTGTGGGGCTGCAACTGGCAATCCTAACACACGTCCTGCCATCTGGGTTCCCATTGACGTGTTCATTGCCAGATTCGTGCCCCATTTCGGCTCCTGCTCTCGGCATGATGGCTGCTCGCGTGAGGCTTTGGCTCGAGGCTACGTTTCGCCCAGGCGAACCGCTGCACTGTGCAGTCCGAGAGCCTCCTGCAAGTCAGACCCGACGAATGCCATCTCTCCCTGTACACCAGGTATACCTGAGGAATTCCTCATATGCATCGGCCATCCGGGGGATGTCCTCTTTGTTGGATGCCTAGCCTTTGTGTTGGTCGGGTGACCAGTCTACTGCTTGACCAACTGAAGCGTGACAAGCATCAGAAGAGGTGCCTCGCGAGGAACAGTAAAGCTCCTAACGCGACAACGAATAGCCCGATGCCCAGTGCGATGAAGGCCCACACTACACTTCTTGCGGTTCCCTCTCCCGGCTGGGAGCGAGCGCTTCCTAGGGCGATGCCGATGCTTACTCCACAGCCCGCGCCGAGGGCGATTCCTAGCGCCAAGTTGTCGAATAGCATGCCGTATGCCAGGCCCAGGGCGACGCCTATCGGCAATGCAAGGGCGATGCCCCGACCCATCCTGTCGTTTCCGTCTGGACTAGGTCGTTCACCATTTGATCGCTGTGTCATCCTGTCATCCTCTGCGTGTTGTTGCTTCTCACGACCCAGTCAGTATCGACCTACGTCGCGGGAGCGCACTGCTCTACACGTATTGCAACACGCTGCTCGGATATCTCTTCTTCAAGGAACGGTAGCCGTAACAGAGGGGCACCATCACGGCCAAACCCACCAGCCAGACCAGATAGCCCGTGGCCAGACTACCCCTCAGGAAAGGAATGAGGGCCAGATACTTGTACAAAGGGAGGTGCACCACATAGAAGAAAAGGGGCGTGCTGCCAAAGAGGGTCACCACGCCGAAGAAGCGGTTGAAGCTGAGTCTCTTCTCAAAATTGCTATGGGCAGCGATGGCCAGTGACATGCCTCCCACGTTCCACAGCAGGAAGGTCAGACTCGGCGGGTACTTGGACATCAACATGAAGCCTCGCCAGTCGCCGCCCAGATAGGGGGTGAGATTTCCATAGCCGCCCAGGAGGCGCACCGGCACCCAAAGCGCCAGTAGCAACACGCCCACCCACAGGAAGAACCTGGTGACCTTGTCAGGCCTGGTGCCGATCCAGAAGCCGCTTGAACACCCCAGGCCCATTACTCCCAGCCAAGGCAGGATGGGGTAGTTGACGGACAGCCAGCCCTCCTTGCTCGGTTGTAGCACGATCTCCAAGAGCGGATTCTCGGTTCCGGGGACGAGTGGGACGGCACTGAGAAGAATGGGCACCAATATCAGCAGGCCGATGGAACCGGCGGCGAGAAACGGCACCGGCAGGCGGCGGGCAAAGGCCAGGATGACAAGACCTGACCCGATGCATGAGAGGACACCGAAATAGGTCAGGCTGGCACCCGGCGACCGGCCGAAGCCCCACGTCCAGTTCACGATGGTCAGCTGCAGGCCGATGAGGAGCAGCCCGCGGGCAGCCAGCTTGCGGGTGATCTGGCCTTCACTGAAGCCCCGCTCGCGACGCGACAACGCATAGAGAGCCACGCTGAGGCTGGCAAGGAAGATGAAGGTCGGCGCACAATAGTGTGTGATGAACCGTGTCAGGTAGTGCACCACATCGGGCATGGGATCTGGCCGCGTCCCCTGGAACCCTTCGGCGAAGATGTGATAGTAAGAGAAGAGCACGGCGTGATCCAGGGCCATGAAGACCATCACCCAGCCGCGGACTGCGTCAATGGCGAACAAACGCTTCTTCACGTCGCATCCTCCTGCCAGCCAGCATGCGCAACTAGATCGATTATATGGCGGTAGTCCTCCTCACGCATCCGCCATCTGGCGGATTTAGGCATCGGCCAGGTGGCCAATCTTCTCCTTGGTCCGGTAGTCAGCGCTCTCGGTCGGGCAGCCCATGCTGGGCAGCGAGGAGGTCACCGTCAGGTAGTTACTCCATGTAGCCAAGGCACCGGTAGAATGCGTCCCGCAAACCCTTCTCGCGAGGGTCGTCTTGACCGTAGTAGCTCATCTTGTTGGAAGCGTAGGCGAAGGCAACCTGAGCATCTGGGTCGGCGTAGGCAAAGCCAACACCAGCGCCCGCACATCCAAACGCCTTCCCGCTCATGCCGAATTCGAAGGCATGGAAGGGTTTCGTGAAGCCATAGGAATAGGACGTGTCGACCAGCAATACCTCATCTTGCCAGCCTCCCGGAGGCGCCGCGGCGGGGGAGGTCAGGGCTTCCAGCGTCTCCTTGTTGATGCCGAGTTCAGTGCCTCCCGTGGCAAAGACGTTGTACGCCTTGGCCAAGCTGCGTGCAAGACCGATGCCATTGGCCGATGGTATCTCCAGCGAGCGGAGGTCGCGCCTATTGTAGTTAACGTGCTTGGTGAGCATCCTCGGGTTCATCGTGGTGCGGTACGTAACGGAGTTCGATTGCAGTGGATTGAGCACTGACTTGAGATACGCCACCTTGTCCAGGTTGAATAGCACGTTGAACTTGTTAACCGGCTTGAGGCTAGCTATCCGCTCATCGGGAACGTCAGGCGGCAGGCCCATGTAGAATTCCAGATCCAGTGGCGTCGCTATCTCGTCCTGGAAGAATTGGCCTACACTCCTGCCCTGCGGATCTACCCGCCGCATGACTGCACTGAGGTACCAGCCCTGGCTCCACATGTGGTATCCGTGTTTCGTGCCCGGCACCCAAGCCGGCTTCTGCCTGGCCAGAATCGCCTCCAGCGCCTCGTGATCCGCCAGCGTCTCCAGGTCCAAAGGCTCGTCGATGGCGCTCAGCCCAGCCTGATGGTCCAGCAGTTGTCTAACCGTAATGCCCTCTTTGCCCTGTTGCGCAAACTCGGGCCAATAGGTGGCGATCATTTCCTCGTAGTCCAGCAGCCCTCGCGAGTGAGCCAGCGCGACTGCCACAGCAGCCATGCCTTTGGTCATAGAGAACACCTGGGTCAGGGTGTCTTCCTGCCACGGGGCCAAGGTCTTCTCATCCCTATACCCGCCCCAGAGGTCCACCACCTTCTCTCCCTTGTGGTAGATGGCGCAGGCTGCTCCCAGTTCGCCCCTGTCTGCGAAGTTCCTCGCGAACTCGGCTTCGACTTCCTCGAACCGCGGCGTGACCTCGCCGTAGATGATCGATTCCTTGACTCTGGCGTTAGACATCCGACTCTCCTCCACTGAGCAGCTCATCAGATCCGAATCGGCTCCGGGCCTCCATCTCTATGGTGGTGGGAATGTAGCTGAAGGTGCTGGTTAGCCGCCGGTGGTCTTCGGGAACCTTGTCCGCTATGCCTTGGGGAAAGCTATTCAGTAACTGGATCATTCGCAGAAGATGTCGAAGAAAAGGGTTGAAAGGCCAAGTGACGATGGAGGCCACCTTCAGCGGAAGGAGGGGGATTCTTCGGAACTTGACCCTCCTGCCAGTAGCCTCAGAGATCCTC
The DNA here is from genome assembly GCA_964492135.1 of uncultured Anaerolineales bacterium. GTDB lineage: Bacteria > Chloroflexota > Anaerolineae > UBA7937 > B3-Chlor > CAYGAW01. The sequence continues at coordinate 4,353 of CAZBJW010000159.1, forward strand.
CTTGCGGCCTCTGGAAACGAGATTGCCTCCGGCCCAGTGACGCGCATGCGCTTGCGTCCCAAGTCATCTCTAACAACGGTTTGAGCTGTGACCTCTCCCACATCTACAGGAGAAACCGTGGCCAGCGCTGGCGGACCTCCCCCGGGGACCATCATACTGTCTCCCCGTATCATGGCGAAGAATATCTCCATCGAAAACGCTGCGCCGAGTATGTTCCACTCGAAATCTGACTCTGCGAGAGTGGTCTCGATCTCCAGTTTGATCCTACCGATTTCAAGATCCAGCTTCCTTGTCAAGTCCTCCAAGATATCGTAGACAGAGATGTATACCACCCGAGAAACACCCGTCCTCTTCGCTTCCTCCAGAACCATGAGTATGGAGTCTCGCTCGATCAGCCTCAATTTCCGAATCAATCTCGGCGAGAATGCGGAGACGCTTATGACAGCGGCTCGAACTCCTGCCAACGCCTGCACCACCGAGTGTCTTGAGGTGACATCGCCTTCTACAATCTCAACCCTGTCTCCCAAGACGCTGCGAGCGATGGCAGCGTTGCGGCTCAGGACACGTACCGGCTCTCCCTTTTGCAGGAGGGAGCTGACAATGTGCCTGCTGTAGTGCCCCGTACCTCCGAGAACAAGTACTGGTGCTCTCTTGCTATCCATTGAGTTGCCCGCTACCACAGATATCGCCGATAGCGTTCTTCAGTCTCTCGTTTCTTTTCTGAAGGTATGCACTGCGTCCTCTTCTCCACCATGGACGAATAGCCCGCTCTTCGTCAGGGATGTGGGCGACCACCAGGGGCAGGCTGTCCACACCGCCAAGGCTCCGTCCGGTCTCAGGACACGATGCATCTCCGGCAGGAGTCGCCACAAAGGCAGAGTTGGGGATGGAATGACACCAAAAAGCAGCACCAGGTCGATGCAGTCACTGACTAGTCCGGTCTCAATCGCGTCGGCCTTGACTAGCCTGACATTGGTCAGGGCAGCTTCCCGTATCTTTTTCGCCACCTGTTCAATCGCCAGCGGGTGGGAGTCGATAGCATACACGTGGCCCTCATCACCCACCAACTTCGCGGCGGGGATAGTGAAGAACCCTGTGCCACAGCCAACTTCCAAGACCTCTTGCCCTGAACGGATTCCGGCTCGCTTCAACATCTTCACCGGATCGAAGAGCTTGCGGCGCAATGGGCTTTCCATCACAGGAGCTATCAAGCTGAATAGGAAATGACCCGTCGCAGAATTCCCAAACGATCCTTTCTTCTTCATCGCCCGGCTCCATCTCTCAGATGCTCACGATAGCGTTGACCGCCAGCGCCCTTGTAGGGAAGTAACGCCGGAACGTACTTGCGATACTTCTGGTAGTCCTCGCCGAATGCCTCAATCAGTCCCCGCTCTTCGAGACGAACCACATAATGGGCAACGACAACTATTAGAACCCATGGAATGAGGAACACAAGATCCGAAAGCCAGATTATCACGAGTGGAGGGATTGTCATCATGATAGTAGAGTAGAGAGGGTGTCTCACATAGGCAAAAGGGCCATGCGTGACTAGTTCACTTGTCGTCTCCAATAGGTCAGCTCTTGTCAGTTTGAGTGAACGATTGAACGGAATCATGCCCAAGAGGCATGCAGCTATACAAGGAACCGTCAAGAGAACTCGCAGCTCGAAGGTTAATGAAACAGGAAAGGAAATCCAGTGCTGAATAGCTACCGTCAAGCACTCAAGGAGCAGACCCAACAAGAGTAGATGCAGACCTACGCCAAGTAGATTCTTCAGGGCTCTCAGAAGTGATAGCGGCTTTGATTTGTGTTCTGGCCTTTCCTCATCCATCGTTCTGTTGTGACCTTTGAAACTGTCTTTGGCTTCTTACGAACAGTATTGGGGACAGGCTTTCGGTATTCAGTGCAGAACCCCCAGACGAGGCAGACCTCATACCTCGAAGGTGACGTTGGAGAGAGCGTGGTAGAAGTTGCCCCACTGAGCCGTGAAGCGAAGCACGGAGTAGTCTGGATCGGTGACGCCCTGTGGGTAGTACCTCTCGAATCCAGGCCGCCACAGGCGCTGTCTCGACTCCATGTCGTCGAGCACCTCGATGGTCCCGACCAGCATCAGTCCCATCCACTGGTCGAAGTCAACGTAGTAGACACAGGCTCTGGGATCCTGCAACAGCTGGCCGACTCTCCTCGACGAAGTGTTGGTGCTGAACCAGACCTCCTTCAATCCCTGGTGTTGCATATTGATCATGGCCTTGATGTTGGGATAGCCATCGTCACCGTTGCTTCCCAGCATCGCGATCTGAGATCGGCCAACCAGAGCCAATGCCTTTTCCATACCTTCTTGCTGATCCATGGCCTCAACTCCTCCAACGCCTCGTGAACCACGAAGACCAGGCCTTGGTCAGTAGCCTGAACGTCATGGCAGTACATGGTCGCGCGCTTGATTTCGATACGCTACGCTACTCTTTTGGCGCTCGACTGTCAGAGACCTCCGACGTCTTCGAAGACCTCGGGGGTCTGGCTGAAGAGCCATCTTCCGAGGATCCTTCGCGCGGTGCTCCTACTTGACCACCTCGTAGCGGAGCCAGACAACGTCACCTTCGAACCTCTCCAAGTGCACCAGTTTGAGCGGCATCACGCCCTCTGACGAGGTCAGATCCGGCGCAGTGAAGATGGAACGCGGGCTCGTGCCTCCCACCAGGCTGGGATCGATCAGCATACTGACCTCATCCACCAGGCCTGCGCGCAGCAGCAAACCATTGAGAACGCCACCACTATCGACGCGGACCTTCTGAACCCCGCAACGAACATTGAGTTCCTCCAACGCTGCTTGCAGATCGACGTGCTCCTCGCCGGTGACGATGTAGGCTACGTGCTCCCTTTCAAGATACTCCTGGTAGGACCGTGAGGTGCCACGAGAGCACAAAGCCACCACACCTCTCCAATACGGTTGCTTCCGGAGGAATGGCCAGTTTCGCACCCGGCCCCGACTGTCCACAACGACGAGCAATCGTCGAGGGCCGTCGGCCCCTGTCTCTGGCGGTTCCCCTATCTCATCGCCTTCTTCAAGCTCCTCCTCTGTCGGCATGGCCAACATGGTGTTGCTTCCCGAGAGCATCGCGTCCTCGTCGAAACGGGACGCTATCTCGTAGTACAGGCGGATGTGCGGTGTGAACCAGTCCATTCGCCCGTCGACGCTCACTGTATTGTGGATAATGACTCGCGGTAGCATGCGGCTAGCCTCCTTCGGAAGTCGTGCTCTGTCGCTTCGCCGACCTGCGGTCATGGGGCGTGGGCCAAGCCGTGCTCAAAAAGATCTATGCCTCCCGGACAGCGTTGTCAAATGAGCTCAGCTTGGATGCCGCGATTGTTGTCCTTGTCACCACTCGGTGGATGGTCAGCCCGAAAGACCAGACCTGAACAACGAAAAGCCGGCCAGGCCCGCGAAGTCGAGTAAGATGTGTGCCACCACTGGCCAGCGGATCGAGCCCGATCTCGTCGCCACCCAGCCAAATGCGAGGCCCAGGAGAATAGCCATAAGCGCAAAGCGCAGCGCTCCACCCTCGCTGGGGAATACTACCTGGGGCGAGATGTGCCACAGGCCAAACCAGACAGAAGGATAGAGGTAGCCCCACAGCCAATTCCCCTCGAAAGCAGTGATGTAGGTTCCGCGCCAGAGCACTTCCTCCATCGTACCGTTGACGATCGCGAACAGAGCAGAGACGACAAGGATCGCGAAAGTTGCTGCCTTTACCCTCGCTGGGAACATCGTGACAAAGAAAGATCCTATCACCGGCCCCAAGAGCAGAATCAAGCCCAGCCAGGTAGGTTCTCCAAACTGCGGATGGGGGACCTTGAACATCTCACGCAGACCTTCGGGGCCGACAGTTACTAGAGAAAGAAGGAAGCACCAGACGATCCAGTAGAAGAGAAAGCCTCCAAGGTATCCCCGTTCAGGGCAAAGCCGTGCCGCCAACCATTTGTACGTGAAGTAGGTTGTGATCACCAGGATGGGCGGTGCCACGAGCAAGATGACTTGCGCGCGAGTGAGGACGATGGATTCCATGAGTCCGCTCTCTGTGGTGCTCTATGACCGATGCCTACGGCTGGGAAGCGATTCCTCGGCCACATCGCGTGTCAGGCTAATCGGCGTCCCAAAGCCAGGCCCGTTGTCCACTGTGTCGCCCACATGTGGACAAGCTCACCAAAGGCCAGGCACAAGACGATAGTGCACGTCCCGGGCATACTCTTCGTAGCCCTTTAGCTCCTCCTGAAGTGTCTTGTCCTCCAGGGAGGTGCGGGCGACGAGGAAGAGCGCCGCTAGCGCCGCGGGAATGAGCGCCCACAGTGAGCCGAGCATCACAGGCATGGCGATGCCGGACAGTATCCACCCCGCGTATCCTGGATGGCGCACGAAGCGGTAGGGGCCGCTGGAACAGACGGCGTGTCCCCGCTCTTCCTGGATGCGCACGGGCCCGGCGAAGAAGGCGTTTGACACTATGGCCCAGCTGGAGAAGCTGAAGCCCAGCACGACAAGAACCAACGCTGCCACCTGTACCGCTGGCGAGATCTTTGGCGACCATCCAAAGCGCATATCCAGTCCGGCGATGAGCAACGCAACAAGCGACAGGAGACCCCAGAGGGTGGCAAGGATTCTGTCCCACCTCTTGGTAAACTCCCTAACCTTCGCCCGTTCTGCTATCAGTTCCGGGTTGATGCGCATCAGAACGGCCGAGTTGACGCTCACTCCGACCACCTGGATGCTGACATACACCCACGCCATCCACCAGTCCAGCCGACCCGACGAGATGAACAGTATGGCTGCTGTGAGCAGCATCTGGATGGCAACCTGCAAGCCCCGCTTCAAAATGCCGCGGGTGAGGTCAGATTTGGCCGTTTCCCGTTCCACAGGCGTAGTGTTGTTCATCGTGCACCTCCGGACAGATGCCTCTGGGTGTTCAACTGGTATCCTGCTTCCCTGGTTCCCGGGAGTGGCCGGGGGAGGGCGACGCATGGCATGTTTTCCGCCAATCCATGCGTCCGCTGATCCAACGCTCCGTTCGCCAGACAGAGACTAATGGAAGAGCCGCCCTCACCCCAGCCGTCCCCCGTGCTAAGGGAGGAAAAAAAGGCCTTTGATGTACTCCAACTTCGTTTCCCGCCCCCGGGCAAGCGTCGCTCCAGGGCGGGCCACGGCTACATGTGGAACTCCTTCACATCAGCATGGGCAGAGACCTGAGCCGAGCGTCAGGAAGTTCCGACCGCTTTCTCCAGAAGATGTAGCCCAAGATGAGCACCGAAAACATAACGCCCAGCCCGAAATCATCGACGACATACCGGGTGACACCGGTGTCCGTCGTCATGTCCAAGAAGATCTGCTGAATGAACAGGTTATGGCCGCCGTGCCACAGCACTGCGGGCCAGATACTGCCGGACTTGAGCCGCAGCCAGGCGACGAAGAAGCTCATGCCCACGACGCCCACAGTGAGGGTGAAGAGGTCGAACCACGCCGACGCCCCACTGGTGTAGTCAGCAACGATGACGGCGGGATAATGCCACACCGCCCAGATGATCCCACAAACCAAGGCAGTCCTAGTGAACGTGGTGATCTTGGCCAACTGGGGCACCAAGAAGCCCCGCCATCCGATCTCCTCTCCCAAAGCCGCGGAGCAAGCCACAACGAATCCCAGCGTCGCGAACACAAGCACACGCACAGGAGACTGCATGCGGAAGCCAGCCAGTCCTATCAGCCACGCCATGCCGTAGATCACCACAGCATACAGCAGTGGAATGACAGCGCCCAATAGCAGGTATCTGACTCTTCCGGCACGCCAGCCGAATTCCCGCAGGCTGTCCCGGCACAGCAACTGAGTGAGAATCGCTGCCATGGCGGGGCTCCACATCCACCACAGCACGACGCTCCGAGCTGTTCCCGTGCCGATCATCACGTAGTAGGAGATGGAGCTGATGGCGAAGGTCAACAGCACAAAGGTGACGATTTTCTTCTGAGTTCTCACTGACCGCGTCATTCCCATAGCTCGGCCAATAGCCTTTGAGACACTATGTCGTTACCTTCCCCTAGCGTCCATTGGGTTAGGAGGGAAGATGAATGGCGAACTGGCAAGTATCATCCCCCGCCGTAAGTGATTTGAGGATCTCAACCCGCACAGGTTTGTCGAGAATGCCTTCCCATATTTGCCGGTACCAACCGGCTCCACAGAGGCAAAACGTTGTAGGTATCTGGTCCAGACTGCTGCGCGCCATGGCGCAGTGGCAGTAGTGCAGCCTCCTCTCCGCTTCATCCGCCGCCGCCTCATACCCCTCAGGAT
>CAZBJW010000160.1:0-3825 GCA_964492135.1 uncultured Anaerolineales bacterium
AGCTACTGATAATCCCCTGCTGTATGGAGGCACCTGCAAAGACGTCTCTGACTTGTAGCCGAAACCTAGACATTCGTACAGGTCGCAAACTGAACGAAAGCCTGATGTGCTGGAAGCGGATTCTCGATATCATGGGTACAGCAGATAGCCGACCCGTGAGCGGCTTCTCGCGGTCGTCACTTGTCGCGGTCAGGACGGGTGAGTGGGCGGCCAGCGCTCGCGAACATATCGTGTGGGGAGGCATCGTTGTGGCTCAGAACACGAAGCTGCGCATCGTTGTCGCGGACAGGGATCCAAGGGTGCGGTCGGCTCTGAGAATCCTACTTCGGGAGGAGCCAGCGCTGGAACTGGTTGGCGAGAGCTCAGATCTCACCAGCTTGGTGGGCCAGGTCAGGGAGCTGAAACCCGACCTGGTCTTGCTCGACTGGGAGCTGCCGGGACGGCCTGCTGCGGCCATGCTGCTTGCTCAGACCTCGCTCGACGTTAGGCCGAAAGTGATCATCTTCAGTGCCAGGGCGGAGTCCAGAGAGGCAGTTCTCGCTGCGGGGCCCACGCCTTCGTGTACAAAGGGGACCCGCCAGAGGCGCTTCTTTCGACTTTCCGGCGGTTGACACAGGAGTCAGGAGAGGAGGTGGGCGATCGGGAAGTGGAAAGCTGAGTTTAGAAGGGCAACCGGGGTTGCCCGCATTTCACAGAGTGGCAGTTGAGGAATCTCAGACGAAGAACAAGGAGGTAACATGGCAGTAGCAGAGATGACAGTGAAAGAGGTGGCGAGTCTGTGGTGGCTGGTCTTGCTGCGTGGTATCGCGGCGCTCATAGTGGGGATCTTCCTCCTCGCCTCTCCTGCGATGACAACCGTGGTTCTCGTGACCTTCATTGGTGCCTGGTGGCTGGTCGACGGCATCTTCTCCCTCGTGGGAATGTTCGTGGACCGTACGGCCTGGGGGTTAAAGCTGGCCCTTGGTATCCTGGGCATCCTGGCTGGCATCTACGTCCTGCGTCATCCACTGTGGGCCAGCGTCCTGGTGGTCAGCTTTGTGGTCATCCTACTGGGGATCCAGGGCCTGGTCATGGGCATTCTGAGGCTCATTGAGGGCCTTAGAGGTGGAGGATGGGGATCAGTGCTCCTGGGTATTCTCTACGTGATCTTCGGCCTGGTACTGCTGGCCAACGTCTACGTTGCCGCCTTCTCGCTCCCGATTGTGCTGGGCATCTTCGGGATCATCGGCGGCATCGTCATGATCGTGGTCTCGTTGCGGGTGCGGAGCATGGCCCCGCAGGAGGCGGCCGCCTAGGTGATCGACTCCGCGCAGTGCAAGCTGCCGCGGAGATAGATGATGGGTGGGTCACTCTATAGTCCGCGCCGGTGACCCACCCTGGCTTCCATTCGCAGGCAGGAGAGGAACACTATGGGGAAAGTGGAGAACCCCGTAGAGTTGATCGTGGCGGGTTTTCGCGAAGAGGACAAGGCTGCCGAAGTCTTAGCAGGACTCAAGGATATCGCTGAACTCATGGGTCCCGGAAGCTCAGCCATCATTGCGGTGATCGAGCACAAGTGGGTCGGGCAGCTAGTCGATGCCCTGGAGAGAAGGGGCGGAGATCATCCGGCAGGAGTTGAAGGATGAGGTGGCATATACCATCGCCACGGGTACGGGATAGGAGGAGGCAGTTAAGGCCCAATAGATTGTTTTGGCGAGGCAGCCGGACCCACAGATTTCTGCCGCGAACGCGAGGTTAAGACTCCTTCTCCGGTTGCCTCGCACCTTTCATGCGATTCGACCCACGCGGAAACATGAATTCACTGCGACGACACCAACAAAGACGGGAGCAAGAGGATCATGAACGAGGATCGTGAGTATGGTTTCTGGGAGGCGCTGTTCGACCTGTCTTTCTCGAAGTTCGTTACTGTCGAGCTAGTCAGGATCCTGTACATAGTCGCCATCATCTTGGCGGCTCTGGCCGGGGTCGCGTCTGCCGTGGCTGCCTTCTTCAACTACGGCATCCTGATGGGCGTCTTCAGCGCGGCCATGGCGGTGGTGGGCTTCGTCCTGGTCGTGCTTGTGGCTCGAGTGTGGCTGGAGATCTTCGTCGTTCTCTTCAGGATTGCCGACCACACAAGAGAGATCGCGGAGAAGAAAGACTAGCGAAATCGCCGCGGCGCATCCTGCAGTCGCTCACGACGTGACAATAGAGATCAGCGAGAATGAAACAGCGCAAGACTGTCAATAGGACGAGCATCCCCAAGTGGGGCACCATTCTACTGGTCGTCGCCATCGCTGTTGTGCTGGTGGCGTGCGGCGATTTTCTGGGCGGCGACAAAGCCGACGTGGGCAGGGTAGAGATCCAATCCATGGCGGGGAATCCGCCCACCTACTTCGCCATCGCCTACGGCCATTTCCCCGATGAATGCACCAGTCTGGGACGCACGCAGCAGAGGGTGGCCATGAAGACCATCATGGTGACGCTCTACACCAGAAGCACTGACGACGCCTTCTGCGCTCCCGTCTTGGTGCCTTTCAGGGAAAGGATCCGTCTTGACGTCAGTGGCCTCTCAGCGGGCCAATACGGCGTGGATGTCAACGGTGCCGTGACCACCCTCAACTTGAGGGAGGATCACTGATCCCCCAAAGTCGATCTAGGGGGAAAGCACGAAGGACTCTATTCCGGTGGAATGTCGGCAAGGAATCCGGCAAAACCACCAGATGCATGGGCGCCGCCAATTGGCGGCGCCCATGGTCCACAAGGGCTTTGAGGACCCGGCCGGACGTGCGCAGAGACGGAGACATCACTGCGAAGACATAGAACGGAGGACAGCATAGAAAACGATGACGTGAATACGGTTACGGTTATTGGCTTTGGCCGCCGGTTAGCGGCCACCTTGATAGACGCTGTGTTCGTGTGGGTGATGGGTCTGTTGCTTGGTGCGGCCGTGGGCGTCGCTGGTCTCCTTCTGGACATGTTCACGCCGAACCGGCCGGCCCCGCTCGATGCACTGATCGTCGCCTCCGGGCTCGTCTTCTCGGTTGTGTACTTCGTCGCCGCCTGGGCGAAATCGGGTCAGACGATTGGCAAGATGTTCATAGGTATCAAAGTAGTAGGGACAGACGGCACTCCCCCTTCCTGGGGAGCAGCATTCGTGCGATACATCGGCTACATCGTGAATGCCTTGGTGTTATCGCTCGGCTTCCTGTGGATCGTCTTTGACGCGAAGCGTCAGGGGTGGCACGACAAGATGGCCCGTAGCTACGTAGTCTATGAAGACGCCAGGTTCCCAAAGGGCGAGGCTGTCAAGCTAGTGCCAGAGGATCGCCGGCCACGCTGGATCTGGATTGTGGCGTGGATCTTTCTCGTCCTCAGCATGCCGCTTGCCCTGGTGAGCACGGTGTGGATGGTGGGCCCGTACGTGGGGCAGCTAGTCGCCAGCTTTGCTGGATATCTTCGCTAGACCTGAGGTGCAGTTGCGAGGGGACTGGGCAGTCGAAACAAGGAACCGGGTGATCGTTCTTTCGCCGGCGGGGATTCGCTGGGGAGGTGGCGATAGAATGGCGCACTCCGGCGCCGACGGCAGCCTTGCCGCGCGCGAGCGCGGAAGAAGTGCTCTACTACTAAGGAAGAAGGCCCCGACTTGGAGACTCAATCTGTGAGGCGGTCGCCACGGCCGACGAATAGATTGAACAGAGCATGGCAGAGAGCAATGCTTGACGGACCAGAGCACCCTCAAGGGTACGCCCCATTCGCATGCACTATCAAGAGCCGTGGTATCGTGCAAGGTGCACGCTGCACGACTGTCTGATGAGTTGTGGGAGAGTGTTTGGTGTGACAGGT
>CAZBJW010000160.1:3925-10647 GCA_964492135.1 uncultured Anaerolineales bacterium
GTGCACGCTGCACGACTGTCTGATGAGTTGTGGGAGAGTGTTTGGTGTGACAGGTGGTAAGTGATCTTCGGGGTTACATCCGTTGCACGTGCGGTTCTCGGGAGGGCCTACCAAGTTGCGTCAGAGGTGCTTCAAATGAAACTAAACGAAGGGCAGGTTATGGAGATGGCCCAACTGGCGTATGGGAAGGGTGAAAAGCCGGACTTACGCGCGCGCGACCTGTCAGGGCTTGGCCTGCACGGGGCCCGCCTGACTGGAGCTGATCTTTCCGAGGCGGACCTGAGTGAGGCCAGCCTGAGCGAAGCCGATCTTAGCCAGGCCCAACTGTCCAAGGCCAGTCTGGCCCAGGCTATCCTGCGTCAGGCCGATATGAGAGGCGCCAATCTAGCCAAGGCTAACCTGTTCGGGGCTGACTTGAGTATGAGCGACCTGCGCGACGCTGATCTACGCGGAGCGCATCTGGAGGGGGCAGACCTGGAGCATGCCGACTTGCGTGGAGCCGATCTGCGCGGGGCACTGTACGATGAGTATACACGGTGGTCCGTCGACTTTGATCCTAAAGAGGCTGTTGGAGAGTGAGCAGCGTCTGGCAGCGGACGTCTGACCCAAGCGCCGTGAGAGTGAGGGTATGATCGGCTCGAAGGGAAACAAAAGAACTGCGAGTATGCCTCCCCGGATCCACGTGCTGGCCAAGCCGACTGGGGCGATCTGCAACCTGGCCTGCGCGTACTGCTTCTTTCTCGACAAGGAGAAGCTCTATCCCGGCAGCCGTTTTCGCATGTCGGATGAGGTGCTCGAGACCTATATCCGCCAGCTCATCGAGGCCCACAGCACGCCGCAGGTGACCGTCGCCTGGCAGGGCGGAGAACCAACTCTGATGGGCGTCGACTTCTACCGGCAGACCATGGAGCTTCAGAACGAGCACAGGAAGCCGGGCATGACCTTCGAAAACACCATGCAGACCAATGGCACGCTGCTTGACGACGAATGGTGCGAGTTCCTGAAGGAGAACGACTTCCTCGTGGGGATCAGCATCGATGGCCCGAGGGACCTGCACGACACCTACCGAGTGGACAAGGGCGGCAAGCCGACCTTTGACAGGGTGATGCGTGGCTTGCGGCTCCTACAGAAACACGGAGTCGACTACAACATCCTGGTGGCCGTCAACCGCACGAACGCCGACCATCCGCTGGAGGTCTACAGGTTCCTGCGCGACGAGGCGGGCACTAGCTGGATGCAGTTCATTCCCGTGGTAGAGCGCATCGACGCGGACGGACTCCGGCTCTACCAGCGGGGCACATCGGTATCGGGGCGCTCGGTGCTGCCGGAACAGTTTGGGGATTTTCTGAGCACAATCTTCGACGAGTGGGTGCGCAACGATGTGGGCAAGATCTTCGTGCAGACTTTCGAAGCCACCTTGCGCAACTGGATGGGTCTGCCTTCATCGGGCATGTGCGTCTTCGAAGAGACCTGCGGTCTGGGCCTGGCTCTGGAACACAATGGCGATCTCTACTCGTGCGACCATTTCGTGGAGCCCGGGTACCTGCTGGGCAATATCCAAGAAACAATGATTGGGGAGCTTGTCGCCAGCGAGAAACAGCGAAAGTTCGGGCGAGACAAGCGCGACGCCCTGCCGCGCACTTGCCGGGAGTGCGACGTTCTTTTCGCCTGCCACGGGGAGTGTCCCAAGAACCGCTTCCTCACCACGCCAGATGGTGAGCCGGGCCTGAACTACCTGTGTGCAGGCTGGAAGGTCTTCTTCCATCACGTCGACTACCCTATGAGGACCATGGCCTCGCTGATGCGGATGGGTCGGCCAGCTTCAGAGGTGATGGGGGTACTGGCCGGAGAAGAAGAGGCTGCGCTGGAAGCGGCCTTTGGGAATGCCGGACGCAACGATCCCTGCCCCTGCCGCAGTGGTCTGAAGTTCAAGCACTGCCATGGCCGGCAGGACTCGGAGCGTCGGGGGAGTAACGTTGGCGGAGCCACGCAGCGGTCTCGACCGCAGGGTGGACCGGCTGTGGGCGCCTGAATAGCGCCAGCAGCAGACTGAAGGGGCTGGCTGGCGGACATCATCAGCTTACAACACTTAACAAGGAGGTCAAACAATGCCTGAGAAGAAGAAACCCAACATACTGGTCATCTGGGGAGACGACATCGGCTACTGGAACATCAGCGCCTACTCCAAGGGCATGATGGGCTATCAGACGCCGAACATCGACCGTGTGGCCCAAGAGGGTATGCTGTTCACCGATTACTACGCTGAGCAAAGCTGCACGGCGGGGCGGTCATCCTTCATCACCGGCCAAAGCGTCTTCCGCACGGGATTGAGCAAGGTGGGAATGCCAGGGGCCGAATTGGGATTGCAGCCCGAGGACCCCACCATCGCCGAGCTACTCAAGCCGCTGGGCTATGCCACAGGCCAGTTCGGCAAGAACCACCTGGGCGACAGGGACGAGCACCTGCCCACCAACCACGGTTTCGACGAGTTCTTCGGCAACCTGTACCACCTGAACGCCGAGGAAGAGCCGGAGCACCCCGATTACCCGCCGGCCGAGGATTTTCCCGACTTCAGGAAGAACTACGGACCCCGAGGGGTGATCCACAGCTACTCCGACGGCCGCATCGAGGACACCGGCCCGCTGACCAAGAAGCGCATGGAGACATGCGACGAGGAGTTCCTCGAGGCTGCGCTTGACTTCATCGACCGGCAGCACGAGGCCGGCAAGCCGTTCTTTGTGTGGTTCAACACCACGCACATGCATTTCCGTACGCACGTGAAGCCCGAGAGCCGCGGCCAGGCTGGCAGGTGGCAATCGGAGTACCACGACGTGATGGTCGACCACGACAAGCACGTCGGAGCGCTGCTGGACAAGCTGGACGAACTGGGCATCGCCGACGACACCATCGTGATGTACAGCACCGACAACGGACCGCATATGAACACCTGGCCCGACGCCGGCATGACGCCCTTCCGGAACGAGAAGAACTCCAACTGGGAAGGAGCCTTCCGGGTTCCCGCCATGGTGCGCTGGCCTGGCGTGATCGAACCCGGCACCGTGTCCAACGACATCATCAGCCACCACGACTGGCTGCCCACCTTCCTGGCGGCTGCCGGTGAGCCGGACATCATTGAGAAGCTCAAGAAAGGTCACCAGGCGGGCGACAAGACCTTCAAGGTGCACATCGACGGCTACAACTTGCTGCCCTACCTGAGAGGCGACGAGCAGAAGAGCCCGCGGCCTGGGTTCTTCTACTTCTCCGACGATGGCGACCTGGTCGGCTTCCGGTACGACAATTGGAAGATCGTCTTCATGGAGCAGACGGTGCAGGGCACCCTTGAGATCTGGGCAAACCCGTTCGTGCCCTTGCGGGTTCCAAAGATCTTCAATCTGCGAACGGACCCCTTCGAGCGTGCCGACGTCACCTCCAACACCTACTACGACTGGCTACTCGACCGCGGGTATCTGCTGGTGCCTGCGCAGCGTATCGTGGGACAGTTCCTGGCGACGTTCCAGGAGTTTCCCCCGCGCATGAAGGCGGCCAGCTTCACCGTGGACCAGGTTATGGAGAAGCTCACACAGGGCATCTCGAGCGCCTGACCGCGACACGAAGGGAGCAAACTGAGGGGACCCCCGCAGATGAGCATCGCTCTGAGATCCGAGGATCTGCGGGGGTGCACCTATGCAGTGAGCGGAATGAAATGAGCATGGAGACGGCGAGAATGCCAAGTGGGATGACCAAGTACCTGCCCATCGTGTACTGGCTGCCCAACTACTCGTCCACATGGCTGCGACCTGACCTGATCGCCGGCCCGACGACGGCCGCGGTGGTCATCCCGCAATCCATGGCCTACGCCACCATCGCCGGTCTGCCGGTCGAGGCAGGCCTGTACACCGCGTTGGTGGCGATGTTGGTCTATGCCCTGCTGGGTACCTCGCGGCCAATGAGCGTCAGCGTCACCTCCACTATCTCCATGTTGACCGCAACGCAACTGGCCCTTGTGGTCCAGAGCGGCGACCCCGCCGAGTACATGGCCGCCGCCTCGACGCTGGCCCTGTTGGTGGGCAGCTTTCTGCTGCTGGCCGGGATCCTGAGGCTGGGTTTCATCGCCAATTTCATCTCCCTTCCCGTTCTGTCCGGATTCAAGGCCGGCATCGGGCTGGTCGTCTTCGTGGGACAGCTGGGCAAGGTGCTGGGCATCCCGGTGAGCAAGGGTCCCTTCTTCCAGATGATCATCGCCGTGGTGCAGGGACTTGACGCGGTGCACTGGGCTACCTTGCTTGTAGCCCTCGTCACGTTGGCCATCCTGATCGTCCTGCCGCGGCTGGTGCCCCGGGTGCCGGCGCCCTTGGTGGCGGTGGTGGTGGGCATCGGGGGATCGGCGCTGCTCAATCTGGGCGCCCAGGGCGTGAAGCTGGTGGGCTTCATCCCACCCGGACTTCCGCCCCTCGCCCTTCCAGACCCATCGCTCGCCAGCCAACTCTGGCCGGGAGCGCTGGCTATCGCCCTGATGTGTTTCACCGAGTCCGTCGCCGCGGGGCGCGCCTTCGTCCAGCACGGGGAACCACAGGTGGATGCCAACCAGGAGCTACTCGCGCTGGGCGCAGCCAACGTGGCTGGGAGCTTCTTTCGAGCCTATCCCGCCGCTGGCGGGACGTCCCAGACCGCCGTCAACCGCAAGGCCGGCGCCAAGACTCAGCTGTCAGGGATCGTTACAGCCTGCGTGGTGGCCTTGACTCTGCTGTTTCTGTCGCCGCTGGTCAGTCTGATGCCGCAGGCGACGTTGGGGGCGCTGGTGCTGGTGGCGGCAGCGGGGCTGATCAAGCCTGATGATTTCCGGGCCATCGGCCGCATTCGCCGAGAGGAGTTGGCGTGGGCTCTTGTGGCCCTGGCCGGCGTGGTGCTATTGGGCACGCTGGAGGGCATCCTGGTTGCCGTAGCCGTGTCCCTCCTGACCCTGCTCTATCACGCCAATCACCCGCCGGTGTACGCGGTGGGGCGCAAGCCGGGCGCCGACGTGTTTCGGTCGCTGGAGCAGCACCCCGATGACGAGACCTTTCCGGGTCTGCTCATCGTGCGCACCGAGGGCCGCATGCACTTCGCCAGCGCGCCGCGCACAAGCGACACCTTGCGGGACTTGATCGAGAACGCCCAACCGAGAGTTCTGATACTGGAACTCAGCGCAGTGCCTGACTTCGAATACACGGCCCTGACCATGCTGGCCGGATTCGAGGAGAAGCTTCGGGAGCGTGGGATCACCTTATGGCTCGCGGGCTTGAACCCCGAGGCCCTGAATGTGATACGGCGCTCACCGCTGGGAGCGACCTTGGGGGCTGAGCGTATGTTCTACAACCTGCCACAAGCCGTCGAGGCCTATCGGGCAATGGATGATTAGCGGAGAGGAAGACAGAATGACAGACTGGCTACGATCCTGGAACGATAAACCGACCAGAGCGGCCATCCTGGAGTTTGTGGCGGCCGTGACCGACCAGACCAGCGCGGACTACGTCCCACCGGCGGACCGGGTCGCCACCTTCGACAACGACGGCACGTTGTGGTGCGAGAAGCCGGCCTACATCCAGCTCTTCTTCGCCATCGAGCGACTGAGGCAGATGGCTGAGGTCGATCCCAAACTCTTGGAGAAGCCCGCTTTCAAGGCGGCGGCCGCGGGTGACATGGGCTACTTCGCCGGCCTGTCAAACGACATCCCCGCACTGCTGGAGATCGTCTACGACACCCACGCAGGGATGCCTCAGCGGGAGTTCGAGCAACTAGCCAGCGATTTCCTAGCGCATGCCCGCCACCCTCGTTTTGACGTGCCGTTCAAGGAATGTGTCTACCAGCCGATGGTGGAGCTGATTGGCCACCTGCGGGACCACGGCTTCAAAGTGTTCATCGCCTCCGCAGGTGGGATGAGCTTCATGCGGCCGGTGTCGGAGGAAATCTATGGCCTCCCGAGGGAAAACGTCATCGGCAGCAACATCACCTTCGAGGCCGCACGGCAGGAAGGCAAGCTGATCCTGCTGCGCAAGGGGGGTCTGGTGGAACCCATCGACGATGGGCCGGGCAAGCCGGTCAACATCGAGTTGCACATCGGCCGTCCACCCATCATTGCGGCGGGCAACTCCAACGGCGACATCGAGATGCTGGAATTCGCCGAGGCCAGTGGAAAGCCGTTCTTGAACCTGCTGCTCCATCACGACGACGCTGAGCGTGAATACGAATACGACACCGGCGCGGAGAAACTGCTGCAACTCGCCAGCCAACGCGGCTGGACGGTCATCAGCCTGAAGAATGACTTCAGGAGCGTGTTCCCTTTCGAGGACTCTTGACTCTTGACTTCAACTCACGCTTGCAGAGGTGTGTTGAGAGACCTGGCGTACATGAATGGTGCCCAGAATGGCAATTGAGAGTGCACCACCAGCTTTCCATCTCTTAGCCAAACCCACAGGGGCTGTCTGCAACCTGGCGTGCGAGTACTGCTTCTTCCTATCCAAGGAGAAGCTCTATCCTGGCAGCCCATTTCGTATGACGGACGAGGTGCTGGAGGAATACATCCGCCAGTACCTCGAGTCGCAGCGCGTCCCGGAGGCATCTATCGCCTGGCAGGGGGGCGAACCCACCCTGATGGGCGTGGACTTCTTCCGGCGGTCGGTGGAGTTGGTGGAGGAGTACAAGAAGCCCAAGATGACCATCCAGTATACCATGCAGACCAATGG
>CAZBJW010000161.1:0-10614 GCA_964492135.1 uncultured Anaerolineales bacterium
AATGCCCAGTAGAAAACCCCCGATGAAACTGCCAGGGATACTGCCCAAACCGCCCAGGACAACCACGATCATGGCGATTATGGTATACTCGAGGCCCATCACTACATGAACAGGGTAGCAGATGCTTATCAGCATGCCGGCGATACCAGCCATGGCAGCACCAAAGCCAAAGCACAAAGCAAGCACACTGTTGATGTTCACCCCCATGAGTCCCGCGGTGGCCGGGTCTTGGGCCGCTGCCCGAATCGCCTTGCCCAGGCGGCTACGGGCTATAAAGAGGTAGAAAGCCACACCTATGACCACGGCGCAGCCGAGGGTCACGAGACGGTTGGCGGCAAATACTGCTCCCCCCAGACGGATCGGAAAAGCCAAATAGGTGTATCCCCTTATTTCGGGTCCCCAGGCCATTGAAGCCAGGCTTTGAATGACGAACAGGAGACCGAAAGTAGCGAGCATGGAACTACCCTCAAAAGCACCCGGTGATGGTGACTTGGCTAGAAGGCGTTTGAACAGAGTTCTGTGAATGATGAAACCCAACACGAAGGTGGCAGGACCGACAATGACCAGAGCGACCAGCGGGTTAATGCCCAACGCTGTGTGTGCTGCCCAGGTGATCATACCTCCGAGCATGATGAACTCGCCATGAGAGAGGTTCAGCACCCGGGCGACTCCGTACTGCAGGCTGAGTCCCATGGCAATCAGGGCATAGAGGCCGCCCAGCAGTAGACCAGCAATCACTACGTTCAAGAATGTAACCATCGTACTCGTAACTCCTTTGCTTCGGCAACAAGAGCAGCGCAGGCTGCCCAAAAGGCACAGCGAGACTCCTCTCGAGAGCAACCGCTGTCAAGAGTTGCTGGTCTGCACCCTTCAGACAGCCTGCTCAACTACTTATCGTTGTTGCTGGCCTCAATGTCTACTCTGACTATTAGCCTGTTGGCCACGGCGGCTTGGGATATACCATCTCTCCGGTGGCCTTGTCCACAGGTCCGATGACTTCGAACACTCCGTCTATCCACTGACCAATCTCTCCGGGATGAGCATCCTTGGCCAAGAGTCCGTTCTCAAACCAGGTCGGTCCCAGAACAGTGTCGAACGTCTCTGTGGCAAGTATGTCCCTTATCGTGTCCTGGTCAAGTGTTCCAGCCTCCTCGATAGCCGCCTTCCACATATCCAGCGCAGCCCAGTAGAGTGGATGCCCCCACCAATCCTGTATTTCTTCAGGCTTGCCTTCGTAGAGTAGGTCGGCTAATTCGTCGAGTGCCGGAGATGATCCCCGGGCAAAGGTGGTAAAACCTATTACCCCCTCCACCGCCGGACCAAACGCTGTGTGGTAAAACCCGAAATTGACTCCGGGGCCGCCCACCCACGCCTTGGGGTTATAGGCAAGCGCTATTGACGTCCCAGTGGCAGGCATGACCTGGTCGGGATAGGCAAAACAGCAAAAGACATCGGCCCCAGAAGCATCAGCGGCCTGGATTACGGGCGATAGGTCCTTAATATCAGGCGGAAGGCTCTTGAGACCGAGGATCTCAATTCCCTTCTTCCCGAATTCGATACCCGCCACACTGGAATACTCTATGCCGTGGAGGTCAGCGATGTAGGATACATAGGCCGTCGTCGCGCCCTTGTCGGCAAGAAGTTCCGCCAGAACTGGTAGTTCGTACCAGTCGGAGAAACTTAAGACGACGAACACGTAGGGTAGACCGGGAAGCATAGGCGTGATAGTCGTGCCACCGCCCTCGGCAGTCAACAGTATATACCCGTACTTGTTTGCTATCGGGGCTTGGGCATAAACGAAAGCGGTGCCACAGGCAGGCCATAGAAAGTCGACCTTGTCCTCCAGGATCAGTTTCTCCGTCAGCCTCGTCATCGTGCCCGGGTCGCTCGTATCGTCATATACCAGCAACTCTATGGGCAGTTTCTTGCCGTATTCCTCCACATATACCCCACCATCGTCATTGACCATCTTAACCCATGTCTCATAGATTGGTCTGAATGCCGAGTCTCCAATCACAGCCAGTGGGCCTGAGAGAGGTCTTGCCATACCAACAACGATCTTGTCTTTGGTTGGCGCCGGGGAGGGCACCACGGTAGGCATCGCGGTGGGCGCTGCGGTAGGCGCCTTGGTAGCCTCAGGGGGCGGCGTGGGCGAGGGGGCGCACGCCGCTGCCACCAGTCCCGCGCCGGCTGCCGCTGCTGTGCCGCGAAGGAAATCACGGCGGGTCACACTCTTCTTTTCCATTTCTTCCTCCTCTTTGTCTTGTGATGCTGGAAAGCGGTCCGAGCTTTCGGCACTCATTTTTCCCTCCTTGTTGCGTTCAGGTACTGTAATGCTGGTGAGACGTTTTGGCACTCATTTGGCGCTCACTTTTCTTCCCTCCTTTGGCATACTCAGAAATCTTCGACCATCGCTCGAGAGGCTCAAGTTCAGCCTAGGGGAGCCACTCATTTCCGGTCCTCCATATACAGTGCCAGAGCATTAGCAGGAATCATATCCTACCGGGCAAAACTGGCCACAGTACACGCGTAGAAAAGAGTCACAAAGGTGCCAAAGTGGTTGGTCGTACCACAGAGGTTGTCATAAGCAGCAAACTGAGAAGCCTTGGGGAGAGAGGCACACCGGGATGGCCCGGGGTAGGATGTAACACAGCCGTGAGTTGAATTGGTCACTTGCCTAGGCCCTCTGCACAATAGCGTCCATTTCGACTTCGAACGTTATGGTCCAGTGACTGTGCGTGTCTAGATCTATTCCCTAGGACCTAACGGTGGACTGTTCAGAGCCGTGTCCAGCGCACCAGGGGGGCAGAAGCGCCCAGCTGCGCATGTAGGTGTCAAGATCCCACTTTCCGTTGTGGACTAGCCGTCCAATAGCACAGTCAGTTCTCGGTGGATGTTGGGCAGAATAATAGCACATTTCTGGATACGTGTCAAGTAAGTGGGCTAAAGGCGCGTCCCATGGTTGACAAATCAGTACAACCGTGCTATCGTGTACTATATCGTATTTCGAGCGCAGCAAAGAAACCACACATTGTCAGGTATGGCCAGGGCGGGCGATTCCGCTTCCTGTCTCCTCAGGCGGACCGACATCCAATGGACCGTCTTTGATGCAATCCGGCATCTGATTCTCGACAACCGATCTGGATGCGTGTCGAGTAAGTGAGCCAAGGAAGCATCTCATGGTTGACAAATCAGTACAATGGTGCTATGGTGTATTATATCGCATGTCGAGCCCGGCAAAGAAACCACACATTGTCAGCTATGGCCAGGGTGGGCGATTCCGCTTCCTGTCTCGTCAGGCGGACCGATATCCAATGGTCCGTCTTTGATGCAATCCGGCACCTGACTCTCGACAACCAACTGAAGCCCGCCGTTCGCCGCAGCCAGGACGACCTGGCCAGCACAACGGGGAGATGTATGGGAGTATGCTGGGGATCAGCGCGGATGGACTGAGACTCCCGCGCCAAGACGGGGTCGTCTGACCATGCGCAGCGGACAAGTAGAGACTGACCGTCGCGTGCTCGTTCGGTCGCTTCGTGCGCGCGTAGCCAGTGGAGTGTCCCGCTCCCCACAGGGGAAGAACGAGTGAGTCCCAAGGCTCCGATCTTCACGCATGGTTTTGTGCTCGTCTGCTTCGCGACTCTTTTGTCCGGCTCTGCGCAGTCCCTGGTGGTCACGGCGATTCCGCTACTCCTAACCGAGATGGGTCTCGCGGCCGAATTCGTTGGCCTTTTCATTGGTGCATTCTCACTGGGTGCCTTCATCGTGCGGTTCCCCGTGGGTGCAGCCGTGGACCGCCTTGGTTGGCGAGCCTTTGGGTTGGGCGGTGCCGGACTGCTAGGCGTCGGCTGCGTACTGTGTGCCCTCGCACCGTTCGTGCCCCTGCAGATGCCATTGACTGCTGCGGTTCCGCTCCTGCTCCCGCTGGCCGGCATCGCCCACAGTGTGGGCTTTAATACCTACGGCACGTCGGCCAGCTCCTTCGTGGCGTATACGGTGCCTGCAGCACGGCGCGGAGAGGCAGTCGGCTACTACGGGATAGTGTCGAATGTCGCCTGGGGCTTGGGAGCCGGCGTGAGCTTACTGATCGTCGCGGCCTGGAGCTTCTCGGCCCTGCTCGGCACTGCCGCGGTCATGGCCACGCTCGCGGCTGTCCTGTCCTCGCGCCTTCACGACACTCGCCGGACGGTGGATAGCGGCGTCCCCACAGTTGCCGGTCTCCGGATCGAGAGCAAGGTGCTCGCACCTGCGTTGGTGAGCGCTACACTCGCGGCAGGCGCTGGTACGGCACTAGCCTTCATCCCGTTGCTCGGAGTGGAGCGCGGCATAACAAACCCGGGGATCTACTTCACAGCCGTGGCGCTGACTTCCCTCGTGTTCCGGATCATAGCTGGAAGGCTGGCCGACATCTACGGTCGGTTCGCGTCGATCATCCCAGGGATGCTGTTGGCAACGGCCGGTCTCCTGCTCGTCGCCAGGGCATCCTCGATGCAGACGCTCATTCTGGCCGGGATAGTCTACGGCACCGGCTCAGCGAGTGCTGCTCCGGCACTTCTGGCCCTCATCATCGACCTGGCCGGTCCGGCGCGACGAGGCGCGGCCATGGCTATCCATGGGGCGATGCTCGACGTGGGAGTCAGCGGCGGGTCGATCATCACAGGACAGATCGCTGCTGCAGTTGGCTACGGGAGCGCCTTCGTTGCTGCCAGCTCTGCTCCGCCCCTCGGGCTATGCGGCTTTCTGGCCTATGAGGGTCTTCGCCGCGTGTGTGCGGGTGGCGATAGCCGTACGCGATACCATACGGATATGTGAGATCGAGCATCTGTCCGGGCACGGCGTTCGTGTCCTGGGAGAGGACTGGAGCCGATGCCTTCGGCCCGGCCGCCATGGCGGCCGTGTCGGTCGCCGGAGAGCGGACAGGACCAAAGGGAAGCAGGCAAGCGAGCTGTCCGGTTGCTCGCCGAACGCGCGAGGCGCATCAAGGATGCTGGATCTTGTCCCTGTGGTCTTCAACCTGGCTACGCGCTGTCCCACGTGGGCAGGAGCATGTAGGGGGAGCTGGAGTGCGACTTCGACAGGGCAGAGGTGCTCCTGGAGAAGCGGGTGCTGTACTTTGAGCCGCACATGATGGAAGGCGCGAGACTCTATCCACTGGGACGCATAACGGTGGCCGACGGGCAGAACAAATGGCGCGGCTAGGCCATTGGCCTTAAGGGAACCTCTCGGTTGGTCGGGTCAGCAGACGCTGCTCGACCAGAGGTGGATTTCTCTCTACCTGTCTCGCGCCGCCTTCTCAGGAACCTGACGTTGATTCGGCACAGAGGTCAACGGGAGCCCAGACAGCAGGGTGGCAAAGTGGCAAGTGTCGGCAATCAAGACCTACGATCACGCCGTGGACGACGACGTGGCGTTAATGGCCTACCGAGCTTCGACTGCAAGGGCCAGCGGTTATATGAAGTAGGTTGAGAGTCTCGCCAGGGAAATGGCGAAGATGCTCAGGAGCAAAGCCAAACTTCAGGGTCGGCATTTGAGTCATGAGGATCCCCCCAGACTGTTGGATCACCGACGGCATAGGCAGGCTTGTCGCAGACGACGAAGCCTGTCCCGCTTGATGGCACTGGCTGAATAGGCAAGACCAGGAGGCTTGCTAGGAGAGGATAACAGGTGGAAACTGACGGGCAAGTCCGAGTACGGATTGACAACCTCTCGCTTAGCTTTGGCGGTGTTAGTGCCCTTGTTGAGGTGAGCATGGATATCAGGGACAACGAGATCCTGGCTGTTATTGGACCTAACGGTGCCGGTAAGACTGCTCTCCTCAACTCCATAAATGGCTTCTACAAACCTCAGAGGGGTGAGATACACTTCGACGCGCAGAGAATTACCCGCATGCGTCCCGATAAGCTGGCTAGACTCGGCATTGCTAGAACCTTCCAGAACATCGAGCTGTACACCGGGCTAAGCACTCAAGATAACATCATGGCTGCCCGGCACGTGCTCATGAGGCAGAACTTCATCGCTGGTGCGCTCTACTTTGGCTGGGCACATAAGGAAGAAATCGAGCACCGCCGGACTGTGGAGGAGATCATTGACTTCCTAGAGATGGGGCCAATCAGAAAGAAGGTGGTTGGCGCTCTGCCGTACGGTTTGCGAAAGAGAGTGGAACTGGGAAGAGCACTAGCTCTGGAGCCGAAAGTCCTGCTCCTCGACGAGCCCATGGCAGGGATGAACCTAGAGGAGAAGGAGGATATCGCTCGATTCATCATCGATGTATTTGAGGGGCAGGGAGCCACATATCCCGGTACGCCCGTTCTGAGGGATGGGATTCGTTGTATCGTCCTTGTCGAACATGACATGGGCGTGGTCATGGACATCGCAGATAGGATCGTGGTCCTCGATTTCGGGCGCAAGATTGCTGAAGGCACGCCTGCCGAAATCAGGACCAACCCGGAGGTCATAAGTGCGTACCTAGGGGAGGGAACATAGGCGGCGCATGGTATGAAGGCCGGCCATCAATCGTACGTGTGAGTGATCATGGGGGGCGGGAGTGTCGGTGTGCCAAGCACCGGCGTCCCCAGAAGCAATGTTCTGGGTGTACTCTCGAGCCCTTGCTGTCCTGGAGTTGAGACAACGAAAGGGTGAGGTGGTCCAAACAAGATGCTACAGGTAAACAACATTGAAGTTGTGTACATGAATGTTATTCTGGTACTGCGTGGGGTATCCCTGGAAGTGGGTGACGGAAAGATCGTTGCACTGCTGGGCGCCAACGGCGCTGGCAAGACCACGACACTAAAGGCCATATCCGGGCTGCTGAAGACAGAACAGGGAGAGGTAACCGACGGCAGCATTGACTTTGATGGCAAGAGGATAGACAGGTACGGTCCCGAGGATATTGCCGCTCTGGGTATAAGTCAGGTCATGGAGGGACGAAGGGTTCTTGAGCACCTCACGGTTGAGGAGAACCTACACGTGGGTGCTTACCGCCGCAACGACCGGGCTGGGATCAAGAGAGACGTGGAAATGGTCTTTGACTATTTCCCTAAGATCAGAGACCTCCGTCACCAAACGAGTGGCTATCTTTCGGGCGGTGAACAGCAGATGTTGGTGATAGGGCGCGCACTGATGGCACGTCCCAGGCTGATGCTCTTGGATGAGCCTTCACTGGGTCTCGCCCCACTGCTAGTGCGAGAAATCTATGACATTATCCAGAGGATTAATGCCGAGCAGGATATGTCAATACTCCTGGTGGAGCAAAACGTTAGAGCCGCCCTCGGCATCGCTGACTACGGCCATGTAATGGAGAATGGCAGGATAGTCTTGGGTGGTCCGGCTGAGACGCTAGCCGATAACGAAGACGTTAAGGAATTCTACATGGGACTATCGGCCGTCGGCTCCAGAAAGAGCTATCGTGAAGTCAAGCACTACCGCCGCAGGAAGAGGTGGCTGGCTTAGAGGAATAACGAGGGGCAATGGCTACCGAGATAGAGCAAGTCGGTCGAGACAAAGGTGACACCTGGCCCAAAATACTCAAGCACAACTATGAACAATATGGCGATAGCCATATCGCCATGCGCTACAAGCAGTATGGTATCTGGCAGCCATACACCTGGAAGGACTACTTTGTTAATGTCAAGTACCTTGCCCTTGGTTTGCTATCCCTCGGCTTTGAACCTGGAGACAAGCTGCTCATTATTGGCGACAATGCCCCACACTGGTATTATGCTGAGCTGGCTGCCCAGGCTAACCATGGGGCTTCAGTTGGAGTGTATTCAGATTTGACTCCGCTGGAGATAGAGTACTTTGCCGAAGATTCCGAGGCTAGGTTTGCTGTGGTCCAAGACCAGGAGCAGGTTGATAAGTTCCTCCAGATCAAGGACGAGCTTTCCTCACTGGAAAGAGTCATCTGCTGGGACTATAAGGGGCTAGCCCATTATGACGATCCCATTCTGATAGGATATAGGCAAGTGCGACAACTGGGAGAAACATATGAAGAGGAGCACCCCGGACTATTCGAGCAGAATGTTGAATCCGGCAGAGCTGATGATGTCTGCGCTATTGTTTATACATCGGGAACCACTGGTGATGCACCCAAGGGAGCGGTCCACACCTATAGGACTATGAGGGCCGGTGCTGACTATTATTTGCACCTCGACCCATGGTATGAGAATGATAGCGTTGTCCCCTACCTGCCACCAGCCTGGATGACTGAGCAATGGTTCAGCATTGGTTGTCATCTGCTGTCAGCTTGCATTCTGAACTTCGCTGAAGGGCCGGAAACCCAGCAGCAGGATGCCAGGGAAATCGGACCGAGCATACTATTCCATAGGGCTCGGCTATGGGAGAATCAGGCAGCCATGGTTCAGGCACGGATCCAGGGCGCCGATGCCATCAAGAGGTTTGCCTTCCGCCTGCTAACGCCGATTGGCTACAAGCTAGCTGATCGGAAGTTGAGAAGGAAAAAGCCAAGCCTGTTCTGGAGAATGGCCTACGCTTTGGCTCACACAGCCCTGTTCAGACCCCTCAGAGATAGTCTCGGTCTTACGAACGCCAGGATCTGTTATAGCACCGGCGCTATGCTGAGCCCGGATGCCTTCAGGTTCTACCATGCTCTGAACCTTCCTCTCAAAAGCCTATACGGAACAACAGAGGGTGGAGCTCTGACTGGCGCCAGGAATGATGACATCTGTCTGGAGACTTTGGGCCCGGTTCATGAGGGCACGGAGGTAAGAATAGCCGACAATGGTGAGATTATCTATCGTCAGCCTGGTGTTTGCCTTGGTTACTACAATGACCCGGATAAGACTGCCGAGGTGCTCAAAGACGGGTGGTTTCATAGTGGTGACTGCGGTCGCATCAATGAGGATGGGCACGTTGTGTTTCTGGATAGGGTGGGCGACCTCGTTGAACTGGCCTGTGGCGACAAACTGGCTCCCCAGTTTGTTGAGTGTCGACTGAGGTTCAGTCCTTATATTAGGGACGCCTGGGTCCTCGCCGGCCCCGACAGAGCCTACACCTCGGCCATCATAACAATTGACTATGACAGGGCAGGTAGGTGGGCTGGACAAAGGAGGGTGGCTTTTACTACCTTCGCCGAGCTTTCCCAGAAGCCAGAGGTTTACGAGTTGGTGAAGAGGGACATAGAGAAGATAAATCAAGCTCTGCGGCCAGGCACCAGGGTGAAGAAATACGTCAATCTGCACAAGGACTTTGACCCCGATGAAGCCGACTTGACCAGAACGGGGAACCTGAGAAGAGCATTTCTAGAAGAGCGCTACCGCGACCTTATCAATGCCATCTATAGTGATCAGACCGAGGTGCCCATAGAGGCCCAGGTCAGATACCGGGATGGGCGGATGGGAACAATAAAGACCACGATTAGCATCAGATCCGTTGAGGGGGCTGGGTGATGGGCTTCTTTCTGCAACTGGTGATAAGCGGTTTTGCCCTGGGCATGGTTTATGCCCTTGTCGCTATAGGCTTTGTCTTGATTCTCAAGTGCTCCAATGTTTTCAACATCGCCCAGGGACACTTTGTTATGATTGGGGGCTACGTAGGCTATACCTTCTTGGTAACCTTCGGTCTACCGGTATGGGCCAGCCTGCTGGCGGCAATAGCAACGGCTACAATAATGGGGTTGTTAATAGAGCGCCTCGCCCTGCGCCCTCTGGTGGGTCAACCCTTACTAGCTGTAGTCATGATGACCCTAGCCCTAGCCACTATATTGGAAGGGGTGGCAACGCTAGTCTGGGGTGGCGAATATAAAGCTTACCACGGAGTGCTGCCCACTGTAACCCTACAACTTGCTGAGCTATCCATACCCCCGGAGATGACGATTGGAGTAGTGGTGTCTATTGCTGCCGTAGTCATACTCGTGCTTTTCTTTCGGTACACCAAGATTGGATTGGCAATGAGAGCAACGGCCGAGGATGAACAGGTAGTGCAGAGTGCTGGCATCAGGGTAACTACAGTCTATGCTCTCTCCTGGGTGATTGCCTCTGTTGTTGGTGTAATCGCCGGCATTCTGTTGGGCGGCATATCTGGCGTTATGGTGGAGATGAACACTGTGGGGCTGAAGGCACTAGCTGTAGCGCTCTTGGGAGGGATGAACTCAATTGGCGGGGCTATTGTCGCCGGAATAACACTGGGAGTGCTGGAGAATGTAGCTGCCGGGTACCTGGACCCGCTGCTACCTGCTGGTGGTGGACTGGCCAATGTCTTCCCGTTCATAGTCATAATAGTCGTGCTAATCTTCAGGCCCCATGGTCTGTTTGGTCTGGTTGAGATAGAGAGGATCTGATAGATGGGTTTACCCAGTGGGACCTTTTCGGAGAACTACAGCCAGGATATGGCTATCGTGCGCACCAGGGCGCAGTGGGTGATGCTGTTTGCCTTGCTCATCTTTCTTTTCACCTGCCCTCTATTCCTGAGCGATAGGATGCTGACTATCATGACCATAACCGGCATCACCATTATCAGTGTTCACGGGCTAAGTATCCTAACTGGGTACTGTGAGCAGATCTCCCTAGGTCACGTTGCCTTTATGGCAGTAGGTGCATATACCTCTGGTGTGCTATGTGCCAAACTTGGCTGGCCATTCTGGCTAGCCCTGCCCTGTGC
>CAZBJW010000162.1:0-10544 GCA_964492135.1 uncultured Anaerolineales bacterium
GCCGAGATGCCCCTTGGTGAAGAGGTACATGGCTGCGCCCGAGCCGAGGAACCCCAGGGCGTAGGCCAGCTTTATGCCATCTATGTAGCCGACACCCAGGATGTGGAATAGCTCAGCCAGGTAATAGCTCAGCGGGGCGTAGTAGTTAAGCACGGGGTAGCCGTAGCCGAAGCCCAGGTTGGGCAGCCAGCGAGGGTAGATGACGCCGCCGCGGATGACCCAGTCGAGGTCCACGAGGCGATACAGGTGATGCAGGCCGTCGTGAGAGCTCAGGTAGCTTGGTCCGACGAGGGGCCAGAGCACGGGGAGTGATAAGCCCAATACAATTAGATAGCCCCAGTCGAACTTAGGGGCTCTGATGAATGTGCTCACATTGCCAACCCGGAGCGTGCCAAGGGGGGCGATCATCCACCTTTCCCCCTTTGCTGGACTATTGGCGGCGCTTGCAGATTGTACCATAGCTTCTGGGCAGTCACAAAAGCAAGCTAGGCAGTTCGCGAGTCTGGTTCCGCTGCGATAGGCAACCGTGAGGGGATGGTCTTGGTAGGCGTGCCGATGACGCTGTTTCTGATCAGGATGCGGTGGCTCTGCCGGCAGCCCAGTGGCCGCCACTCCTGAGCGGGCCGTGAGTCATCGCTGGGGTGTTCTGAGCTGCGGGCGCGTCGCGCGGGAACCCGGGACGCAGCGTGGCGTGACCTCGTACAGCGGCGCGAACTGCAGCTGCCAGTTCCTCCGGTTCGACGTCCTTAAGCAGGCATCCCAGCCCCCCCGTCTGCAAGGCAGGCCACAGATACTCATCCTCGGCACAGCTCGTCGGCACGATGAAAAGCGTGATCCTGGGTGATCCCATCACTCAAGCCTGGCGGCATCTGGTCGCCTTTGGGAAGTGACGTGCCTGCCGCCTTGTTCATCACAGCATATGCCCATGGTTGGTGAAGCGGCAGACGTAGGCAGGTCGGGACGTAACGAACACGCTCCTCTTTGGCATTTCCAAGTAGACATAAGTCACATGCCGCAGAAGAGCGCCCCCAGGCTAGCCCATGCAATCTCCTGGTGCCCATCGGGGACAGACTGGCGGGGGTGACCAGCTATCGGTATTTGCTATTACTTAAGAATTTTCACTATTGACAAACAGAGAGAAAAGTAGTAAGATAGGTGCGAGTGGGTCATGGAGTCTACCATCGGCATCGTCGGGCAGAGGATAAAGGAACTCCGGCTCGAAAGACGGCTCACGCTAGAGGAAGTGGCGGAGAGGACCGGTTGCAGCGCGGGGTTCCTGTCGCAGTTGGAGCGAAACAGGGCTGCTCCGTCCATCTCCATGCTCTATTCCATCGCTCGGGCACTGGGTGTCTCCATTACGCATTTTTTCCCTGAGGTCATCAACCCCACCAAGGTAGTGCGGGCGGAAGAGCGCGAGACCTTCTGCTTCGAAGGGTCGCCTGTGACCTACTCTCTCCTCTCCACGCACTTCCCTGAGAGGGTCATGGAATCCTTGCTGGTCACCATCCAGCCTACTGACGGTTCCCTTCCCACCGACGAGTATCGTTCCCACCCTGGCGAGGAGTTCGGCTATGTTCTGGACGGCACACTGAGGCTGTGGATCGAGGACAATCGTTATGATCTCCTCCCTGGGGATAGCATACATTTCTTGCCCACAGCCAAGCATCGCTGGGAAAACCCGGGGAAAAAGGCAGTCACCGCCCTGTGGGTGATCACACCGCCGGTCTTCTAGCTGCCTGGCTAGAAGTGACCGTTTAGCGGCTCTGGACGAATAGTCGCGGAGGAGACCCTTCTTCGGGAACCTCAGAAAGGTGTCGTGAGAAGGTGGATAGCAGACTGGTCGCTGCGCGGCGGCCGATGGCAGAGGTCGAGGGAGAAACAGAAAGCCTGGGAAGGCAATTAAGGGCTCTCCGCACCGAGCTGGGCATTACCTTGGCCCAACTAGGTGGGATGGTGGGCCTATCGCCCAGTTATCTGTCTCAGATCGAGAGGAACAGGGCCAAGCCTTCCCTCGCCACCCTCTCCTCAATCGCCAAAACCCTAGGAGTGGAACTGAGTTCCTTCTTCGAGCGTTCCGCTCCAGTGTGGAAAGTGGTGCGGAAAGGTCGGGCGGAGGAGGTCGCCGATCGAAGGGCCAGAGCGACCTTCGAGGTCCTGTCCTCGGGAGGGGTCAGGGGGAAGATCGAGCCACACAGAGTCGCCTGCTGGCCCGCCATGAGGACTGAAAGCGATACCCATCCAGGGGAAGAGTTTGTCTTCATCTTGAGCGGCCAGCTGGAGATTGCGGTGGGAGACGAGGTTTTCCTCCTGGAGGACGGCGACAGCATCCACTACCAGGGTGGTCAACCCCATGCCTGGCGGAACGAGTCGGGGAAGGAATGCACTCTCATTTGGGCTGTGTCTTCCCCCTTTGTCTCCTCGAAGGTCAGTGGGGAGGGAGGCTGAGGTCATGGTACTTTCCGTGGGAACTGAGACCAGGGGAGAATACCACTTCTTGGAGCTGGCTGCGGCTGCCCGGAAACTGGTCGAGGAGGCCATGCCGGTGCAGCCAGGCGAGCAAGTGGTGATCACTGCTGATACTTCCAGTGATGAGCGAGTAGTGCGGGCCACTGCACAAGCGGCCTATGCTTTGGGTGCTACCCCCACCATCATCTGGTACGAGACGCTGCCCAACCCTTGCCAAGACCCACCTCCGCCGGTCGCGAGAGCCCTGACCGCGGCTGACGTGTGGATAGAGTTCGCCGTGGCTTACACCCTGTACAGCAACACCCATCGGGAGGCCGTCGCCGCCGGTTGTCGGTACTTCTGCTTGCCGGGCATGGACGTGGATATGATGGTGCGCACCATCGGCGAGGTGAACTACCCCCTTCTGGAGGAGATGGCCGCTGCCCTCTATGAGTTGTCCCACCAAGGCAAAGAGATTCACATTACCAGCCCAGCGGGCACGGACCTGGTGGTGCACCCAGATCCCCAAGCGCCCCCCAGCTTCACCCCGATGAGCGCAGGAGAGGGCGGGGGTTACTCCCAGATGCTGGCGGGACAATCCTGGTTTGAGGAGCTTGCCGACACCTTCCATGGCACTTTGGTCTTTGATGGGGCACTGTGGCCCCCCGCGGAACTGGGGCTAGTGAGGAGCCCGGTCAGGCTCACTATAGACAAGGGTCGCATCGCAAGCATCGACGGAGGGGCGGAAGCAAGGACTTTTCAGCGATGGCTGGATGGCTTCCAAGACCCCCTCATGTACCTGGTAGACCACGCTTGTTACGGTTTCAACCCCGGGGTGACCCGTTTGACGGGACGCATCTTGGAGGATGAGAGGCTGTTCGGCTGCATGCAATTTGGCATAGGCCGAACCCGGATGGGAGCGCCCAGCCACACCGACGGCATCGTGATCGGGCCCTCGGTGTGGGCGGACGAGGTGCAGTTGGAGGATGAAGGGGTCTATGTGCATCCCCGGTTGGTTGAGTTGTGTCAACTGATGGGGGTTTCTGGATATTGAGAGAAGGGAGGTGATGGAAGAGATACATCATTCGGCCGCCTAGGTCCAATAGTGCTGAACAGTAAGGAGGAGAAATGTTCACCAAAAAACGTTTGTGGACCATGTTGAGTCTGCTAGTAGTGCTGGCTATGGTGCTGCCCGCTTGCGCACCTGCTGCCACTCCGGCAGCACCTGAGGCCACCGAACCGCCGCCACCGCCTGAGGCCACTGCCACGCCACCACCACCTGAGGCCACCGAACCGCCACCGCCGCCAGAGAAGACGGTCCTGCGGGCCACCTTCGCCTGGCCCACGTACATCGACCCCGCGGTGGGATCTGACTTCTCCAGCACCTCATCTCTGGTCAACCTATATGACACGCTCGTCTTTCCCAACACCGAGGGCGGAGTCGATCCTTGGGTGGCCGAGAGCTGGGATGTCTCAGATGACGGCCTTACGTGGACCTTCAATTTGAGAGAAGGGGTCATATTCCATAATGGGAGTGAACTGACCGCCAGCGACGTCGCTTTCAGCATGAACCGCATGCTGGAGATCGGCGAGGGACTCGCCTACGTATTCCTGGGTGTCGTAGACGTTGCCACCGCCGTCGACGATAACACGGTGGAGTTCACACTCACCGAGCCGAGCGGCCTGTTCCTCACCAGTCTCATCCGGCTCTACATCCTCGACGAAGAAGAGGTGATGGACAACATCGTCACCCCAGGGCCCTACGGAGACAACGGGGACTATGGCAAGGAATACCTGCTGACCCACGACGCCGGCTCGGGGCCGTACCAGGTCAAGGAGTTCCCGTTGGAAGAGTACCTCCTGATGGAGAAGTACGACGGCTGGTTCGGAGAGTTCGACGAGAACGCTCCCGACGAGGCTAGGTTCATCGCCACCACCGAGGCAGCCACAGTCCGCACGATGATGTCGCGGCAGGAACTGGAGATCACCGACCAGTGGCAGACCGTTGAGGCGCTGGAGGCGCTCGACGAGATCGAGGGGGTCGACATCGTGGCCTTCCCGGTCCTCACCGAATTCTACTACATGATGCACACCAGGAAGGCGCCCTTGGACGACCTCCACTTCCGCCGGGCCGTGGCCTACGCCTTCGACTACGATGCCGCCGTGAGCCTGGAGTGGCCGGGCACGAAGCAATCGGCGGGGCCAGTCCCGGCGATCTGTGCGGGTCACAACCCGGACGTCTTCGTGTTCGAGCGTGACCTTGATAAGGCACAGGAGGAGCTGGCGCTATCACGTTACGCCGATCAACTCGATCAGTACCCGATAGAGGTCCACTGGATCACCGAGGTGCCTGCGGAGGAGAAGTGGGCCCTTCTCTTCCAGGCCAACATGGCTGACATCGGGATCAACGTCGAAATCGTGGGCACTCCGTGGTTGTCCGTGGTCGAGGAGATGGGCAGTCAAGAGACCAGCCCTCACATCGTGACCATCTACGTCTCGGCGGACTTTCCCGAGGCGGGCTCCCTGCTGAAGGTCCGCTATCACTCCGACGCGGCCGCCACCTGGTCGCAGAACGAGTGGCTGTTGGACGCGACGCTGGATGGTATGATCGACGATGCTCTGGCTACCGTGGACGAGGAGGAGAGGTACGCGAAGTACAGGGATTTGCAGGATTACATCGTGGACCTCTGCCCGTCCCTCTTCCTGTACGACCAAGTTCAGAAGCACGCTGTCCAGTCGTACGTCGATTGGCCTCCCGCGCGAGGGGAGGTCATCCCGGTGATGGGTTACACCATGTTCGCGCCCAGGATCGGAGTCACCGGGCCCTAGGTGCTGCAGATCCGCTAGACCCGAGCCCCTGAGGGGCCCATCGAGGCCCCTCAGGGGCTTCACCTGGATTTCGTCATAGAGGAGAAGATGAGTTTCATTACTTTCCTTGGTCGTCGTGCCGTCCACTCTATCTTCGTGGTATTGGGTCTCTCCGTGGTGATCTTCATCATCGCCCGCATCATGCCCGGCGATCCGGCGCGGATGGCCGTGGGCCCCAGGGCGCCCCAGTGGGTGGTTGACAATCTGCGTCAGCAGATGCACCTCACCGAACCACTCCAGGTGCAATACCTGTATTGGCTCCGCGATGCGCTACGGGGCGATTTTGGTATCTCCCTGGTGACGCGACGTCCAGTGGCCGACGACATCAAGGAGTTCTTCCCGGCCACGTTGGAACTGGCCCTCTTCGCGGGGATCATCAATGGGGCGGGAGGGATCATCCTGGGAACCGTCTCCGCCTGGCAAAAGGACAAGTGGGTGGACAATGTGGTCCGGGTCATCTCCTACCTGGGAGTGGTGACCCCCTCTTTCGTCTTTGCCGTGCTTTTCCTCCTGCTGTTCGGCATGACCTTGGACTGGATGCCAACCATGGGCAGGATCAGCCCCGAGATCGCCAGGCCGGCTTCAATCACCGGTCTTCTCACCATTGATTCTCTGCTCGCTGGCAATCCTAGCGCCTTCCTTGACGCCTTCTGGCACCTCATCCTGCCTGGAGTGGCTTTGGGCCTGGGAGGCATGTCGCAGGAGGCGCGCATTACGCGCTCCACGATGTCGGATAACCTCAGCAAGGACTACATCGCCGCCGAACGTTCGCTTGGCATCCCAGAGGGCGTGATCATGAGGAGCTTTTTGCTCAAACCTTCCCTGATCCCGACTGTCTCCATCCTGGGCCTGGACTTTGCGGCCACGCTAGGCAACGCCTTTTTGGTGGAGTTGATCTTCAACTGGCCCGGGATATCTCGATACGGCATAAACGCGATGCTGCGCAAGGACCTGAACGCCATATCCGCGGTCATCCTCATTCTGGGCGTCGTCTTTATCTTGACGAACATTGGGGTCGATATTGTCATCGCCAGGCTGGATCCCCGGATCCAATTGGGAGTGGGAAGGAGCGAATAGCACGATGGTGGCAGTAAGTAGCAAGATGGTACCAGCGAGATCCCTAACCTGGGCCAAGAGGAGGGAAAACCTTCGGCGCAACTGGTACAAGTTCTCCCGCAACCGGCTGTCTATCATCGGACTCTCCACTGTCTTACTGGTGACCTTCTTGGCCGTCTTTGCTCCCCTTGTGGCGCCCTACCCTCAGCATGCGAGCGCTTTCGTCGATTTCGCCAATGCAAGCCGTCCACCCTGCCGGGAATACCTCTTCGGGACCGACGTAGTAGGCCGGGATATTTTGAGCCGGATCTTCTTCGGCTTCCGCTTTTCGCTGACCATGGGCATAGTCGTTCTGAGCCTGGTTGTACCTCCAGGTGTGATCCTGGGGCTAGTGGGCGGCTATTACCAGGGGACTTGGGTGGATACGATGATCATGCGAACCACCGACATCTTCCTCGCCGTGCCGCCGCTGGTCCTCGCCCTGGCCATTTGTTCCGTTCTCACCCCCAACTTGTTCAATGCCATGCTGGCCGTCTCCCTCATGTGGTGGCCGTGGTATGCCCGCCTGGTCTACGGACTGGCCTCTACCCTGCGGCACGAGTTCTTCGTGGCCTCGGCTGAGACCATGGGGGCGAGCAGATTTCACATCCTTTTTCGTGAGATCCTTCCCAATTGCGTCTCGCCAATCTTCACCAAGATGAGCCTGGACATGGGTTGGGTCATCCTGATCGGCTCCTCGCTCAGTTTCGTGGGGCTGGGCGTGCAGCCCCCGCGGCCCGGCCTGGGGACGATGGTGGCCGATGGCTACAAGTACCTGCCGGACCAGTGGTGGATTGCAGTCTTCCCTGCCCTGGCCATTGTGGTCGTCGTTCTAGGTTTCAACCTGCTGGGGGACGGCCTGCGGGATATGTTGGCGGCTGAGGAGGTCTGAGATGGCGAGGGAGCTTTTGCTGGATATCAAGGACCTCTACGTTCATTTCGACGTTTTCGGAGGTACCCTAGAGGTCTTGGATGGCGTGAACTTCATGGTGTATAGCGGTGAGAAGGTCGGGCTGGTGGGCGAGACCGGTTGCGGCAAGACCACTACCATGAAGGCTGTCCTCCGCGTCCTGCCCATGCCACCAGCACGGATCCCAGGAGGGGAGATCTACTTCAAAGGACGGGATATCCTGAAGATGAGTGGGCGGGAACTCGGGCAGGTGCGGGGCGAGGGGATTTCCATGGTCTTCCAGGATCCCACAGCGGCTCTCAACCCGGTTTTCACCGCCGGCCAACAACTGGAGGCGGCAGTCAAGTATTCGTCGGCAGGAGACCAGAGGTTGTCCGGGAAGGAGATTCACCAGCGGGCGGTGGCGGCCCTGAAGGAGGTTGCCCTGCCTGATCCGGAACGGCTCCTGAAGAACTACCCTTTCCAATTGAGTGGGGGCATGCGTCAGAGGGTTTGCATCGCCATGGCCCTGGCCGGGAGCCGGGAACTGATTATCGCTGACGAGCCAGGCACCTCTCTAGACGTTAGCATCCAGGATCAGATCCTGCGGCTGCTCAGGACGCTGGTGGAGGAGAGGAACACCTCCATTATCCTCATTACCCACACGCTGGGCGTGGTACGAGAGTTGGCTGACCGGGTCTATGTCATGTATGCCGGCAACATGGTCGAGGTGGCTCCCACAGCGGAACTGTTCTCGGAGCCGCTGCACCCCTACACTGTGGGGCTGATGAATGCTGTACCGAAATTGACCGGTGGGGGCATCGCCGACGGGATCCCGGGGCGGATCCCCGATTACCTCGATCCGCCTCGTGGCTGTCGTTTCCGTACACGCTGTGAGCAAGCCGTGGAGGTTTGTAGCCAGGAGCAGCCCCGGTTTCACAGGGTGAGTGAGGACCACGAGGTAGCCTGCTTTCTCTACTCAGAGGAAGAAAGGGGAATGTAGGGAGCATGACCACCGATCTCTTGACCGTCACGGGGCTGAAGAAGTACTTCATCATTGGACACAGCGGCGTCGTAAAACGAACCCCGATCACTGTTAAGGCGGTGGATGGCGTATCCTTTGCAGTGAGGGAGGGGGAGACCTTCGGCCTGGTTGGCGAATCAGGCTCTGGCAAGAGCACTGTGGCCTATACCGTCATCGGGATGTACCAACCCACCGACGGCGACATCGCCTTCCGGGGGCAAAGCGTGTTCCAGGGAGGTAAGAAGCGGCCAGGGGCTCTGAAGAAAGAGATTCAGATCGTCTTCCAAGATCCGGGCTCTTCCCTGAACCCGAGGCGGACTGTCAAGCAGATCGTGGAGCTTCCGCTACGGATTCACCGGTCGGATGGGGATCTGTCGTCCAGGGTCATTGAACTGCTGGAGATGTGCGAACTGCCTGCGGACTACATCCACAAGTATCCCCAGATGCTGGGCGGCGGTGAGAAGCAGATGGTGGCTATCGCCAGGGCTTTGGCTACTGACCCCTCCTTGGTCATCCTCGATGAGCCGACCTCCGCGTTGGATGTCTCTATCCAAGCGAAGATCATCAACCTTCTCATCAGACTTCAAGAAGAGTTTCACCTCTCCTACCTGTTCATCACTCATGATCTGAGTCTGATGCGAAACGTGGCGTCCCGGGTGGCCATCATGTACCTGGGAAAGATCTGCGAGATTGCGAAGGCCGCCGAGTTCTTCCGCAACCCGTATCACCCCTATACCCAGATGCTTCTCTCTTCCATCCCCGTGGTCTCGGAAGCAGAGGAGGAGCTCAAGCCCAAGAAGATCACCTCCCGAGGCGAGATCCCCAGCCCGGTTGACGTCCCCAGTGGGTGCAGTTTCCACCCTCGCTGTCCTGAGAGCACGGATATCTGCTCAGAAGTGGATCCGATCATGGTCGAGGTCGAGCCAGAACACACGGTCCGTTGCCACTTCGTCAGCCACGGAGAAGGTAACCTGTGAGCTGGGCTCGGATACCCAAGCGTTCTTATGGGAGGTACCTGTGAAGCGAAGGATTCTGTACATCGATCCTGTGGGAAAGAGCCTGGTGGAGGAGGGGCTTCAGTTCCTGACTTCGCATCAGCGGGAGGAGACTGAGCTCAGGATGATCAGCCTCCCCCGGGGTCCGGAACACGTGGAATACCGCTACTACGAGGCTCTGGTTCTGGTGGACATCTTGCACCTCATCAAGGAGGCAGAGAATGCGGGTTTCGATGCCGCGATCATCGGTTGTTTCTACGACGTGGGGTTGCAGGCGGCCCGGGAAGTAGCTGAGCGAATGCCGGTGATAGCCCCGTGTGAAGCATCCACCCATATCGCCTCGACTTTGGGAGATAAGTTCTCCATCATCGTGGGTCGCAGGAAATGGATTCCGGAGATGATGGAAAACGTGATCAGGTACGGCATGAAGGAGAGACTGGCCTCCTTCAAGTCCGTTGACTTGGGGGTGCTCGAGTTCCACGAGGACGAGGAGGAAACGGCCCGCCGATTCAGAGAGGTCGCACGGGACGCCGTAGAACGTGATGGCGCCGAAGTCCTCATCTTGGGTTGCACGGCCACCTATGGTTTCTTTCATGAGCTCCAGGAGGAGTTGGGGGTGCCCGTCATAGACCCGATGATCGCCGCCTTCAAGACCGCCGAGTTCGCGGCTGAACTGGAGGCCCGATTGGGGTGGAGTCACAGCAAGGTAGGGGCCTACGAATCGCCTCCGCCGGAGGAGTTCACACCCTGGCGGCTTGAGGAGCAGTACGATTGGGGCGACATGAGATCTTGGTTGCAGGGGAATTGAGGCTCATTTGCCGAATAGCTCTAGGAGGACGGTGGAGCTGCGTCCGCAGGTGAGCCATAGATTTTATAGTAGAGGGTGTCAAGATGCTGAGAGTAGCTACTGATATCGGAGGTACATTCACGGACCTTGTGTTCGTGACCCCTGACGGTGACGTCGTCACTGGCAAAAGTCACACGACGCCTGCGCAATTTGAAGAGGGCGTGATGGACGTCATCTCGGCCAGCAACATACAGCCGAGTGAGTTCGCGTCCTTTGTACACGGGACAACGATCGTGATCAATGCGATCACCGAGAGAAAAGGCGCCAAGGTTGGGCTGCTCACGACTGAGGGGTTCCGCGACATCTTAGAGATCGGCCGCGGCACCCGCCCCGACTTTTTCAACCTGGAATACCGCAAGCCCGAGCCCTTTGTGCCCCGCT
>CAZBJW010000163.1:0-10473 GCA_964492135.1 uncultured Anaerolineales bacterium
TAAATATGATATTCTGCGCAAAGCGGCATACGGGCGATGCGCCCTGCCTGGCGTTGAGATAGACAGGATCTTCGTCTTCGAGGATGCATCCTCAGGTGTAGAGGCCGCCAAGTCCCTCGGCTACCACGCTGTGGGCGTATTCCGGATTGGAGACCGGGAGGCGCTGGAGAAGGCAGGCGCAGACATCGTGACTGAGGACCTGGGAACGCTAGAGCTCGAAGACCTGTTGCACTTGGGCATTTGACGGCAGCGTCGAGTACCAAGATCCTCCCCTCTCAGCGCTGCAGACCAAACAGGATGAGGATGCGGGCAGAGATCGTCTCTGCCCGCTTGGCTTTGCATCGCCAGCGTGCCGTGCACGTCGCTTGAGCAGAGACGGTGAAAGTGCTGCTCGCTGTGTTGGACCTCCTTGCTCTGCCCGGGGGGAATAAGAGAGGGAATGATGGTAGCCAGTTCAGATGTACTGGATGAGGTGCTGGCGGAGCTTGCCGGACAACCAGACGTTGCAAGGGGAAAGATGTTCGGAAAGCACCGTTTGCTGGCAGGTCAGAGAGTGATTGCAGTGCTATTCGAGGAAGACGTGGTGTTCAAACTAAGGGGAGACGCTCACGCCGAGGCTCTGCAACTGCAAGGAGCTCACCTGTGGGATCCGAGAGGGACGGGACACCCCATGAAGGAGTGGGTGCAGGTCCCGGCTATGCACTCGTCCACCTATGGCAGGTTCGCTCGCGGAGCGTACGACTACGTGATCTCGTTGGCTGATGGGTAGCCCGGTGCCACGTCGCTGACGGGCAGGGACTACCGAGGTCGATGCCACAGTCGGCGCCGCGAGGGAAGTTGGACCTTGCGCCGACCGATGTGAACCGTCGGCTCGCTTGGGCTGTGTTGCTCAAGGGACATCAAGGCCGGAACCTGCGCTTCTGGGCCGGGTCTGCGTCCTTAGGACGGGGGATACGGCGATGACAGAAAGCAAGCGCTGGATACTCGCGCTTCTGGCGGTTCTGGTCGTGGCGGGGGCCGTGGCCATGCGTATCGGCTATCATGAGTTGAGGAAGGCTTCGCTATACGTGGCGGGGGCACGGCCATGGTTGAGCGCCGGTGGGACGAGGCTGTTGTCTGCTTCCAATCTGTGGTCGCTGCAGACCCAGGCTACGGGGATGTCCAGAACAAGCTGGCGGAGGCCCTTGACAATAGCGTAGCCTATGTGCCAGGCGGTGAGTTCGTTATGGGGAGCGACAGGGGGGACATCGACGAACGTCCACAGCGACTTGTATAC
This sequence comes from uncultured Anaerolineales bacterium, assembly GCA_964492135.1. GTDB lineage: Bacteria > Chloroflexota > Anaerolineae > UBA7937 > B3-Chlor > CAYGAW01. The sequence goes on from CAZBJW010000163.1 coordinate 1,277, forward strand.
CTGGACGCCTTTGAGATAGATAAGTACGAGGTCACCAACGTCCAATATCAGCGGTTTCTGATGGCTACAGGGCGGCATGGTCCGCGGCGCTGGGAGGCTAGGTACGAACACTTGCTCCTCAAGGCTTCGCCCGATTGGGACGGCGCTACATATCCTCCAGGTGAGGGGACGTATCCGGCAGCGGGCATTCGGTGGGAAGACGCGGCCGCCTACTGTTCCTGGGTCGGCAAGCGGCTACCGACGGAGGCCGAATGGGAAAAAGCCGCTCGCGGGACAGATGGTCGCACCTATCCTTGGGGCGAGGCCTGGGATCCCGACAGAGGGAACACCGGGGAGGCTGGTCGCAACTATCCTCAGCCGGTGGCAAGCTATCCTGCTGGAGCCAGCCCCTATGGTGCCCTGGACATGGCAGGCAATCTGTGGGAATGGGTATCCGACCTGTACGATAGGCAGTACTACGCCCGCGCACCTGGCCAGAACCCAGCAGGACCATCCTCAGGAACCGGGGAGAGGGTCCTGCGAGGAGGCGCCTGGGATTCCTCGGCGGATCAGGTACGCACCTCATACCGCAATGCTACCCACTTCTTCGGGCCCAACTTCCGCGTGGGCTTTCGCTGCGCCAGAAGCGCCAGTCGATAGCGGCTTCTGACAATCGCCATGGCAAGCGGCCTCACTGGAGGACCCGCAAGCCGCCTTCTCTTCTATTGACAGTCCACCAAAGTTATGGTATGCTCCGCTGAGGATAGTGACCTCGCAAACGGGAAAGGAGCGGAAACGATGAAGGTCGATCGCATCGAGTTGTTCCACGTTGCTATTCCTCTGTCCAAGCCGTTCTACCCCGCCTGGATCCCCGACTATCCCCAGACAGAGTGCCGCTTCACGCTCCTCCGTTTGACCACCGGCGCCGGCGTGGAGGGCCTCGCCGCCGGCGTGGCCTTCGAGAGGGAGCGAGAGGGCCTTGGTGGCCTGGTGGGGCCGTATCTCATCGGGGTCGGCCCAACGGACATCGATACCCTCCGGCAGCGGCTGAGGGAGGTCAGCTACCTGGGATGGCGCAACTACTGGATGGAAGCTGCCTTCTGGGACATCCGTGGCAAGGTGGAAGGGAAGCCAGTCTGGGCACTGCTGGGTGGAAAAGAAGCGGGTAGGGCGCCCGTCTATGCCTCCACGGGAGAAGTTCATCCTCGTGAGCAGCGGGCGGAAGAGGTGCTGAAGTTGGAGGAGATGGGCTTTCAGAGTGTCAAGCTGCGTGTGCACAGCTTCGATCCCGCCGAGGATGTTGCCCAGATCGAGACGGTGCGCGGCGCCGTGGGCGACCGTTTGGGTATCGTGGTGGATGCTAATCAGGGATGGCGGGTGGCTCTCGTGGAGGACGCTCCCCTCTGGACACTGGAGCGCGCGACGGACTTCGCGCATGCATGTGCCGAGCTAGGAGTGGGCTGGCTCGAAGAGCCCCTGGACATGTACGCCTTCGATGAGCAGGCTGAGCTCTGTCGCCGTTCCGAAGTCCCGATTGCCGGCGGTGAGTTGAACGGCGGCTGGCATGAGTACAAGGTGATGCTGGAGAAAGGCAGCTACGACATCTACCAGCCTGACGCCACCGTGGGTGGGGGTATCAGCGACGCAATGCGGTTGCTCGATGCCTGCGGCGAACGAGGACTGGGCTACACTCCCCACACGTGGACTAACGGCCTGGGCTTTCTCATCAACCTCCACGTCTGCGCGGCTGGACCGAGGGACTATCCCATTGAGTACCCCTATGAACCACCGGGCTGGGTACCCGAGGTCACGGATGGCATCTTGGCCGAGTCGATCGGCGTATCTCCGGATGGCACCGTTGGAGTCCCGGACGCGCCCGGCTTGGGTATCGAGCTGGATGCGGACAAGCTGGAGCGGTACGGCGAGAGGTACTTCGAAACCACTTCCCGGGGCATCGCGGTGAAGACCATCCGTGAGAAAGGGCTGCTGACGGCGCTGCGCCTGGGGCGCAAGCGGCGAAAGTAGGCGGTAGGGTGTTACAGCAGCATGAAGCTCGGCCTGGCCGTTGGGGCGAGCCTGTCCTCTGTCTTGGGGCATTGGGCAGGCGGTGACGACCGAAGGCCAGGAAATGCTGGACATCTCCACGTCTGGACCTTTTGCAGCCTTTGGTGGTCTACCAGATAGGGTGTGAGACGGTTGCTGCTGATGGTACGACCGGGGACAAGGTCGTGAACGGTGACGGAAAATGAAGCGTGTCATGAGTGCCGTGTTGCTGATTCTGGCTTCTATGATACTGGTGGTGGCAGCTTGTGGCGGGTCTGCTCCTCCGGCTACGGAGGAACCTACTCCAGTTCCTGCCTCGACCGCCGCGCTGACGCCCATGGCATCCCCTCCGCCAGGAATCGACTGGGACGATCGCGGCGTGTTCCGTGACGGGCTGATTGGGTCGGAACAAGATGTCCTGAATCGCATAGAGGGCGCTACGGTCTACCACATCGACCTGGAGATATCGGATGACTTCTTGGCACTGGAAGGCCATCAGGAGGTCCGCTACACCAACCAGGAGGATGAACCCCTGGAGGAAGTCTACTTTCGCCTGTTCCCGAACGTAGCAGGTGGTTCGGCCATGGTCACTGGAGTGGGGGTCGACGGTGAGGATGTGGAGCCCATCTACGAGCTCGAGGATAGCGCCGTGCGCGTTCCGCTAAGGGCGAACCTGGAACCTGGTGATGCGGTGGTGCTCGAGATGGAATTCGAGGTGGACGTGCCCGTGGAGAAGGGTGACGACTACGCACTTTTCGGCTACTTCGACGGCGTGCTGGTGTTGGATGAATTCTATCCCGCCATTCCGGTGTACGACGACGAAGGGTGGAACGTGGAGGTTCCGCCTCCGAACGCCGACGTGACCTACTACGACGCCAGCTTCTACGTTGTGCGAGTGACTGCTCCGTCCTCATTGACGGTGGTCGCTTCCGGGGTCGAGGTCGGCCGCGAGGAGGTGGGCGACAAGCAAGTTGTGACCCTCGCTGCCGGACCGGCGCGCGATTTCTATCTCGCTGCCAGCGATCAGTACACTGTGGTCAGCGCTAGTGTGGGGGAGACGCTGGTCAATAGCTACGCGCTCAAGGAGCGAAGAGATGGAGCGACGCTGGCCCTCCAGTACGCGGTAGATGCCTTGGAGAGCTTCAATGACCGATTCGGCCTGTATCCCTACACGGAGCTTGACTTGGTGAGTACGCCAATCGAGGCGCTGGGTATAGAATATCCGGGCATCATGGGGATGGCGCTTGACCTGTATGATCCTCAGGCTGAGGTGGCGGGCCTGCCCTCGCAGATCCTCCTTGAAGCTACCACAGCTCACGAGGTCGGCCATCAGTGGTTCTACAACGTGGTGGGCAACGATCAGGTGGACGAGCCCTGGCTGGACGAGGCAGTTGTGCAGTACGTCGTCGGGCTCTACTACTTGGACACCGGCGGGCCGCGCGCCGCACAAGGCTATGAGGATTCGTGGTACGGTCGCTGGGACCGCGTCGCTCGCGCTGATATCCCCATCGGCCTGCCGGTAGGGGACTACGAGGGCACAGAATATGGGGCCATCGTCTACGGGCGGGGACCGCTTTTCGTGGAAGCGCTGTCGGAGGAAATGGGACAAGAGACTTTCGACGAATTCTTGAGGGATTACTACGACTCTCACAAATGGGGGATTGCCACCGGCGATTCCTTCAAGGAGCTTGCTGAGCAGCACTGCCAGTGCGACCTGACCACGCTGTTCGAAGAGTGGGTCTACCTGGAGTGAGGCTGCTCCGCGGGGAAATGCGAGTTCGCATCGACGGAAGGAGTCTGGCGTGAGTGACCAAGCCAAGATGAGGTTGATGGCCATTCTGGTCGGCCTGGCCGCGGTGGCGGTGATCGCCGTGTGCATCGCGCCCTGGCCGTTTCTGACGCCGTCGGCCACCCCGACACCCGAACCCACAGCGACCCCAGAGGCCACACCCACGCTCGAGCCCACGGCCACTGTGGAACCCAGCCCTACGCCGGAACCGACTCCGACCTTGAAGCCCGATGTGACCGTGTGTGCCAGTCGCTGCGACTTCAGCACCATCCAGGGTGCCCTCGACGACGCGAGGACCACGGCAGGAACGATCATCGCCGTCACCGATGCCCTGCACACGGAACAGGGCATCAGGGTGGCTAAGGATGTCACCATCCTGGGACACGGAGTGGGAGGTACGGTCGTCCAGGCCCACGCAGAGGCAGGAAGCGCGACCGACCGGGTGTTCTTCATCGCCAGCGGAGCGACGGTCACCATTGGCGACATGACTATCCGACATGGCAACCCCATGGAGGAGCCCGGAACTGGTGGCGGTATCTTGAATGAGGGTACACTGACGCTGAGACGCTGCAGCGTGACTAACAACGAGGCCACTGCGGGGGCGGGCATCCACAGCGACGGCAGACTGACCCTCATCAACAGCACCGTGAGTGACAACATCGCCGGCAGAGCGGCCAACCCCAACCGAGAGTGCACCACGGGGGGTGGCATCAAGAGTCTGACAGGGGAGCTGACGCTCATTGGCAGCACCGTCAGCGGCAACTCCTCGCGAGACAACGGCGGTGGCATGTTCATCGCCTGCAAGAGCAAAGTGAAACTCGTCAACAGCACGGTGAGCGGAAACGAAGCCGTTGGAGGCAACGGAGGCGGCATCTACCTCAAGGGCGCGGCTCGGCTGACCAATAGCACCATCGCCAACAACCATGCCTCCGGGACTGGAGGCGGTGTGTACGTCGAAGGCTCAGGGGAGCGAGGGCTCATCCGCGGCTGGCTGGACTTAGAGAACACCATCATCGCTCACAACACGGATGGCCGAGAGTACTGTTGTGACGACTGCATGCTCGGCGACGACAGCACCATCGGTATCAATAGCAACAACTTCGTTGGTGACGGGAGTTGCAGCCCGGACTACACCGGCGATGCGCTTCTGGGTCCTTTGTCCGAGAACGGCGGTGAGACACAAACCCACAGCCTGCTCCGAGGCAGCCCGGCCATAGATGCCATTTCCGCCATCAGTTGCACCCTTGCCACGGACCAGCGTGGGCAGGCCCGGCCGGTCGGACTAGTGGCCGCCGATACGCCCTGCGACATTGGCGCCTTCGAATTGCAGGCGGACGAGTAGTGAAGTAGGCCGCCTGATCCTCGCACCGGGCCTTCCCTAGCTGCCTGGCGGCCCGGCTCTCCCGTGGGTGCACGAATTGTTAGCATTACGGGACTCAGGCCTCTGCGACTGTGGCTCGCTTGGGCTGGCTCCCGTGCAAGCTTTGTTCGCGAAAGCAATGGTGAGAGTGATTGGCGGAATGAGGAGCGGGTCCGGCGAGCTACAGATCTAGCGCACGAGTCCACGGTTGCCGGAACTGGACAAAGAGGCAGCGCGCCTCCGGTGGTCGTGGCGGCGAAGACCCCGCAATAGCGCCGGTCCGCGATTGACAAACCCCTTGACTGGGGGTAACAATGTTGTCTCAGCGAAGCTCAGAGCTTCGCTCGCCAGCGCGGATCGGCTAGACACGCAGGGTCCGGGTACGGTTGAGGCTGGAGATAGCTCCATTGTTGCCCGATCCAACCAAGATTTCGACAAGAGTGAGGACGAAAGATGAAAAAGAGGCTTGCTCTCGTAGAGCAACGGCATCTGCCAGGTTGCCGTCAAGAAGAGATTGCGGCGCCCAGGCTGCTCTTGAGGACCCTCGTTGTCGCTGTGGTCGTCAGCCTGTTGACCTTGTTGTTAACGGCTTGCGAAGGAGCATACACCACCAGAGGTGAGAGCATTACGATGAGCCAGGTAGGGATGGGAGGGGAAATTGATGCGCACATCGATAGCGCCAGCGGCAGCATAACCAAGGACGTCGAGTTCAACTGTGCCGACTGTTTCGTCGACGTGGAGGTCACTTTGCAGGTGGGGCAGGGTTCCTTCAAGCTCGAGTTCTTGGGTGAGGACGACGAGGTGACCCTCGCTTTGGAGGCCAGCCCTGGCGAGCAGGCGAGAGGCACCGGCTATATGATCACCGATGGGTTCGGTGAAGGGGAGTACCGAGTAACAGCCGACGAGGGCCAAGACGTCTCGTACCACATCTCCTACCAGCTGCGCTGATCCCCTTTGGATCCAGAGGTGATGTGGAGATTCCCATACAAGGAAGGCGCAAGTGAGGAAATCCTATCTGCCTTTGCTTGTTCTAGCTGTTCTTGTCCTTGCTATGGGCGGCTGTCGGTCAAAAGCATCTCCCACACCCACGCCCGCACAGTCGACGTCGCCGCCTGCCCCAGCACCTGAGGCAAGGCCGATCGTCATAGACACGGACATGGCCGCTGATGACTGGATGGCCATCCTCTATCTACTGCAACGACTCGACGCAAGTGTGCAGGCGATTACAGTAACAGGCACCGGAGAAGCCCACTGCGGCCCTGGAACAAGAAACGCGCTGGGCCTGCTAGCCCTGGCCGGCAACGCGGACGTGCCAGTTGCTTGCGGGCGCGAGGTTCCCTTGGAAGGTAATCACACGTTCCCCACAGGCTGGCGGGACAGCGTGGACAGTTTGATGGGACTCTCGCTCCCTCAGAACCCGGACTCTCCTTCGCGCCAGACGGCAGTCGAACTGCTAACATCAGTTATTCGGTCGGCGCCAGAGAGGGTGGTTCTAGTCACGCTCGGACCGCTCACTAACGTGGCTGAGGCGTTGCAGAAGGAGCCCGCTCTCGTGGAGAAGCTGGAGATGATCTATGTGATGGGTGGGGCCGTAGATGTGCCCGGCAATCTCCAGGTTCCTGGCGTCGAGATAGAGAACAGGGTGTCCGAATGGAACATCTACGTTGATCCTCACGCCGCGGCCGTGGTTTTCGATTCGGGAGCGCCCATCACCCTGGTGGCGTTAGACGCGACCGAAGATGCACCCATCACGATGGATTTCTACGAGCGCCTTGAGGCAGACCGTGCGGCGCCAGAGGCCGACTTCGTCTACCAGGTGCTTGCTCGGATGGAAGGCCTCATCGAATCCGGTGGGTACTCTTTCTGGGATCCGCTGGCAGCCGTTGTGGCTACCGATGAGAGCATCGTGACAATCGAGAATCGGACGTTGGAGGTGATCGAGGAGGAAGGTCCGCAGAGCGGACGCACAGTTGCGGCTGAAGGCGGCAATGGCATACGCGTATGTACAGGGGCTGACCATGCAAGGTTTGAAGCGCTTTTCCTCGAGACCCTCAATGGCCGAGTTCGCTAGACGACCGTGAGCGGGCGGGCCCGCAAAGGGCCGAAGCTGCGTTTCTGGTTCCTGCCCCTGGGAAGATGGTCTTCGACATCGGTGCCCTGGAATCGCGGGCGGACGTGTAGCGAACTGGACTACTGTGGCACCCCTCTCTCCCCACAGGACATCTGTTCGCCCGAGAGTCACTGAGGGCAAGGGCGTCCAGCTACTTTTGCCTGGTTGGAGGCCACAGACTCCCTGCACGGCCATCCGGCTGGCAGGGGCTCGCGCTCTTCTCTAAGATAGCCCTGCTGCCACGTACCGTGGCACAGGCCAGAGAGGACTTCGCATTGACAAGTGGGGACAACCGTGCTATACAGTAACGGACGTCGGCGCTTGGCTGGAGCGAGCGATGCGTGCGCCGAATGAACCACTGGTATGCAAAGTTCCTTCGGAGGGGAGCCTATGATTCGACCCAAGTTGGAGTTCCTATCCCGCGAGACCGTGGATCGCGCCCTGGACGAAGCATATGACCTGCTGCTGGACCCCGGTGTTCGCGTCCATTATGACGAAGCGCTGGAGCTGCTGGCCGACGCAGGCGCCACGGTGGACAGGGAGTCGCGCGTGGCCAGGATCCCCCGCTCCATTGCGGAAGAAGCCGTCGAGACCACGCCAAGCTCATTCTACCTCTACGATCTCGACGGCGAACCGGTGGTGCACTACGGTGACGACGACGTGCACTTCGACCCTGGCTCTGCGGCCATTAAAATGGCGGACCATCAGGCCAAGGAGTCGCGCGTGCCGGTCACCGCCGATTGCGAGAACTTTGTGCGGCTGGCGGAGATGCTGCCTCAGATCGACGCTCTAGCTACCTCCATCGTCTGTGGCGACGTACCCGAGGTCATGAAGGACTGGTACCGCCTCTACCTGCTCTTGCTCTACGGTCGCAAGCCTATCGTCACCGGCACGTTTGCGATAGAGAGCTTCTCCATCATGCACGAGTTGCTGGTGGCCGTGGCTGGCAGCGCGCGAGCGCTGGCGGAGAAACCGCGCGCCATCTTCGACGTTTGTCCTTCACCCCCACTGTTGTGGAGCGACATCACTTGTGCCAATCTGATAGATGCTGCCCGCGCCAGTGTGCCCGCTCAGCTGGTCTCCATGCCGCTCATGGGTGCCACCGGCCCGGCCACGGTCATCGGCTCGGCGGTACAGCACGCCGCCGAGTGTCTGAGCGGCATCACCATCCACCAACTGGCCAAGCCAGGCAGCCCCATCGTCTGGGGCGGCTCGCCGGCCTCCTTCGATATGCGCACAGGTAGTCCTCCCATGGGCGCCATGGGCACGATCATGCTCGACTGCACCTACTCGCAGATCGGTAAGATGATCAAGCCTGGTGGGCTGCCCACCCATGCCTACCTGGGCATGAGCGATACCAAGATCATAGATGCGCAGACTGGCCTAGAATCGGCGTCGGGGGCCGTCCTGGGTGCTTTGACGGGCATCAACATGATGTCGGGCCCGGGCATGATGGATTTCGAGAGCTGCTTTAGCCTAGAGAAACTGGTCATCGACGCCGAAATCGTGGGCATGGCCAAGCGCTTGGTGCGCGGCGTGGACGACACTGAGAGGCCCTTCGCCTTGGAGGTAGTGCGGGAGGTGGGTCACGCCGGCAACTTCCTGAAGAGCAAGCACACCAGGCGGCACTTCCGAGAGGAAGACTATATCCCCACAGAGGTTATCGATCGGGACTATCGACAGACCTGGTTCGAGAAGGGGGCTTCGGACATCAGCGCTCGCGCCCATCGCCGTGTTGAGGAACTAATCGCGGCCTACGAGCCTCTGCCTCTTGCCGACGACTTAGTGCGTGATCTGCGGGCCATCGCCAGCCGCCATGCCAGGGCTGCGGGCCTGGACAAGGTGCCGGAGCTGAGCGGACGTTAGGATTTGGGGGTAATGTGAATGATGAAGGGACTGAACGCATGGCGTACGGC
>CAZBJW010000164.1:0-10466 GCA_964492135.1 uncultured Anaerolineales bacterium
ACCCAGTGTAGGAGGAGTAGAAAAGGGCCTCGGCGGCGACGTTCAAGCCTACATGTTTCATCGCTGCCAGAGCCCGCTTTCCAGCATAGGCAGCGCCGATTGCCGCATCAAGCGCAACTTTCTCGTTGGGAGACCACTCAGCGTATATCCCCTCGTACTGGACAATGTTTTCCAGGATCTCAGTACTGGGAGTACCCGGATAGGCACTAGCGAACACAACGCCGGCCTCGTAGACTCCGCGCGCTACGGCCTCATTTCCCGACATCAGCACTTTCATCAGAGACCTCCAGTTCTTACTGCGGTGCGCATAAGAGCCGCCAACTCAGTGGCGGCACGTTCACAACAACGGTCGTCACAGAATGGCCCGAAGACTGTTCGCCACCCTGCTCAGGATCCCGACCCTCCCAAATATGCCTCCTGGACGCGTTCGTCGCTGAGCAGTTCGTCAGACATGCCTTTGAGCACAACGCTCCCAGTCTCCATGACGTAGCCCCGATCCGCCAACTGGAGCGCAGCCCTGGCATTCTGCTCTACCAACAACATGGTCGTCCCGTGTTCGCGAAGCTCTCCCGCTACCCGGAAAATCTCCCTGACTAGAAGTGGCGCAAGACCCAGAGAAGGCTCATCCAGCAGCAGCAACTCGGGCTTAGCCATCAGTCCTCTGCCGAGGGCCAGCATCTGCTGTTCCCCTCCAGATAGAGTGCCGCCCATCTGCTTCTGCCTATCCTTCAAGATCGGGAAGATCTCAAAGACGAAATCGAGATCATTCCGAATCTCCTCCTTCGAGTCCTTACCGTGGCGGAGATACGCTCCGAGTAGCAGGTTGTCCAGAACATTCAAGGTGGAGAATACCTGTCGCCTCTCCGGCACCTGGCTGATGCCCAGATGCACGACCTTGTCGGGCGACAACTTGGTGATAGCGTGACCATTAAAGAGGATTTCCCCAGTTCTCGAGTGAAGCACACCGGAAATGGTGTTCAGAAGCGTAGTCTTGCCCGCCCCGTTGGCTCCGATGACCGTCACGATTTCTCCCTGATCCACGTGCAGAGTGACCCCCTGCAGAGCATGAATACTCCCATAGTAGGTGTTGATATTCTTGACCTCAAGTAGCATTCCCCACCTCTAGAAGATGTCGCGCAGGGCTAGCTCTGTGGTATAGTCGCCAAGACCGGTTGGCGTGTCAGAGTACGTGGATTTCCTCGTCCCCGAGGTAGGCTGCGATGACCTTGGGGTCTTTCTGTATCTCCTCGGGAGTACCTTCAGCTATCTTCTCACCATAATCCAGCACTATGATGCGCTCAGCGATGCCCATCACAAAAGCCATATCGTGCTCCACGACGAGAACGGTTACCCCGCGATCCCTTATGCGACGAACCAGACCGTCCAGGGCATCCTTCTCCGGCCTGTTCAGCCCGGCACCTGGTTCATCCAGCATCAGCAGTCTGGGTTCAGTGGCCATGGCGCGGCCTATCTCCAGCAGCCGCTGCTGCCCAAAGGGGAGACTGGCGGCGCCCAGGTGCGCAAACGCGCCCAGGCCCACAAATTCCAACTCCGCCATGGCCTGGTCTACAATCTCCATCTCTTCCCGCTGGCCCCCCGGCAGTCGCAGGCCTGCGCTTATCATCCCATATCCGCTCTGGAGATGTCGGCCCACCATCACGTTCTCCAGGACGGTCATGTTATTGAAAACCTGCAAGTTCTGGAAGGTCCGCGATAGGCCCAGGCCGGAGATCACGTGAGCTTTGAGACCGTTGATCACCTTGCCCTCAAACCTGATCTCGCCCCGTGTGGCGGGCAGCACGCCGGAGACGAGGTTGAAAATGGTGGTCTTTCCGGCGCCGTTAGGGCCGATGATGGAGAAGATCTCCCCTGGCTCCACATCAAAAGAGACGTCGTCTACGGCCAACAGGCCTCCGAACGCCTTCCTCAGATCCCGCACTTCCAGAATCGCATTCTCAGCCACGTCTCCTCCTGCCGACGAACCCTATCAGAACAGCGTGCTCCATGCTAGGCAAGCATCTTCCCAGCCGCACGAGTCTGCCTCAGGCCACCTGCTTCACCTCTTGGTCGTCTCCTCGGCGCGTGGCCCATCGGCTCCTGAACCAGCCATAGGCTGTCGTCGCCCCCTGGCTGAGCCCCTGGGGCATGAAGATCATAATGAGCACGAGAAGGATGCCAAAAATAATGATCTCGTGCTCACCGCCGGCGCCGTGCAAGAGCTGGTGCAGTCTGGCACGCAGTACTTCCTTGATTACAAAGACGATGCCCACACCGAAGGGCGCCCCCCAGATGCTGGCCAAACCACCGAGAGCGGCCATGATCACCAGGTCCAGCGAACCTACGAACCCGAAAGGTGCCGGATTGACCAGCGTCTGATAGTGCGCGTACAGGCTGCCGGCGATGCTTGCGAAGACCGTGCTCAGTACGAACACCTGAAGCTTGACCCTCTCGATATCCACCCCCATCGTATGGGCGGCCAACTCGCTGCCCTCGATTGCACGCAGCGCGCGGCCCACTCGCGAGTTGACGATATTTAGGGAGAGCCACATAACAGCCAGAGCCACGGCCCAAACGAGGAAATAGTACCTCTCCCTGGGCCAGATCTCGAAACTGCCGATAGCCAGACGGGGCACGCCAGCGATGCCATCGAAGGCACCGGTGAAGGTACTGCCCTCCCGAAAGAGGATGTAGATGATAAGGCCCACGCCCAAAGTGCCCATGGCCAGATAGTGGCCCTTGAGCCTGAGGATGGGCTTGCCGATGAGATAGGCCACACCGCCTGTGATCACCATCGCAGCCAGAATCATCAACCACGGCCACCACCACCAGTGGTCAGGAATAACTCCAGGGAAGAAGACGTTGATGCCACGATTGGCCGCTCTGGTGGTCATGATGGCCGAGACATAAGCTCCAAGGGCGTAGAAACCAGCTTGCCCCAAGGAGATCTGCCCTGCGTGACCCATCAACAGATTGAGTCCCACGACGGCGACGGTCAGCATCCCAACGCGCACCAGAGTATCGAAGGTCACAATGCCGCCCGTGAGTTTACTGAACTCCAAGCCCATGGGGTGTGCGCTCTCGATCCATCCCAGAAGGGTGATGACCATGGCGAAGATGCCAATGCCTATGCTGGTCTGATGGCGTCTCCAACCTTGGTTTTGCATCGTTGCCTACCTCCTCTTATTGCTCGACGCCAGGCTCTCCCCCGCCGATGATGCCCTGTGGCCTGAAGAGGAGAACCAAGATCAGGATGATTAGCGCGAAGATGTCCTTGAAGCCAGCCTTGGTGACTCCCGCCCCGACGTTCTCCAGCATCCCCAGCAGAACACCCCCTACAACCGCACCGGGCGAACTAACAAGCCCCCCCATGATGGCCGCAATGAAACCCTTCAAGCCCAACCTGAGGCCCATATCGTACATCGGCCTGGTGGCGGGAGACAGGACGATGCCGCCGATGGCTCCCAAGGCGGCGGCCAGCGAGAAGGCCAACAGGGACATGTGGCTCGGATTAATACCCATCAGTTCAGCAGCCCTGCGGTTGATGGAGCAAGCCCTCAGTGCCTTGCCCAACAGCGTACGTTCGAAGAAGAAGGCCAGCGCCATCAGAACCAGCGCCACGGTGGCCCAAATCCAAAGGCTCTGAGCCTTGACCATGATGCCTCCGAAACGAAAGATATGATCCTCCAAGGCCAGGGTAGCAAAAGCCGGCAGGACATACGGATCAGCTCCCCAGATAAGAAGAGCCGTACCTTGCATGAAGATATAGACGCCTACGGTGATGATAATAAGGGTAAGGACGTGGCTATGCCGAGCGGGGAATATGGTCAGCCTCTCCATCAGAGCTCCGACGAGAGTGGTAACGACAACTCCAAGAATGACAGCCAAGGCCAGTTTCACCCCCGGGTGCAAGGGGAGATCAAGTTGATTGCAGGCGACCGCGATCATCGCCCCCGACATCACGAACCCCCCCTGGGCGAAATTGATGATGCCTGTAACATTGAAAACGACTACAAAGCCAAGGGCGATAAGGGCGTAGATGCTCCCGCCACGGATGCCGTCCACTATCAACTGCGCGTACTGGACAGGCCCAAAGCCCTTGTTGCTGCCAAGATACAGAATAATGGCTACCAGTATCACCATGGCAGCCACCGTTGCACCCATCCTCGCCGGCCTAGTGCGGAGCATCCTTTGCATCGCGTCTCCCCGATTCCATCACCTGTACGGCACAATTGGGGGCCAGCGGCTTCCGCCCTGGCCCCCAATCTCTAAACCTACCTTACCACTGCTCAGGCGGGAACCAGACCCACTGGCCGTTCTCGACCTTAACCCAGGTCAGAGAGTCGTAGGCCAGACCGAAGTGGTCCTCAGGGCTCATGTTGAACACGCCACTTATGCCGGGCCAATCGACGATGTCATTCTCGATGTAATCCCGGATGGCAGCCCTTCTCTCCCCCAGGGTGAGTCCTTCGTCCAGGCTCTCCATGGCGGTGACGGCAAGCATGATCGCATCCCAGCCGTGGCCGCCGAAGGTGCTCAGAGGCTCTCCGTCCGTGAACTCGGTGTAGTCGTCGTTGTACTGGGTCACGACCTGTTTCTGCGGATGGTCAGCGGGAAGGTCGTCGATAATCATCATCACGCCACAAGGGTTCACGGTACCCTCAGCTGCCTCGCCGGCCGTGTCGATGTGGGCTTGGTTGCACACACCATGACCGTTCACCACCGGCAGATCTGGCGCTCCCTCTCGAACCGCCACGGTCGCCATGGAAGCTCCAGGCGGAATGGCGCCGATGGCCGCCGCATCGCAGCCACTGGCCAACACGCTGGCGACCTGCGGGAACTCGGTGTCGGTGCGCTCGAAGCTGTCCGAGTACACCACCGCAATCCCCTTGGCCTCCATCATGGCCGTCGTGTTGGCGAGGCAGTCCTGCCCGTAGCCGGTGTTCTCGTACAGGTCGCAGACCTCATCCCAGCCCATGGCTTCCGCGTATAGAGCTTGCCACTCTCCAGACTGACCGTTGGTCTGTGCGGTCTTGAACACCCACTCCCTTACCTCACCGGTCTCCGGGTCCTTGATGATGGCCTCGGAGGAAGCCATAGATACATAGGGCACCTCGGCCTCCTCGGCGAGGGGCACGATGGCCAGGCTAGTGCCGGTCAGCGTGCCGCAGACTACGGCATCCACCTCGTCCTCTTCGATCAACCTGCTGACTACGGTGGTTGCGACATCCGGCGTGCTCTCGGTGTCGTAGATCAGGAACTCGACGGGATGGACGACCCCATCAGGGCCAGTCAGACCGCCGGCCTCCTCGACCTGCGCCGCGATCATGTCGGCAGTGTTTCGCTCGGGCATGCCCAAGCTGGCACCACCTCCGGTCGCAGCAGCACAGAAGCCGATCTTGTAGGGCGTGCCTGCAACCGCCTCCGGTGGCGCCTCCGTGGGAGTGGCCTCCGGCGCAGCCGTAGGCTCCTCGGGCGGGGTCGGTGGTGTGGGGGTGGCTGCTGGCCCGCAAGCTGAGGCCAGCAACGCCAGCAGAGCCATCATTGTCACTGCAGCAAAAGCTACCTTCTTCACTTCTTTTCCTCCTCTGTCACTTGTACTGCATAATTTGCCTACGTCCAATCACAACCAGCATGTGCCCTGCCCATCACCTCCTTTCTACACCATCAGTATCTGCCACATCGAGTGGACCAGTGCTTAACATGTGGCCTGAAACGCCTACCGCACTTCTTGCAACTCTCGCAATGGCCATCGATAGCTCGCGCGGATTATACACGACGGGGTGAGCATTGTCCAGTTCCAACGGCCTTTCGCCGCCACTCAATGTCCTAGAAATCGGGCGTCAGAACGATCCTCCTCATCAGAGTGGTGGTATGGGCCTCCTCGAACACGTCTTCAATCTGGCTCATCCGCCGAGTCTCCACGAAAGGTTCCAGCTCCACCTTGCCGTCCAGCACCATTTGCAGCACTATGGGATAGTACTCCGGCAGGCAGCCCCAGGTGCCTATGATCTCGGCATCGAAGGCCATGAGTCTGGACAGTGAGTACTCGTTCACGTTGGTCGAGAAGCCTACCCAGACGAGCTTCCCCACGAAACCCAGCAAGGCCAATGCGATGTCCTGAGCCGGCTTTGCGCCGGTCATCTCGAAGATCTTCCAGCCCCAGTTGTGCGGCAGGCCGTTGGCCTTGCACAGGTCACGGAACTCGTTGCGGATGTCTTTGGCACTCTTGTCGGTAGAATTGATTACGTAGTCAGCGCCGTAGTTCAGGGCCCTCTTCAGTTTGTCCGGGTGACGCGCTATTCCCACCACCACATCGGCGCCCATGGCCTTCAGAATCTGCGACATGAACACGCCGAGGCCACCGGTCACGCCGGTGATGATGCACCTATCGCCCTCCTGGACGTCCGCTCTCACCGCAGCTTGATAGGGACTGGTCACCGCATCGGCGATCACGGCAAGCCACTCCAGAGGCATGCCCTTGCGGTCTTCCACAGGGCACAGATCCGTGGCCGGAACAGCGATGTGACTGGAGAAACCACCATACATCCCGAGGCTATTGCCAGGCATCTTCTGAGCCAGACAACGGTTCCCACGGCCCATATGGCATATCGGACAGTTGCGACAAGGCATAACGGCCGGAATGATCACCTCCTTGCCGATCCAGTCCTTCTCTCCAGCAACGACCACCCCGCTGATCTCGTGACCCAGCGTGAGAGGCGGCTTGGTCACGGTGGGTACACCATAGTAGAAATAGCCCAGGTCGGTGTGACAGACCCCACATCCGGCTATCTCTACCAGAACGTCCCCGGGCTGTAACTCGGGCAGCGGGATCGTGGTCTTCTCCAGCTTGCCCGGGGTGACTTCACCTGTCTCGCGATCCTTCACCGTTGGCTGGACCATCTGCCAAGTCTGAATCTCATCAGGCACTCTAGCCATTCTCTACCTCCTCGAGATTGATATTACGTCTTGCTCTGTCGCTTCCGCCGCCTGCGACTCGGCAGCGCAAAGCGCCGCTCCAAAAGCTCCCATTTCCTGCGGATGCGGTGCTATCTCCACCTTCCTCTTGGCCCTTTCACTGATGATCTCTGCCACTATGGGGTTATGGGCTACCACCCCGCCACTCATGATCACTCGCCCCGTCAGGGTGTCCATCTCGAGGATGCGCTTCGCCACCGAATTGAAAAGTCCTCTCACGATGTCCTCAGATCGCTCCCCGGCTCTGATCCTGTCCAAGACTTCGGTGGCGCTGAAGACGGTGCAGAAACTGCCCAACTCTGTCCCCTTGCTGGACTTCCTGGCCAGGGTCTCCAAATCGTCCAGAGGGATATCGAGCTTGTACGCCATCTCCTCCAAGAAGGCACCAGTGCCCGCCGCACACTTGCGGTTCATCTTGAAACTGGTCTTTCTGCCCTGGGCATCGAGCTTGATGACTTTGTTATCCTGCCCGCCGATGTCTATCACGGTGATTTCCTCAGGGAAGTAGTAATGACACCCCTTGGAGTGACAGCTGATCTCGGTCTTGGTCTCGTTTGCGAAGGACACGCTCCTTCTGCCGAAACCGGTGGCCACGATGTAGTCTAGGTCGTCCCCCTGGAGTCTGCCTCGCTTCAAGGCCTCTTCGATGGCTATCTCTGCAGATTCAAGCAGGTTGGCACCCGACCTGCGCACGAAGCTGCCCATGATCACCTTGTCCTCATCTATCACTACGGCCTTGGTCGTCGAGGCGCCCGAATCCAAACCAGCGTAGTATCTATCGTCCAGCTTCACTCCCTTCTGTGAGGAAGACTACTTCCTCTCCTCAAGTTGCTCGACGAAAGCCTCGATGTTGGTCCTGGTAGTCTCCTCTGAGTACATCCTCAGGTCATTCAGGTCGGCATCGATGATCAAAGTCGGGATGCCGAGCTTCTCCCCCAGCCTCTGGGGCATGCCATACCGGGCGTTGGAGTTGTTGGGACAGGTCTTGGAATCGTGGAAGATGATCCCGTCCACCTGGAAATCCCTCACCATCCTCTCTATGTATGCCTCTTTTGTCGGCTCGCTGCGATTGATGAAAATCTCGGTATAGGCCTGGGCCACGCTCTCAAAGGGCCTATCCTCATCGAAGGCGCTGAAAATCCAGCTGTTGCAGTAGGTTGACACCAGAACGCATGTCCTCAATTCAGAGAACTGCTCAGACAGGGCCCGCAGTTTCCCCCAGATGGGCATCCCTTCCCAGTACAAGCGAAACTGTTCATCCTCAACGGCACCCACTCCGTTAGCAACCCGCTCTTCCAGCTCTGCTTTCAAGATTTCGTAATAGTCGTTGGCTCTCTGACTGCCGCGCAAGCAGACGGCAGGCCCCATGTGAATCGTGCCGTCGAAGAACGTCCACGGAGAGGGCACATGCTTCGCCAGGCCAAGAACATCTCCCCAAAGCTCGCTGCATTCTCGTGAGAGGCGCACGCTCTCCCTGAACTTGTCTATATCGAATTCCTGACCGCTCACCTCCTCCAACGTAGGGATCAGGTCCTTCAACTGTCGCACTACGTCCTCGATGTGGTGAGGCAAGACCTCCGCCATGCCGTGAGGTGGGTTGATGCCCACCACTGGGACATCGAACTCCCTCCCGTAGTACTCAAACCACTCCCTGACATCCCGGCATTGGTTCGTGTTGTAGGCCAAGATGTCGGGCGTAGGGACACTTTCGATGCCCGGATAGGCCTTGGATAGGGGGGTTTCGCCCTTCAAGTGGCAGCCCACATCACTGGTTAGGTAAGAACAGATGTCTGGCGAGTAGCCTATGGCGTTGGCCACGGGTATGTAGTCCATGGCCACCTTGGTGGACCCCAGCAACGCCCCATGATTCTCAGGGTAGTGTATCTCGAAGTCGAATGCGCACAGCAGTTCCGCCGGGCCCACGCTTGTACACCACGCAATCTTGCCTTCCTCCTCCCCCTTGGAGATGCCGTCCATCCTGTAGAAATAGTCTCGCATCACTTCGCCTAGCTGCTTGGCACAGTTTATTCGTTTGCGCAGAAGCTTCTTCTCCGCCATAGCACTCCTCTTACCTCATCCAGAAACGCAGGATGGAGGTCACAACGCCTCAGCCACCACCTCAGTAATATCCATCACCTTCATCCTCTGCCTGCGCTCCCTCTGCAATTTGGCTGCGGCCAGCTTCAGATTACTCTTACACGTGGGGCACGCAGAGACGATCACTTCCGCGCCCAAGTCCATGGCCTCGGCCACCCTCTTCTCGGCGAGCACGGAACTGAGGTTTCCATCGTACCCCTTCAGCCCGCCGCCGCCACCACAGCATTTGGCCAACGCCCGGTTCGTCTTGAACTCCATCAACTCCAGCCCCGGAATGGCTTTCAGCACCTGACGGGGCGGTTCGTAGATGTTCATGTGCCTACCGATATCACACGGGTCGTGATAGATGACCTTGCTGGGGAACTCTCCGTTGAACTCCAACGCGCCCTCCGAGATCAGTCGATCCATGTACTCCACGGCGTGCAAGACCTCCACGTCAAACTCCGACTCCTCACGGTATAGATCTCGCAGAGTTCTGTGGCAGCCAGCACAAGTGGTGACGATCATCTTGGGGTTCAGCTTGGAGAAGGTGTCCACGTTCTTCTCCATGCACTCTCGGAACGTGTCTTCATCGCCGATGAGATGAGCCACATATCCACAGCAGTTCTCCTCTTCGCCCAGGACGGCGTACCTCACACCCAAGCTGCCCATCAGCTGCATCATCGAAGGCGCGATATAGAGGTCCTGGTACGAACCGGTGCAACCGAGATAAAGGAGGACATCCACCTCTTCGGGCGGCGCGGTCTTCTCCTTGTAATCGGACGGATAGGTTTCCGTCCGCTTCTCAGCAAGCTCTCCGAAGGGGTTACCCTCATCCTTCAGGCTCTCCACCATGGGCACGAAGACCTCCGGAAGATAGCCGGCCTCGACCAGCCTCTGGCGAGCCCCGCCGACGATCTCGGCGACCTCGACACCCGCGGGGCAGGTGGCCTTACAGTTCAGACAGGTGGTGCACTGATAGAAGCTCGCAGCTAGTTCCTTCGACGGTGCGACGGCGCCCGTCATCAGATTGTAGGCCAGGATGACGTGACCTCTCGCGTTGCGGGACTCCAGCGCCGTCTCCGCGAAGATGGGGCAGCCCAGGCGGCAGAATCCGCACTGGATACAGGCCAGTATCTCGTTGTCCACAGCCGTGCCGTAGCTCTTCACCTCCTCGGGTTTCTCCAAGAGATCCGTGAAGGCGAAATAGTCATAAATGTCCTTCACCATGTCATCCAGGCCCATCTTTCCAGGGTTCAGGATGCCGTTGGGATCAAGGGCCTGCTTGATGCTTCTCATGACGTCCTGCCCGACACCCAGCTCCCCGACCATGTAGGGAGACTTGGCCATGCCGGTGCCGTGCTCGGCGGTGAGGGTGCCCTCAAGCTTGAGGGTCACGTCGATGAAGTCAATGG
>CAZBJW010000165.1:0-10355 GCA_964492135.1 uncultured Anaerolineales bacterium
CGTCTATCTCGAGTATCTCAGTCATGCGCGTGAGACTGAGGACTATTCCGCCTCCGATGGGGATGGAGCCCCCAGCCAGATTGGTGCCTGCGCCTCTGGGGACGATGGGTGTCTTGTCTCGATTGGCCAACCTGACGATCGCCGCTACCTCTCCCGTGCTCTGAGGCAGTACCACTACCTCCGGCAGATGCTGGAGCACCGTGCTGTCGTACGAGTAGCACAGCAACTCCTCCGGGGAGGTGAGCACGTTTTCCTCGCCGGCAAGGGCCTTGAGTTCTGCTACCACCTGCTCATCAACCATCGTGGGTCTCCAACGTGCAGTGAATTGTGGCCATTATAACATTGGCACGTGCCTTGGGCAAAGCATCATGGGCCCTGTATCGGAGCAGCCGCGCTGCGAACAGGCTCGATAGTGGTTGCGATGTGCTCTGCACCCACGAACCGTCAGCATACGCACGACGCCTTCGCGTGGGCACTGATGCGAATCGGCAAAGCGTCTTAGGGCGCGACCAGGATTGCCCGGCGTGGATGGACGGGGGTACACGCTTGACAAGCTGATGTGCGAAGCGTATACTAGGCCGACGAACGGGAGGCTTCGCCTCCGGCAGTGAGTTTGCCAATGCGCAAGAGTTGGTTCTCCATACAGGCCGCGCTGATCACAGCCACCCTCCTATTGCTACCAGGCCTCGCCTCGGCCGACGAACCGGTGGCTCGTTTCTTCGTGTTCCAGGCTCAAGATTGTGCCCACTGTCGGGCGGTACACGAGGAGGTTCTGAGCCCACTGGCTGCGGAGTACGGGGATCGAGTGGAGATCAGGACCTTTGACATAGACGCGCTGGAGAACTACGAAGTGCTGCTCCGACTGGAGAGGCAGTATGGGGTGCCTGGACTGGCCATCCCCCAGATCTTCATCGGCGATCATGTCCTGGTGGGAGAGGAGCAGATACGGGACGAATTGCCGCGGATAGTCGAGCAGTGTCTGGAGCAGGGAGGCTGCCCTTTCCCCAGCGAGGATATGCCTGTCGCCGCACCCCAGGGGACGCCAGGGTCCACCCCAGATGCGTCCTGCGAAGACCCAGCCAGTTCAGACGAGACAGGGATCTGTGAGGTCGTTGGGGGGGCGCTGGCCGCGCCCGTGTACATTGCCTACTTCCACAGCCCTGGCTGCGCGGAATGCGACCGCGTGGCCTATGACCTGTCGTACCTGCAAGAGGAGCACCCAAATCTCGAAGTGCGGTCCTTCGACATTAATACCTGTGCACCTCTGAACGAGGCCATGTGCGAACGGACCGGAGTGCCACCCGAGAAGCGCCTGCTCGCTCCTGCGGTGTTTGTGGGCAACGAGTACCTGGTTGGACGCGACCTCACCCGTGAGCGGTTGGAGGAGGTGATAAGAAGACACAGCCAGGTGGGTTGCATTCCTCCTTGGCAAGGTCTCGAAGAAGAGTCGCCAGCAGCAATCAACAGGATTATCCAGCGTTTCAGCTCCTTTGGTGTATTGGCCGTCGCCGGTGCAGGTCTCTTGGATGGTCTCAACCCTTGTGCGTTTACGACGATCATCTTCTTTGTCTCTTACCTCGCGGCGATGGAGCGCAAAGGCAAGGAGATCCTGGTTGTTGGAGGGGCTTTTGCCGGTGCTGTCTTCCTGGCCTACTTCCTGGTGGGCGTTGGAGCATTGGGTTTCGTGCACTCCCTAGCTATTGTGCAGACGCTCTCGCGATTGGTCTACCTGGCGACCGGCGTCTTCTGTCTGGCGATGGCGGGCCTCGCCTTATATGATCTGTACAGGATCAGGCAAGGGCGAATGGAGGACATGGCATTGAGATTGCCGGAGATGCTCCGCAGACGAGTGCGGAGGACGATCAGAGAGGGGGCGAGCGTAAGGAACTATGTCTGGGCAGCTTTCGTGACAGGTTTCGTCGTGTCCCTGCTGGAACTGGCATGTACCGGCCAGATATATCTGCCCACCATCATCTTCGTCACTGGCGTGCCGGAACTGCGCATCAACGCCATGTTGTACCTGGCCTTGTATAACCTGATGTTCATCGTCCCGCTGATGGTCATCTTCGTCCTGGCGTACTATGGGACCACGTCGTTGCAGCTCACCCTGTTCTTGCAACGCAACACAGCGCTCGTGAAGGTGCTTACAGCCATCTTCTTCGCTGCTCTGGGAGCCTGGCTGCTCGTGGTGATGATCTGATTCGCTTTCAGCCTATTGTCCCCCCCGCGTGCATCTCCTCCATGGCCAGGATGGCCGCACCCAGAGCGCCCACGATTTGGGGTTCAGGAGGCACCACAAGGGGCTCGCCGATCTCTTCCTCGATAGCTCTGACCACACCTATGTTCTTGGCTACGCCACCCGCCATGGCCACGGGGGGAACCAGGCCCACTCTCTTCACCATGCTCACTATTCGCTTGGCGATGGCTGCGTGAAGTCCAGCCACGATGTCCTCTCGATTCACTCCCTCCGCCACCAACGTCACGACCTCTGATTCGGCAAAGACGGTGCAGGTACTTGACACCTGATGGGACTCGGTCGCCCGCAGCGAGATCTCGCCCAGATCGCTAATCTCCAATTCCAGCGCCTTGGCCATGACCTCTAAGAAGCGCCCTGTGCCGGCAGCGCACTTGTCATTCATCAAGAAGTCCACCACACGCCCTCCGTCACCCACCGAGATGGCTTTGCTGTCCTGACCTCCGATGTCAATAATGGTTCTTACCTCCGGGTGCAGGTGATTGATTCCCTTGGCGTAGCAGCTGATCTCCGTTACCTGGCGGTCCGCGTAGTCGATGGCTATTCTGCCGTAGCCGGTGGCCACTATGGAACCTATCTCCTCCTGGGAGATGTTCGTTCCTTTGAGCGCCTGCTCCATGGCTCTGTAGGCGGCCCTGCGACTATTGAAGCCGGTGGGCACGATGGAGTAGGAGACAATTCCTTCGCCATCCCAGATCAGTACTTCTCCGGAGGCCGCGCCTACGTCAACACCAGCGCTATACATCAGCAAACCTCCACTCGGCCTTTCTTAACATCCAAGTCGCCGCTATAGCATTTCTAGGAAGCCTTGGATGCGAGTGCGAAGGGGCCCCAGCTGTAGATTGGTCTCATCGATGCAATCACCATCTATCTGTAGGAAGGGAATGCCCTTGCTTCTCAGTATGTCTCGCATGACACGCAATGCACCTGTTGATTGGCGACAGCCCCAATGGTGAAACTGTACCACACCCTGGGCCCTGAACTCCTCGACGCATTGCAGCGTCGTCTGGAGCCTACGCTCCAGGGGTCCGTTGTAATAGACGGAGAGGATCTTCTCCGCAATGGCTCGCACCGGCTGCGTTTCGTCGAGAGGTTCCCACCACACATTGCTGGCTTCCTCGAAAGCGATGGCCGCCCCCAGATCATCCTCTAACCACGACATCAGATCCGCGCGGAAGTAGGGCTTCAAGTGCATCCAATAGAGCCGGTACTTCTGGTTTGTCTGTTCTCCGACCCCTTGGGATACGAGATCTCGAGTATAGTCGCGCAGGGCTCGGTAGAATTCCACTGCGTCGGGCGTACCGAAGGCAGTGACGATGAGTGCCAGCTGGTTGAGTTGGGAAGAGCCTCGCAGGGGAGCGGGCTCAGCCCTCCTGAGTGCCCTCACCTGTTGGTAGTATTCTCGGGCCTGGTTGGACAGGCGAACGGCCTCTTTGAGGCGTTCGATGTCCACGGACAAGCCAGTCAACGCGCAGAGGCGATCCAGGAGTCTGTTCAGTTGTTTCTCCACATAATCGATGCTCTCTTTGTCATAGGTGGGAGGCACATCGACGATAAGAAACTCACTATCACCCTCGTAGGCGAAGCTGGCCAGCATCTGACCGGCGATGTCACAAACATTGGAGGTACTGACGTAAGCATCCGCCTTGGGAAAAACACCCTGCAGAGCCAGGCCAGCGGCGTTGCGGTGAAAGGTACAGATGTCCATCGGGTAATGGGCATCGCTGGCTTGAGCCAGACACGAGGGGCCCAGGCCCACATTTGCCGCCATTCCAGAGACGATCTCCGGGTAGAAGGGAATGACTCCCAGGCCCCAGACCAGCTCGGGCGGGAACAGGGCGTTGAACCACACCACTGGAGCATCGGGGTTGATATACGTTCGTTGGGCAAGGTTCAGCGCAAACTGGCCACCAATCCGGATGTGTTCTTTCAGGGAGTTGAATCCCCAGTATCCTTTGAGCAGATTCAAGCCCATTGGCGAGCGGAGGACCCTTCTGAGCATTGCGGCAGTCAGCCGTCTTTCCTCTCGCCGCTCGGTACGAATTCCGGTGTCGGTCATTGCAGTAGCTCCAGGAACGCCTCCAGACGAGTGCGGTGTTGGCCGCTCAGGATGGCTTCGCCCTCGTCCTCCAGGAGTAGTATCGGTATGCCCCTCTCCTGCGTGGCTTTGTGTAGAACCGGATACTCTGACATGAAGAGGTCACAGAACTTGTAGTATGAGCAGATCACTCCCTGCACCCCGTGAGTGGCGATGAGCCGGGAGAGGTACTCGAAACGCCTGGGGAAGTCACGCATTCGTGGGCATGGTGCCTTACCCAGGTATGCAGAGCCTATGGCGCTCAACATCTCGTCCAGGTCATCGGAGACCGTCAGTTGGCTGCTCACATCCCTTCCAAGGGAGCAACTGTCCTCGGCCACCACCTGGGCGCCGTGATGCTCGATCGCTTCCGCCAAGTCTGGGCGCACGAGAAGGCTGCCAACCAAGAGAATGCGGGTCTTCTCAACAGCAGGAGACCCTTGCCGGACGTTTTCGTCTAGCACGCCCTCTAGTTGAGCGTTGACCAAGAGCGGATCTTCAGTCATGGCAGCGCGACGATGACGGTAGTATTCCACGGACGGGATTCGTCCTCCGGCCCATTCTGCCTCCAGCCTTTCCAGAAGGGATCTCTGGTGATTAAAGCACTGGATAGCCTTCCCGAGGCGCTCTGCTGATAGGCGCCCCTCATATCGTTCCTCAAGTCTCTCGACCAGGCGCCACAGGGCATGATGGAAGTACTCGCGTCCCACGGAGTCATCAATTCTGGGGAGATCCAACAAGTGCAGAGCTTCGATCTCGACATAGTGACGCCATACGTCGTTGAGACGACGCAAGGCGTCGCACGAATCTGCATGCACCACCGCTTCCAGGTCACAGTCGTTCTCCAGGAAACTGGAAAGGGTGATCTTCACCAATGAGCAGAAGTTTCGAGGCAGATACGCTTCCGCTTCGGAGGCCTTCAAGGCCGTAGGTAGTATGCGAACAGGCACCCTTTCGAAGGCGTAGATGATCTCCCTGGGCACGTAAGAACAGAAATACCCAACCTTCGCCCTAGGGGTATGGTGTGTCACCGTCAACTCCTGGCTGGATGGTGTGGGGGATTATACCATCGCCGTCGCAGCGTGACAAAACGGGTTTGTCCAGTTCCCACGCCCGAGTCGGTGTCGAACAGGGACTGGACCCACTGATCTGTGGCGCTCAAGTTCCGGCCCCGTCCCTCACGTCCATCGTTGAGTGTCAGGCCGGAACCCACCTCACGATTCCTGAGGTGGGATGACAATGCGGTGGAGTTTCACATAGAACTGAAACTGGCGCCATGCCGGGAGGGGCTTGACTCCTTGCGCGTGTCTGTGCTATAGTGGAGTCCAAGAACGCCTGTGGCGGCTCAGCAAAGACGTGAGCCACCGAAGACCGCTGATGAGGGAGCACTAGACGACGAGAGAACAACGGAGACTCTCACGTAGGGGATAGCCTACCGCGCTTTGAGCCAGTCGCCCTGAATTCAGTCGCCTCAATACTCCTGGAGGCCCAGGGACTTAGTGTGTGCACTTAGCACCAGTGACCTCTTGCTTCAAGGTATGTTTCCCTGCAACTCCCGTACCCGCATGCGATCACGCGCTGCCGCCCTCTGATCAACCACCACAAATAACACAGCTTTCGTGCGTTGGCACGCCGAGCCTCCGGGCTCGGCGCCCGTGGCAGGCTACCACGAGTGACTGTCGCTGCGCACGGGCCAGGATGCGCCTGGCTCTCTATTGCCCGCGATAGTGCGGAGATTGGTCGTTGACAGTGTTGGAAAGGAGGTACGATGTCTGACGCCGAAACCACAGCGGAAATCACGTATTTCAGCAAACCTGGGAAACAGAACACCGAACGGACCCTCCAGATCGCCATGGAGCGTGCACGAGAGCTCGGCATCCGCCAGATAGTAGTTGCCAGCACAGAAGGTGAGACCGGGCGAAGAGCCGCAGAGATCTTCAGAGGCTATCACTTGGTGGTGGTTACCCATTCCACTGGTTTCGCCGAGCCAAACAGTCAGAAGTTGATGGAGGAGAACAGGCGGGCGATCCTTGAAGCGGGCGCCCGTCTACTGACCTGCCAGCATGCTTTCGGAGGCGTCAATCGAGCCATTCGCCGTAAGCTGAACACGTACCAGGTCGATGAGGTCATAGCCTATACGCTCCGCATTCTTGGCGAAGGTATGAAGGTGGTTTGTGAGATAACGCTCATGGCTGCTGACGCAGGATTGATCGGCACCGGCGACCCTGTACTGGCCATAGCGGGCACCGGTCGTGGTGCCGACACAGCTGCGATCTTGCGTCCGGCCAACGCCCAAGACTTCTTCGAGCTGCGCATTAATGAGATCCTGTGCAAGCCGGTCTTTTGATGGTGCGCGCAGGACTGAGATCCCGCGAGTATCTGAGGCTGGGAGCTGGCGGGGCTTGCAGGAACGCCGAGAATCTGGTATACTAGGACGTGACCCGTTCCGTCGGGATGTTCCCTTGACAGTGGGTAATGTGCGGGATTCGGAGGTAGGGCGCCTCCGTGACGGAAGCAGAGTCTCTGCAAGAGCGTTAACATGAAAGGAGGGGCCATACCCAGCATTTGAAGGGTTGCTAGCCCAATCGAGTGGCCAAGGGCGCAGTTGGCCAAAGTGCCCCGGCGGAGGGGCGGCTGTCGGGATTGCCTAAGGTATGATGAGGGGGGAGCGATGAGAATTCGAATTCTTATAGGATCCTTTCTGGCTTTGTTGACCTTAGTGGTAAGCCTCCTCGTCCTTCCCTCGCTCGCTGGTCCGACGGAGAACCTCGTCACCAACGGGGATTTCGAGGGAGGATTTGGGCCGGACGGCGTGGCGACAGGATGGCATGATTTCGAAAACGGCGGGGCCATGAGGGCGACTTTTCATGATGACACATGGGCCCCGGTCGTCCACGAGGGTGCACATTCCCAGCTCATAGAGATCAACACCGGGTGCTTTGGTGCTTCGGACCCAGATCGAGTTGCTGGCATCTATCAGACGCTGTCCGTCAATGCGGGCACCAGGTACGAGCTCTGCCTGTCCGGCATGTTGCGGTGCCTGCGGGGAGACGCAGACCCCCAAAGCTGGGGTTACACCGCCAATGTGGGTATTGATCAAGACGGTGGCACGGACTGGTCAGAACTGGCAGCGGAAGATTGGACCAACATTCCCTGGGACACCGTCTACGAGCGCACGGCTCCGGGTGAGGAGATGGACTCCTATTGCATGCACGTCACGGCTGCGTCGGATAGCCTGACTCTCTTCATCAGGCTCTGGAAGAAGTGGCCGACGGCGGGCAAGGAGGTGCTGCTCAACGTTGACGGGATCACCTTCAAAGGATAGAAGTCGTTAGCGGCCATAGCCAGAAGGCGCACAGCCATTCGCAATCGCAGAGGTCTTGGTCGAGGTCTCTGCGATTGTGTTTTCTCGGGCGGACGAATATAATGTGGCCGTTGCGCCGGTCGGGCAATGTCGTGCAAGCGGGCAGATGACTGGTCGGGAAGTAAGGATTCTGACACTGCTGGGCCTCTTGGTCACCCTGGTCTCTGCAGGTCTTGTCTTGCTCGTCGTGGCCAGGGTACTCCTCTCCCCCGATGTTTCCGGAGTTGAGATCGTCTATCCGCCGCAGGGCTTTCTCACAGTGGAGGGAGAGAGTGTGAGTGTACAGACATCCGCGACCGGGCGGAACCTGGTCAAGTCTGAGCTGTGGGTCGACAGGGCTTTGGTCGGACAGGCCACCAGCGATAGCGCCGTAGGACTGGCGAGTTGGTCCGTTAGCCACTCCTGGCGGCCACAAGAGCCGGGCCGGCATCAGCTTGCTGTCAAGGTATATAGTCGTTCGGGAAGCATGCTCACGTCGGCCGTTACAGTAGTCGACGTGGTCCCCATGGGTCGCATTGCCTTTGCCAGTAATCGTGATGGGAACTATGAGATCTACACCATGCGTACTGATGGCCGTGAAGTGATGCGTTTGACCGATGGTCCTGAGCGTGACCGCGAGCCGTCATGTAGCGGTCCGGGCCTGATGCTTTATACCTCCAGCGCTCTTGGAGGCGGGACGGACATCTGGCTTTTGGACCTGGAGAGCAACGAGGCGACGAACCTCACCAGGGCCCTGGGAGGTGACTACTCCCCTCGCTGGGCCCCAGATGGAGAGACCATTGCTTTCGTCTCAGACCGTCATGGGCCCGGTCAACTGTATCTCATGGATGTCGATGGCAGCGGACAGACCCAACTGTCCAGACAGGAATCCTCCGTTGAGCAGCCGAGCTGGGCTCCCGATGGCTTGGGTTTGCTCTTTGCCTCGGAGCAAGATGGCAGTTGGGAGCTCTTCAGCATCTCCGTTGAAGATGCAAGCACTTCGCGTGTCGCCCAAGATGCCGCCCAGGATTGGTATCCCGCCTGGTCGCCTGAGGGCGATCACATTGCCTTCACCTCCGACCGGGGTGGCAGGCATCAGATCTATATCATGGAGCCCGATGGCGCAGAGGCGAGAAGATTGACGATGTTCCCCCTGGGGGCGGAGCAGCCTCAATGGTCGCCTGACGGCGAGTGGATAGTCTTCATTGCCTACACCGGTCGTGCGGAAGGCCTTAGGGCGCGAGAGATCTACCTCATGGGTTCGGACGGAAGTGACCCGATGCGCCTGACCAATAATCTGTTCGATGATACGGATCCCGTATGGTGTCGATAGCATGAGAGATACGGACACCACGCTAGCGCAGCTCAAAGAACTGGTTAGGGATTTCAGGGACCGGCGCGATTGGGAGCAGTTCCATACTCCCAAGAACCTGAGCATGTCCATCGCCATCGAGGCTGCAGAGCTTATGGAGGAGTTTCAGTGGCTCAC
Organism: uncultured Anaerolineales bacterium; assembly: GCA_964492135.1. Lineage (GTDB taxonomy): Bacteria > Chloroflexota > Anaerolineae > UBA7937 > B3-Chlor > CAYGAW01. Next base: position 9,164 of record CAZBJW010000165.1, read on the forward strand.
GCCAGAGGAGTCGCGTCGAGTGCGGGAAAGTGAGGGGAAGCTGGCGAGGCTGGCTGGGGAGTTGGCGGATGTCCTAATCTATGCTCTGAGTCTCGCCAACTCGCTGGATATTGACCTAAGCACAGCGCTCGCTGACAAGCTAGGGAAGAACGCCGAGAAGTACCCGGAGGATGAGTACCGGGGGAGGTTCTGAACCCGGTCGCCAGGCGTGGAGGGACAAGCGTGAAGATCGGCACCACTTTGATCGCGTTGGTCGGTTGGGGCCTTGATGCGCAGCAGCCTGAAGCAGAGAGACGTCGTCACCTCGATGCGGTTCGCACTCTGATAGAGAAGTATGCGCTACAGGCTGTGGAGTTGAATGGGGACTTCTCAGTACTCTACCCACAAATCTTCGGCCCCGGGTACTACGACCAAGTGGCCGCGCTGCAGCGAGAGATGGGTTTCGCCTGCACCCTCCACCTGCCATTCTTATGGCAGGATGGTGCCAGCTTGGCCGAGCCGCTCCGTCAGACCACTGTGCAGAGCATAAGGCAGGTGTTGGAGTGGACTCAGGCCCTGGACTTGGAATCGTACGTCTTGCATCTATGGGGGCTCTGGACTTCAGTACTCGCTTCGGTTCAGCAGATGCCCGAAGAGGAGAAGCAGTTGCTGATGGATGAGCTTCTGCATCGAGCGGCTCGCACTCTGGAGGAGCTTGCTGCCTGCGTGCCTCCTGGGAAGGTGTGTGTGGAGAACTTGGAGCGGCTCCCCTTCGACTACATCGTGCCTCTGATAAATGAGCACGGGATGCGCATCTGTCTAGACGTAGGTCACCTGACGCTACAGGGTGGGGATCCTCTCACTTTCCTCAGTGAGCATTGGGAGAGGATCGGAGAGATTCATCTCCATGACGCTGTTCGGGGTGGGAGCGCCGGGCCAGGCGTGCGAGATCACTTGCCGCTGGGCGACGGCAGCGTGGATTATGTGGCTTTCATGGATACTCTGAGCGCGCAGGGCTACGACGAGGTTCTTATCCTTGAGGTAAACACCGAGGAAGATTTGTCGCAGAGTTTGGAGCGTATACAACCATGGCGATAAGTAGTCCCGTCATCGACTTCCACTTCCACGTAACGACCGCCGATGAGTACAGCGATTGGTTCCTTGGCTGGCTTCGGGACTATGCCGGCGAGGAGACCCTGGCGCACCTCAGGCA
>CAZBJW010000166.1:0-7236 GCA_964492135.1 uncultured Anaerolineales bacterium
GTACGAGGTAGCGGCAAAAGGAGCGAAGTTCGGAGAGTTTGCGCGCCATACTGGCTTCGACGTACCCCTCTTTGCGCAGCCAAAGGAGGTACCGCCGCAGTACCTGCCGACCCACGTCCTCCCAGGAGTCCAGCCCTTGCTCCTGGAGGAAATCGAGGAACTGCCCAATCTCGTGGGAGTAATTGCGAAGGGTATAGGGGGAGGCATCCTTCTCCACAGCGAGATGCCTTATGTAAAGCTCCAGCTGCTCTTCCATGGTCATCTCGCGACGAGCGTCACTGGCCACAGGCTCCCCCTGTTGAGAATATGTCAAGTCCCCAAGGGTTCTTCCTCAGGAACCGTCTCCTCGCGCAAACGTCCCCTGCGCGTGCCGCAGCGGATACATCTCACGGCTTCCCTGCCCGCTTCCACCAGCAGCCCCCCACACTCGGGGCACGGCTCCGGCACGGGCTTGTCCCAGGACGCGAAGTCGCACTCGGGATAGTTGGCACAGCCGTAGAATGTACGGCCCTTCCTGGTCTTCTTCTCCACCAGATCGCCCCCGCACTCCGGGCAGTCGACCCCCACCTTCACCACGAAGGGCTTGGTGTTTCGACATGTGGGATAGTTGCTGCAAGCAATGAACTTTCCATAGCGACCCATCTTGATGACCATGGGGCTGCCACACTCTTCGCAATCTATGCCTGCCGGCTCAGGCTCCAGCTTTACCTTCTCCATCTCCACCTTGGCTTTCTCCAGCTGGCCCTCGAACCTGTCGTAGAAGCGATGCAAGACGGGCACCCACTCCCTCTCGCCCGAGGCTATGAGGTCCAGCCGCTCCTCCATGCGCGCAGTGAAGCCAACATTCACGATATCGCCGAAGTGTTCCACCAGCAGGTCATTGACAATGAGGCCCAACTCGGTCGGCTCGAATCGCCTGTCCACCAAGCGCACGTAGCCCCGCTCCTGAATGGTGGAGAGGATGGGGGCGTAGGTGCTGGGCCTCCCTATGCCGTGCTCCTCCAAGGCTTTGACCAGAGTCGCCTCGCTGTAGCGTGCAGGCGGTTGCGTAAAATGCTGCTTCGGCACTAACTGCAGCAGATCCAGCATCTCCCTCTCTGTCAGGGCTGGCAGGGCGGCGGCCTCCCTCTCCTCGTCCCGCCGCAGGTCCCCGTACACCCGCAGGAAGCCAGGAAACTTGACTACGCGTCCCGTGGCGCGGAAAAGGTATGGCATCTCCACCTGCGGATCGCCCGCCTCTACATCGATAGAGGTGGTTTCGAGTACCGCCGAGGCCATCTGGCTGGCCACGAAGCGTCTCCAGATGAGTTCATAAAGGCGGAATTGCTGAGGGCTGAGATATTGCTTGAGCACCTGGGGTTCGCGTCGCACGGAGGTGGGGCGAATCGCTTCGTGTGCCTCCTCTGCCCGCTTGGCCCGCGTCTTGTGACGCGGTGGCTTCGCGGGCACGTACCTGTCGCCGTACTTCTCGGAGATGTAAGCCCTGGCCTCACCCTGAGCCTGGGCTGATACATTGACGGAATCGGTGCGCATATACGTGATCAGACCCACGCCGCCCTCGGGGCCCAGATCTATGCCTTCGTAGAGCTGCTGTGCGATGCGCATGGTGCGCCTGGCTGAGGACCTCAGCCGACGAGAAGCATCCTGCTGCATGGTGCTGGTGATAAAGGGAGCGGGAGCCTTCCTCCGTCGATCCCGCTTGTCCACCCTGGCCACTACATAGCTCGCACCCTGCAAGTCATCGACTATCTTCTGCGCTTCCGCTCGGTCGCTGAGATCGACCTTCTCGCCCCTGACCTTGTGCAGCTGAGCCCAGAAGCTCTCCCTGTGCTCTTGTCCCCGACTCTCCTCCTTGGCCAGTTGAGCCTCGATGGACCAGTATTCGACCGGGACGAAGGCGTCGATCTCTCGCTCGCGTTCGACGACCAGGCGGACGGCCACCGATTGGACCCGGCCCGCTGAAAGTCCTCCTCTCACGGTCTTCCACAGCAGCGGGCTGATTTGGTAACCTACCAATCTGTCCAGGATGCGGCGAGCCTGCTGAGCATCCACCAGCCTCATGTCTATGTCGCGATGGTTGGCGAAGGCCTCTCTGACGGCATCCTTGGTGATCTCGTGGAAGACCACTCTGTAGGTAGGCCGGTCCCCTATGTTCGCTGCCTGGACAACGTGCCAGGCGATGGCCTCGCCCTCTCTGTCGGGATCGGTGGCCAGGTACACCTCTGCCGCCTTGTTGGCCACTTTCTTGATGTGATTGACGGTCTTGCGCTTCTCATTGAGGACCCGGTAGGTGGGTGCAAAATCGTTCTCCACGTCCACGCTCAGGCGGGACTTGAGCAGATCGCGCACGTGGCCCAGGGTGGCCTCAACCTTGTAGCCTTTCCCCAAGAACCTGCCCACCGTCCGCGCCTTGGCCGGCGACTCCACGATGACCAGTCTACCATCGCCAGGTATCACCTGCGGCTTGGGCAGTGAGTGATGAGCCTCGGTCTCGCCCGATCGATATATCCCGCCTCCGCAGACGGGACAGGTGCCCCTCGTCCCAGGCCGTCCCTTCTTAGAGTAGACCGGCTGAGGATTGACCATCTCCCGTTTGGCTTTGCACCGCAGGCAGTATGCTTCCATCGAACCAGTCACCCTATAGGCACTCCCGCCAGCCCTCTTCCTCCAAGCGCTCCACCAAGGCCTTCACATCCTGCGCCCGATCCCTGGGGCAAACGAGAATCGCATCCTCGGTGGCCACGATGATTAGATCCTCTATCCCCACGGTGGCCACGAGGCGACGAGGGCTGTGAATCAGAGAGTTCCTAGTCTCCAAGCCCAAATGATGACCCACGACGACGTTGCCATCCCCATCGCTGGGCAACAATGCTGTGAGCGTGGCCCAATCTCCCACATCGGTCCAGCCAATGTCTGTAGGGATCACCACCACGTCGTCGGCCTTCTCCATTACGCCGAAGTCGATGGTCTCCTGCTCCACGTCTGGCCAGGTACGCTCCAGTACGATCCCCTCGTCTTCGGTGCCTAAGACGCGCTCCACCTCCGCCAGACAGGCATGAAGTCGGGGTAAGTGCTTCTCCATCTCTGTGAGAATCGTCGCCGCTTTCCAAATGAACATGCCGCTGTTCCAGAAGTGCTGCCCTCCCTCCACAAACCTTCTGGCCGTGGCCTCCTCTGGCTTCTCGGTGAACCGCTCCACTCGATGCACCGTGTGCCCACCACTCTCCATCAGCTGTTCGCCGATTTCGATGTACCCGTAGCCAGTGTGAGGGTGGTCCGGTTTCATCCCTAAAGTGACAAGGTGGCCCTCTTGAGCCACCTGTTCAGCCAGCGAAAGCACCTCCCGGAACTTCTCCGGCTGCGTAATGTGATGATCCGCCGGCAAGCAGGCCATCACGGCCTCCGGATCCCTGTGTTTCAGATGGACAGCCGCCAATCCTATAGCTGGGGCGGAGCCTCTACCCTGGGGCTCGCGGATGATGTTGGCCTCCGGCACGGAGGGCAAGTGCTCCTTGGTGCTGCCGAGATACTGCTCAGCCGTGACCACGTAGATTGCGTCTGGCGGCACCAGCGGCTCGAGGCGTGAATAGGTCTCTCGAAGCAGCGTCTTCTGCTGCGAAGTTATGTCCAGTAGCTGCTTCGGACATTCCCTACGACTCAGAGGCCAAAGGCGTTTCCCGCTGCCCCCAGCCAGGATCACGGCATACATCATCGCCTCCACTCACTCCACAATGTACTCCACCCCTCTTTCCCGCGCCACCACGTAGTTCATCCCTCCCACCTGGCGCACCATGCCCTTGAGCTCCATCATGGCCAGCGTGCTCGTCACCTCAGAAATAGGCAAATTCGTCTCTTGTCCTATCTCGTCTACGTGGATAGGCTCCGTGGAGATACATTGCAGGATTTGGGCTTCTTTCTCGTCTTCAGGAACCGCCATCCGCACCTCCTGCTGCTGCTCCACCAGGGTCAGATTGAGCTCCTCCAAGATGTCTTCTACCGACATCACGAGCTTGGCAGCTCCCTCCTGGATCAGGCGATTCGTGCCCGCGCTCTTGGAACTGCTAGCATTTCCCGGCACCGCAAACACCTCTCTCCCCTGCTCCAGTGCGTAGTCGGCGGTGATGAGCGCTCCACTCCGTTTGCCCGCTTCTACCACCAGCGTGCCCAGAGAGAGGCCGCTGATGATGCGATTCCGTGCCGGGAAGTTCCCTCCCTCGGGCTTGGTACCCAGGGGATACTCGGTGACGAGGGCCCCTCTGTCCACAATATTAGCGGCCAGGTCCCGATGTTCACGAGGGTAGATTATGTCTATTCCCGATCCCAGCACCGCAATTGTCCGTCCTCCCGCCCTGAGGGCGGCCCGGTGACCAAGGGAGTCAATCCCCCTGGCCAGGCCGCTCACCACCGTTATTCCACCTCTGGCCAGGTCGCCCGCTATCACCTCCACCATTTGTCTGCCGTACGCGCTTGATGCTCGTGTGCCCACCACCGCCACAGCCCATTCGTCTCGAGGCAGGATGTCGCCTTTCACATATAGCACGGGAGGAGCGTTGTGGACGTGACGCAGACGGGGAGGATACTCCTCATCCTGCCAAGTAATCGCTTTGGCCCCCTCACTCTGGACCTTCTCCAACTCCTCGTCCAGGGCGATTGTGCCCCTGGCGGCCACAATCGCCTCTGCAGAGCGTCGATCCAGACCAGCCTCCTTCAACTCCGCGCCTGAGGCCCACCAAGCCCTCTCCAAGTCGTCGAAATAGCCCAGCAGCAGCTTGAAGCGCGCAGGTCCTATCCCAGAAACGATGTTGAACCCGATCCAATACCTAAGCTCTTCCAAACCAACTCCCTGCGATACTCGCCCCGCCTCTATCGCAGCCCCTCCATAAGCCGCACTTCAATGCGGCCCCGCTCTAGGTCAACCTCCCTCACGACGTCGGATAGGGCGGGCACTAAGACCTCACCGCGACCGTTCTTCACCACATACACGTCGTTGCTGCCGGTGTGAAGCACCTCGTCCACATATCCCAGGAACTCACCCTCTGTAGTCCACACTTCCAGGCCCATGATCTCATACACATAGTACTCGTCCTCGGCTAGGGGTACGGCCTCCTCAAGAGTAACGTACACTAACTTACCCTGCAGCTCGGCAGCATTCTCGCGATCCTCGCAACCCTCCAACTTCAGGATGATCTTGCCACCCTGCAGTCTGTGCCCTTCAAGGACTGCAGGAGTGAGCTCGTCACCCACGTAGACCGTCTTTAATAGGCTGAAGCGGTCGGGAAAATCAGTGAGAACCTCGGCCTTGACCTCTCCCTGGAGACCATGGGGGCCCAGGATCCGTGCCACGATCAAGTGAGTAGGCCGTTCGCCCCGACCAGCGGAAGGGCCCGGGATATCCTCCTCACGCATCTAGACAATCTCCAGTATGGCGCGCTTTCCCTCTTTGGCGGCTGCTACCCTGAGCAGCGTCCGCATGGCGTTGGCCACCCGTCCTCGCTTACCTATGACGCGACCCATGTCCTCCTTAGCGACTCGTAACTCCAGAATCACCGAACGAGTAGCGTTTACCTCCGTCACTTCGACCTGGTCGGGATTGTCCACCAGTAACTTGGCCATGTACTCCACTAGCTCTTTCACGGGAAACACCCCCTTGCATGAGCGCTGTCTGGTACAGGAAAGCGGCCACGAGGCCAACCTGCGGATGCCGCTGGATCCCCCCGTGCAGAATCGCAGGGCAACCGACTGCGCCTGTCGCCGCCAGCTTACCGCGCAGGCTTCTGGTATTCGTCACTCGAGCAAATCTCTTGCCCTCAAGCTCTCTTCTATCTCCTCTAGGGACTTCTCTCCGAGGCCCGGGATGGCTAGCGCAGCTTCCCTACCCTCCTTCAGCTTCTTGAGCAGATCTTGTGCCGTCTCGATGCCCGCTTCGTCCAGAACTCTGGCCACACGCGTCGAAAGCCCAAGCTCTTCGATGGCCATGTCCGGCACAGGTTTAGGCTCCTCTGGCGCCGGCGCCTCCTCAACCTCCTCGGGCGTCGGTTCTGCCACAGCTTCCCTGGGCACCGGCGGTTCCTCAACCACCTCTGCCAAGATGTCGGCCAGCGACTCCCCGGCCCTGACGCGTTCCAGCTTCTCGAAAGTTCCGAGCTTCTCAAACATCCGCAACACGGGGTCAGTAGGTTGAGCTCCACGCTGCAACCAGTAGACAGCTCGATCCTCGGCTATGTTGAACTCAGGGGGATCGACTCGCGGGTTGTAATGGCCTATGATCTCGATAAAACGCCCGTCACGCGAGGTGCGGGCGTCAGCTACAACCACCCGATACTGAGGTTGCTTCTTCGACCCAACGCGCCGCAACCTGATCTTGATCATCTCGACTACCGTTCTCCTCTCTTCTCTAGTGGTGTCCAGTCTCAAATAGCTAAGGATTGATCATCGGAACATCGACAAGACGTCTGGGATGCGCCCCTTGCTCATCTGCTTCATGATCTTCTGCATCTGCCGGAACTGACCCAGCAGTTGGTTGACCTCCTGGACCGTCGTACCGCTTCCCCGAGCGATCCGGCGTTTGCGGCTGCCGCCGATGATGCGAGGATTGTGGCGCTCGCCGAGCGTCATAGAATTGATCATCGCTTCGATCTTGACCAATTGCATGTCGGTGATTTCTGCAGGTATCTCGCTAGCCAGGCCGGAGAGACCGGGGATCATGCCCAGCACCTGGCTCATGGGCCCCATCTTCTTCACTTGTTGCAGCTGATCCAAGAAATCCTCCAAAGTGAAGGTGGCGGTGCGAAGCTTCTCCTCCATCTTGAGCGCCTGCTCTTGATCAATAACCTCTTCCGCTCTTTCGATGAGGGTCAGAACGTCTCCCATCCCCAGGATGCGACTGGCGAGACGATCCGGGTGAAAGCCCTCCAGCTCGGTGGGTTTCTCGCCCACCCCCAGGTATTTGATGGGAACGCCGGTCACAGAACGCATGGAAAGAGCAGCGCCTCCTCGGGCATCACCATCCATCTTCGACAGGATTAGCCCGGTGAGCCCCACCCGTTCGTGGAACTTCTGCGCCACTCGAACCGCATCCTGGCCTGTCATCGCATCAGCCACGAGCAGGATCTCCGCTGGCGAGACTTGCTCCTTTACCTGCTCCAGTTCAGCCATGAGTTGGTCATCCACATGGAGACGCCCCTGGGTGTCCATGATGACCACGCTGTAGGCGGCTTGCTTCGCTCTCTGCAGCGC
>CAZBJW010000166.1:7246-10284 GCA_964492135.1 uncultured Anaerolineales bacterium
CCAGGTCCATTTCCGCTCCCAGTATCTCCAACTGTTGAACAGCTGCCGGTCTTCGGATGTCCGCTGCCACCAGCAGTGGCCTCTGCCCCTGCTTGCGCAGGTGAAGGGCCAGCTTGGCTGCTGTGGTCGTCTTGCCCGAGCCCTGCAAGCCCACCAACATCACACCATGGGGAGGCTGCCCCGAGAGATCCAGCTTGCTGGGCTCGCCAAGGAGGGCGATCAACTCGTCATTGACGATCTTGACAACCTGCTGCGCGGGGGTGAGACTCCGCATCACCTCCACCCCGATGGCGCGTTCACGGACGCTTGCCACGAAGTCCTTGACCACTTTGTAATTTACGTCGGCTTCAAGCAGGGCAATCCTGACCTCTCGCAGGGCTTCATCTACGTCCTGCTCGGTCAACCGCCCCTTGCGCGCCAGCCTGTCGAACGTCCCTTGTAGTTTCTCAGTCAGCGCCTCAAACATCTGTCCAACCCGTGAGAAGATCCAATTCAAGGCGGGTCGCAACCCCACCCGGCCTCGACACAACTACCTATTCTACGGTACTTCCAGCGTTTCGTCAAGCAGGCCTGGGCCAGATCCCCATGGGTCTGCACTTCCCACTCCAGTTGTGGTAGAATGGGGCTGGCTGGACATGTGACATGGAGCTGCTGGAAAAGGTTTGCGAGACAGTTCGAAAGCACCGCATGTTGGCACGAGGCGATGTCGTAGTGGTGGGCGTCTCCGGCGGACCCGACTCTCTCTGCCTGCTCCACGTTCTGACAAAGCTTCAGGCGGAGCTGGACGTTGCCCTACACGTGGGCCATCTGGACCACGGCATCAGAGCCGAGGAATCACGCGCGGATGCAGAATTCGTGGAGGCCGTAGCTCTCGAGTGGGGAGTTCCCGTCACCATCGAATTCGGCGATGTGCCAACTTACGCAACTCAACACAAGCTCGCCATCGAGGAAGCTGCGCGAAGAGTCCGCTATCTCTTTCTCGGTCGAGTGGCTCGTGAAGTCGGCGCCCACCACATCGCCGTGGGGCACAATGCCGATGACCAGGTAGAGACCATACTGATGCATTGGATGCGAGGCTCGGGACTGGGTGGACTGCGCGGCATGTTGCCAGTGCAAGTGCTGGGAGAGGAACCCTGGTGGGATGGGCCGCCTTGCAAGCTGGTGAGACCCTTGCTGGACGTGCCCAGGAGCGCGATCGAGGCCTACTGCCGGCGCCACAGGCTAGAGCCGCGCTTCGATTACTCGAACTTGGACCTGACCTACCACCGCAACAGGATTCGTCACGAACTCATTCCCTACTTGGAATCCTTCAACCCTCGCATTGGCGACGTCTTGCGTCGGTCGGCTGGCTTGATCGCCGATGACTATGATTACCTGCGGCTTCAAGGTCTCCAGGCGTGGAAGGCCCTCGCGGAAGAATGTGAGGGCGCCATCGCCTTTCCGCTAGAACCGTGGCTGGAACTGCATCCAAGTCTCCAGAGGCACCTATTGAGGGAGGCCATCCATCGCCTGCGCAGGTCGCTGCGCAACATCAACTGGATCCACGTGGAGCGCGCCAGGTTGGGCATCGAGGAGAAAGCCAGTGGCTCCAGAATCACGCTCGCCCAGGGACTGTTTGTGTTCAAGGAATACGACCGCTTCGTCATTGGCGAGGAGATGCCACTGCCGGATCTACCTTTGATCAAGCAGGGCATGCAGTTGGCCTTTGAGGTGCCCGGCGCTATTACTTTGCCGGAGAGCAACTGGCAACTGGCGGCAGAGACGATGGTAAGCGCCGAAGTGTCACAGCAGGTGGAAGAGAACGACGATCTCTGGCAGGCCTATCTAGATCTACAGCAAACCGGACGAAGGTTGATCCTACGAGGGCGTCGCACTGGCGACCACTTCCAGCCATTGGGCATGGGCGGAAAGCGCAAAGCGCTGAACGACTTCATGATCGACGCCAAGATCCCACACTACATTCGTGACCTCCTGCCGCTGGTCGTATCACCCAGACACACAGCCTGGGTGGCTGGCTATCGCATCGACGAGCGCGCCAAGGTCACCCCGCAGACGGACCAAGTACTGCACCTGAGATTTCTCAAGACTCCAGCGCCTCACAGAGGCTCCGCGTCGGCCATCTGATGGACCCGAATCGTCTGGATCGGATATGGCAGGTTTATTCCCTCCCGTTCGGCAGCCTCTTTGAGAGCCCGCACAGCTTTCGACGTGACCTCGGCCAAGCCTAATCTCGTCTGATCGATCCAGAAGAAGGCCTCCATTTCCACCGCACTGCTTCCCAGGTTCCTCCAGTAGACCGCTGGCGCGGGATCAGGCAAGACCTCTTCTACGCCCTGGATCGCGGCCAAGAACACCTCATACGCCCGCGTAAGGTCCTCCTCATACCCTACGCCGACTCCCAGGATGATGCGTCTGTCCCGATACTTGGAGTAGTTTGTGATCGCGTTCGTATACACATCCGCATTGGGAATGACAACCTCCGGCCCGTCCCACGCCTTGAGCGTGGTGGCACGGATGTCGACATCCGTCACTGTGCCCTCGTGACCCGCTACCTTGATAGCGTCGCCTATCTGAAAAGGCTGCTCCATGAGCAGCAGTATCCCGGCCATGAAGTTCTTGGCGATGTCCTGGAAGGCAAAGCCGAGGGTCAAACCCACGATCCCCAGGCCGGCAACGAAGCCAGTAACGTCGAAGTTCACCTGATCCAGTGCCACAATGGTGCCCACTACCACCACGGCGACACTCGTCAGTCTGCCCAACAGCCTTCTCACTTCCTCATCCACGTTTCGCGCAGTGCGCACGACCGCGCGCCCAGCCAGCCTGGCCAGTATGACCGACAGGAGGAACACTGCGAGGGCGGCAATGAGCCTCGGTATGAAGTCAACGGCCGAGCCTAGGAATTCAGAAAGGTGCTGCAAGAGTGTGTCCATCTTACTCCCCCTTTACAAGTGGTGACGCTTCGCTGTCAGGCTGCGATAGCAATCGGTATTGTATCACACCATATCAAGCGCATCAAAGAGTGAGTTCAGGCCTAGCCC
>CAZBJW010000167.1:0-10169 GCA_964492135.1 uncultured Anaerolineales bacterium
CAACAATGGAGGAGAGAATAGTAAAGGGGAGGGAGCGGCTCAAGCCGGGCCATGTTTGACAGAAGCCAGCCCCATGAATGCGTGGCAAACTGAACGCCGAAGGACTCGTCTCCGCGAAGCGGCTGATAGTCGAGCCGATACAAGCGTAAGGCGAAGGCCACCAGCACTAGCAGCAGTACTATGCCTGGCAACAATCTGCGTTTTGTCAAACGGAGATCTCCTCGGGTCCGTAGCCAGTTGAGCGGCAGAGCTTGGTGCACCGTCCCATGGAAAGTCTTGAGATGGGTTAGGTGAACATCGAGAAAAGCAGGAGCGCCCCAGAGAACTTGAGGGACACCAGTAGAGTAAGACCCGCCAGTGCGCCGGAGCTCACATCGGAAGAGCTCAGTTCTCGCCCGTTGACCCTGAGGCCCAGCGTGGGTGACGGCAGATCTCCGGGTCTCCACCCATCACGTCTTAGTCGCGCACGGGTTGGAGCGTAGTCAGGCATTCCGGGCACCACGATGTGCGATCTCTCACTCGTCAATCGGTAGGACACGTCCTCCACGTGTTCGAGGTTGTGGAAGTCGCGAAGGTAGAAGGTACCGCCCTGCTCTCCCATGTCTGTCTCAGAGCACGGCTTCGCCGGGTAAACAAGGAACACAACGGCGAACGAGATCAACGCCAGAGTATAGACGACCATATTCCTGAGCTCCTTGGCAACAACGCTGTTCCTTCTCAGCGATTATTCTCGGGGCAATACACGAACGACTCCTAGTAGCAGGCGGTCTCCCTCCAGCCGTTGATCGTCGACATAGATGGGAAGACGCTGTCCGGTGCTCGCATCGTACATCCCTACGCTGAGGAGGTATTCACCTGAGGGGATCTCCGCGGGCAACAGGATCGAGTATCGATCAATGATGACATCTCCCGCCATCCACTCGTCGGTGGGGAAATCCCCTCCTTGGGGGATGTTATCCCGCTGGGCCCAGATGCGATCCTGGGCGTCGGTGAGATGAGTGAAGACCGAATAGCTGGTCTTCACTCTATCCGTGGGTTGCCAGAAAAGGGTCAGCCGTAGTGCGCCTCCTGGATCTAGGTAACTGATCTCCGAATCTTCCCCTTCACCCGCCTGCCAATCGTATCCCCACAGACGTATCGTGTCTCCGAATCTAACATCCAGAGGGTTCTGGACATCTTCCAAGGAGACTACGAGCGGACGGAACACGAGCCAGCGGAAGCCCGAGATGTTCTGTTCTTCTGCCAGCGTAGCGTGTCGGCTGAGCCACGTGTTCACAAAACCCTCACTATCCCAACCAGTATCTCTGAGGGGATAGAACCAGATACGTTGGTATCTCTCCGAGAGGAGTTTAAGCGCCACTGCTGTGTCGCTCTTGACGTCCTCACCGAGCGGCCCGCTAGGTAGGACCAAGCTGGGTGCTGTTCCACGATAGTAGTACGAAAAGCTGGGGTCCGGGTAGTTGAGCACAATGACGTCGTCGGAGCCTGTCTCAGTCGCTAGGTGCTCTGTCAAGGCGCGCCAGTCCGGGCTCTTGTTATAGGCAGGATTCCAGTAGTGGTTGCTCAAGGAATACGCAGCGCTGAGTGCAAGCAACGCGATCCCCACAGCCACGGACTTCAGCTTCCAGCGCGGTAGATATTCTCGCAAGGTGAGCAAGCCGTACGAAAGGGCCAGATAGTAGGCGGGACTGACGACGTTTAAGTAGCGCTCCCGGAACAGAGGTCGCACTTGAGAAGCAATGAAGATGCAGATCGAGGGCACCACGATGTACAGGATCAGGAAGAGGCCAAGGGATCTGTGCCTCCTGAAGGAGTGAGTCAGTCCAGCGACGAGGGCCAATAGCAGAACGGGCGATGACACAGCTGCAAGTCTTGGAGAGACTGTCTCCCCCAAGCTGAAGGCCGTGAGCGAGCGGAGGAATATCTCCCATAGGGCGGGTGAGTCCGCACGCGTGGTGTAGAACAAAAGGCGCGACGAACCGTAGAGAAGCCACGGCAAGAGGGTCATAGCCAGGATGGCCTGGACGACGAACCACGTACCCAACAGCCTGGGGCGGGATGATCTGAAGGTGACTGTTTGGTGCCACCCAGTCAAGAGGACGGTCACAAAGAACAGGTTGTAGAAGATCAGCATGAAGAGATCATAGTAGTGGGTGTAGAGGCTGAGAAGAGCCATGACTGCGTAACCGGCCCAATACCGTATTCTGTCCTCCTGCAAAGCATGAACTAGGAAGATCAGAGCGCCCATGCTCAGGGCGGGCCAGACAGTGTAGTTACGCACGTCTTGCGCGTGCCATACTTGGAAAGGATTGATTGCCACGAAGAAGGCCGCCAGCCCTCCTGCCCATGTCCAGCCCAGGGTTTGGCCAAGCAGGTATACCAGGGGCACGCACAAGACTCCGAACAGGAGCGAGAGATAGCGGGTGACGAACTCGCTTTGGCCGAGAATCTCCATCCAGTAGTGAAGGAGGAAGTAGTATAGTGGGGGGTTGGGCTCAATATTGGCGATGGCTGGCACAAGCCAGCTCAATGGATGAGAGGAGAACTGAATGGTGAAGGATTCATCGCCCCTGAGGGGTTGGAAGTCGAGCCGATACAAGCGCAAGGCGAAGGCCACCAGCACTAGCAGCAGTAGTACGCCTGGCAACAATCTGCGTTTTGTCAAAGAGAGATCTCCTCGGGTCCGTACCCAGTTGACAGGGGGGCTTCTGTGCGGGGTCTGACTGGGAGTCTTCGGATGAGGTAGGCGAATATCCCAAAGAGCGCCAAACCCGCGTATAGCCTCATCGAAAGCAGGAGCTTCGCTGGGCCACTTAGGGCCTTCGTGGCGTAACTGGCAATCGGCACGCAGAGCGTTATATAGGACAGCAGCCCAACGGTAGCAAGGGCGACGAATTCCGCCCTGCCTAGACGCTGCCTCAATCTGGGGTTTAAGAGCACGAGCAATGGCAACACGTACCAAGCCATGTAGTGATGCCATGCTATGCTGGAGATCAGAGGCAGCAGTATGATGAGCAGCGAATACTCCATATCGAAGCCGAGACCAGGAGCGCTTCCAGGCACCGGTCTCTTGCGAAGGAGAAATACCGCGATTCCTATCAAGAGCAACGAAGCGAAGAGAGTCAGAATCCGCACCTGAGGCAGTCGGGGAACGTCTGCGAGGCCAGTCAGGAACGGGGCCTCCAAATACAGTCTGTTGAAGAACCCGTTCAAGCTCTGGTTCTCCATCTGCGCACTCCCTGCAAGCAAGGTGGGCAGTATGTCGGTGAGGAACTGTATGTGGGCGCTGGGTCCGGCAACGAGCAAAGACAGCAGGCTGAATAGAAAGATGGTCGCGAACGCCGAAGCGACCACACGGAACCGCCTCTTGAAGAGAAAGTAGAGTACGAGTAGGGCCGGGCTAAGCTTGATCATGGCCGCCAAGCCGAGCGAGGCGCCAGCGGCTACTTCCCGGTCAGTTCGGTAGCCCCAATAGGCAGCGACTATCAAGAACAGGATCAGTAGATCCACTTGGCCCAAGAGCATGGAATCAAGGACGGGATCCAGGTTTAGCACCAAGGCCACGGCGACGAGCCAATACGGATATCGAAGCAGGTAGTCTCTGTTCGTCACGAAGATGAGAGCTAACGACGCGATCAGGAGAAGCACGTTGAGGGAGAAGAAAAGTCTGATAGCGGTTCGCAAATCGAATAGAGTGAGGGGCATTGTCAGGATGGCGGTGAGAGGGGGATTGTCATAGCCTACGAACAGAGGCAAGTTGGTGTCGTATATCACCCCTCCCGATCTCATCACCATCGCACCGGCATAGTTGTTGGCGAGATCGGGGGCGACGCCCATCCATGAAAGCTCAGCCACGGACGCGAATCTCCAGAGCCCCAACACTACTGCGAGCACGAGTGCCGTAGACACCGGTATCGCAAGGGCCAAGGGGGGCGTGCGGTGTGCGAGTTCCATTATCAGGACGCCCAAGGCTGGGATGATAAGCACCCAGTAGGCCCGGGGTGCCAGGTGGATCCTCGCCGTGACCAGGGACAGGGAGATGCCCACTACGGCGAGGAGGGCAACGGCAAATGCGCCTCGTCTGGAGAGGACCCAGCGGGCAAGGAGGTATGTAGCCGCCACACCGCCAACTAGATAGATCGAGGGCAGGAGGGCCGGGATCACAATAGCGGTTACTCCCCCCTGAGGCTGAACCACTATGGAGTCGACCAGGACGCCGAGCTGTCTAAGGTCGCCTCCGCCAATCACCTGGTCAGGCACGAAGGACTCTGAGCGGATTTGCACATCGAGATCTCCCGAGATGCCCACGGTCCCGCTTGAAACACGGAACTCGTAGGTCTCAAACTGGTCACTGGCCCTGAAAGAGGCTACCTTGCGACCATTGGCCGCAATGGACACGAGGGGCAGGGGCAGGCCTGGCGGTCGAGAGCCGTTCAGACGAACGCGCAACGCCATGGTTGCATGAGCGCCGATGCCCGAGAAGACGACAGAAGATTGATCGCTGCTCCACCTGTACGACAAGTTGCTTGTACGTTCAGCGTCGTAGAAGTTGTGCAGGTAGGGCTCATCTCCCTTTTCTCCCACGTCTATCGTGATGGGCGTCTTCGCCTGGTAGGCCAGGCAGAGCACGATGAAGGAGATCAGTCCCAGTACGTAGACAGTCTTGCTTCTCAGTTCGCTTACGATCATCGGGTCGCTTTGCAGCGCAGGCTATTTGGGCACGACTTCGACCTCTCCGAGGAGCAATCGATCCCCCTCGAGACGCTGACGATACGTAGCGATGGGTAGACGCCTCCCCGTTTCGGCATCGTACATGCCGATCTCGATGATGTAGTCACCGGCAGGGGCTTCTTCGTCCACGACGATCTCATACTCGTCGGTGATGACCTCTCCCTGTATCCAACTCGTCGTCGGAGCCTGTCCCCCGGCGGGAATGCTGTCCATCTGACCCCAGATTCGCTCTTGGGCGTCCAGGAGGTGCGTGAACACTGTGTAGGATGTATCCATCTCGCTCAATGCTTGCCAGTAGACAGTGAGGTAGATCGTGTCTCCAGGGCGAACAGCAGTAGAAGATTGGTCGTATCCAAGGAAAGCCACGCTGTCCCCCAAGCGTGCCTCTAGCAGAGTCTGGATCTGAGGCGCGGTGAAGAGCCGTTCTCTTCCCTCCACGGTCACCGTTCCAAGGACAACCTCGGATCGCACAGCTCCGCCGTCCGACTTCACAAGCCTAACAGAGAGTTTGTACACTCCAGGAGCGGTGTCCGCGGCCAAGCTCAGGTCGTGCCAGTCCCGCACGATTTCCCCTTGCTCCCATTTGCTCGTCGGATAGGTGCCGCCCGCTGGGTGTTGCAGCCAACTCTGCTCTTGATGGTCGTCGATCCCCTTCAGCTGGAGTGATACGAGATAGTCCGCTGTGGGCTTCGACAGGGTGCGCCAGATCAAGATCAGAGGCACTTGCTGCCCAGGTTGAGCAGAGTCTTGGCCCAGGTCGAAACCGACCAACTCGATCTCGTCGTTAAACGCAATGCCCAGGCGGTGTTGAGCAGCGACCTCCTCAAGAGGTGGAGGATAGGTGGGCCGAGTCACTTCGATCGTCGCCAAGAGGAGGGCGTTGTCATGGATGGCAATTGTGGTGTCCTGAGCCGACAAACGTTGACCGGTCTCCTTGGAGTAGGCGCCGATGAGAACCTGATATTCCCCGGGTGGCGTACCCCAAGGAACACCTAAACTGTAATGATCAGCAACTACCATTCCGCTTTCCCATAGATTGGTGGGATAGACCCCTTTCTCCACCTCTTGATCTACCTGAGCCCAACGATGAGCATCCTGATCCAGTAGGTGCACAAAGAACACATATCTCTCTCGCAAGTCCTCTTCGGCCCGCCAGGCGACGATGAGGTCCAGGCGTTCTCCTGGTTTCAGAACAGGCGCTGACACTCCTTGGCTGGTTCGCCAGTCATAGGCCAGCAGAGTCAGCTTGTCGTCAAAGGTTGATCCTACCGACTTTGACACAGGGATCGACTCCAGGTAGTGTCGGACCCAGTATCCATCCTTGTCGAATACGGTCTCACTGTACGGATAGAGCAGTCCATGACCAGGTGGCACGAGAGCGGGGTAGCGCGGGCTCGCCGTCCGAGCCGTGTACTCCTGGAATATGTACTCTACGGGGAGGTAGTTCTCGTTCTCTATGTAGATTCTCTCCCTTGAGGCAAGGTGGGGGGCGAACTCCTCGAGCGTCATCACGGGGGCCTCTGGAGGGATGGCAGCAAGAGCATCGCGGGCGGAGGCTAGATTGGGCCACAGCGTGTATTCTCCGTGCTGATTGAAGTGTCTCGCACCAGGTCCTGGGCTGAGAAGGAGGTAGCTCACCAGGCTGGTGACCAGCACCAGACCGGAAAGGGCAATGGATACCGGAGGTCCTCGCCTGCGAACCAGTCTCGCCGCCCCGGTCGCGGCCGCCATGACGAGCAGCGGGATCAAGAGAGCTGCGTAATGGTACTGAATCGAGTACTGGGGCTCATAATCGCTGAGCAGGAGATAGGCTATGGTCGGAACGGACAGGAGCAAGGTATCGAACCCCACCAACGGGAGAAAGGCCAGCGGTACAAGCAGATAGAGCAGGAACCGAAACTTCGCCGGAACGAGAAGGTGCTCCACAACCAGAACAGGATTGCGCACCAGTGAGGACGCCATCTCGCCGAAGCTGCTTCCCAGATACCCGTAGCGGCCCACGGGAAAGAAGGAATGACCCGCTATGGAGGGCATGATGATCCGCATAGTGAGGATGCCCCACCCTATGGCCAGGAGCGTGACCAGCAGTCCCAGTCGGCGACGCCCTTGCACGATGGCGATATACAACCCGAAGGCGAAGGCTATGAACGCCATTTCCTCCTTGACCAGGAGCGACAGACCAAGGAACACGAAGAGTAGCCGATAGCGCTTGGTCAACAGCCAGTAGGCGGCGAAGGACAGCAAGGGAACGCCCAGGATCACCTCGTGAAAATCGAAGAGGTTAACGTAGTGCAGAGCGGGAAAGAGGAGATAGGCGAGCGACAGTGATATGGCAAGAAGCTGGCTTCCGGTCTGCCGGCGGACGAGCATGAATATCGGTACAGCTCCTAGTGCCAGTAGTACGGACTGTACAATCAGCAGCAGCCGGGCATCGGGCCACAAGGTATATAACGGTATGAGGAGAACGAGAGCCGGTGAGAAGTGGTGGCCAAGGTAGTTCGTGGGCCGGTCTTCGAGCAGCGTGGTTTCGAACAGTCGGCCTTGACCGGTGTTCCAAATGACCTGAGCGTGTATAGCTAGATCATTGTGGGTGTGCAAGTTGGCGTGCTTGATCAAGGAGAGAGTGCAGAGGACAGCGATGTAGGCGGCGATCGCCACACCCAGGACAGCCTTCGGAGCTTGCTGCGTAAACAACTTGTGATCCCAGCCCATCCCCGAGCCCCTAAGCGTGAATCGACATCTATACGCCACGATAGCTACTAGCAGGCCAGCTATCGCAACGCCAGGGAATTCGAGGAGAATGCCCATGAAGACGATTCCTCGTTCAAGCTCCGGCGACAGTCATCCGTCTCCCCCTCCCTACTGGCCCACCCTACTCGCATTGAGGGGCAGATCACCCTACCACCTCTGTGCCAGCTGCACAGATAGACGTTCACGGAGATAGATGTTCCTGCACAAAGAGCGCTAGTCCGTCATCAACCGTGACCGCCACCGCTTCTGACTGAGGCCTCTCGGGTGGGTACAGGTTCGACTGCCCCCCCTTTTTGCGGGCCAAGAGAATTGTCCAGTACGCGAGAACGAGCATGTTGAGCGCTGAATCCAGGGTGCCAGCAGCTGTCACCACCGTGCGTACCACGCCACCTGATTCACGGAGTGCCCCCCAATCGATTCCCGGGTATTGCACAACACCAGGTTTAGGAACCAGGTACCTGACAGCACAAGGTAGATGATCGGCAGGGTGTCTGTGACAAAGAAGGCCATTGCAAGTAAAGGGAAAGCTGTGTACAGGTAGTTTGCATGGATCGCCGTGGGCAGCATGAAGAATGCGAATGCGATATAGGCCACAATGGCCCACAGCCATCCATCCTTGCGGAGAGAGGCTAGCCGCCACAAGCCAAAAAGGTACAGGATGCCGAACAGAGACAGGCCTATCACCTCATAGGTCAGGGATCCCAGAATCGCGAAAGTTAGACTCCCAGGGGCGTTCGTCTTTGGCACCATTCTGCCCTGACTCACCAGCCACCACAGGTTGTGGGAATCGTGGATGGTCTCAACCCAGTAGGCTCCATATGCGGGCAAACTCGAAAAGTACTTGACTATCTTCAGCCACATGCCCGACTGGACAAAGGGAAACATCAGGGCTGTGATAATCGATGCCGCTGCCAGCGCCCCTTGCACGATGCCCCTACACGCTGATCGCTGCCACGTCAACACCAGTAGTGCGGGCGCGAATAGCAATGCCTGGGGTTTGATACACGCTCCCAGGGTCATGGAGGCCCACGAAAGGGCTGGCTTCTCGCTCACGGCGCAGATCACGGCCAGAACCAAGAAAAGTGAGTGAATGGAATCCATCTGACCCCAACGCGTCGTAAGGAGCACACTGGGCGGATTGAAGGCGAAGACCACCATCGCCAAGTGTGCCCGCCGATATCCTTTGCGCGGTTGCAGCCACAGGAAGATGGTCAAGGCCAGTAAGAGACCGCATATGACGCCTGGGAGCCTTATCAGGAAGCTCAGTTCTGATGTTGGCTCCTCGACTGGAGCGGAGACGGGCCCAAACAGGCTTTGGTATAGCCAACCGACGCCATCGAGTAGGTAAAGTGAAGCCGGCGGGTACACTGGTTGAGTAAGTGCCCATGGTTCTAGATACAAGCTTTGCAAGCCCTTGATGCTCGCATGCCAAATCCAGTTCTTGTAGGTCCAGACGTTGGGTGCTTCATCCAACCGTGGACTCAGTAGGATGAGGTGGACCACTAAGGCTAGTAGCAAGATGGCTCCGGTGGACTTGCGAATGCGCCCCAGAACCCGACGGGCTGAACGGATACCGTCCACGCCAAGGACTGTTAGGTACGCTATGGCCATCATCAGCATCAAGTGCGAAGACCATCGCGCCGCCTCAATCCTGCGGAAGGCAAAGAGGGCGCCCACTAAGACGGTACCACAAGTGGCTACAGACAGGACGACGGCCATAGGGACCTGTCTTCCTCTGAGCGGGAGGAATGCAATGGTGGCGGCCATCAGCAAGCTCGCCATTGGAAGAGGAGCGGGAAGCACAATGCCTCCTCGCTCCGGGACTACCATCACCCAGTCTACGATGACTCCCAGTTCTCTTAGGTCACCGCCTCCAGGCGAGTACGTCTCAGAGTCGATCTGGACTTCTGCCTCACCGGTGCATACTATGGTCTCTCGCGGAACAGTGGACTCATAGATCTTCATCTGTCCTTCCGCCGCAAACCGACTCAGTCTGCGGCCGTTCAACTTCAAGGTCAGCTGCGGTAGGGGAATCCCGCTGGGGCGGGCACCACTCATGCGCAGTCTCAGGGTAGTAGCTTGAGCGCAACCGATCCCAGGAAAGCGCACAGCAGCCGTCTTCCCGCTCCAGCGATACACATCGTGGGGGTTTGACTCTGGCTCGTAGAAGCCGTCGATGTAGGAGTTGTCATCCGACTCTCCCAGCCGCACCTCATAGGGTGATATCACTTGGTAGCCGGCGAGAATCGCGGCTGCCAGCAAGACCAGCCACAGGCAGAGGTGTCTCCCGTGCAGCGTTGATTGCCTCAACGCATGTGCCTCGGATTTCTCAGTTCATGGAATGATGCGGGTGCTGACGGTTCTTGATCCAGAACGCTTTGCGGCGTGGAGCCTGCGCTCAGCCACTCCGCTATGACAACTACTTCGATATTCCGCAAGAGGATGTGATCTGCGACTGGCTCTTCGGCCGTCCCGTAGACGGGCAGCCGGTTGCCCGTACTGGCGTCATACATACCGATCTCGATCACGTAGGGACCAGGCGGTGTCTGCCTATCTAGGACGATGTCATACTCGTCGGTGAGTATCTCCCCTTGGATCCAGCTCGTTGTCGGTGCTTTGCCTTGGCCAGGGATGCCATCCATTTGGCCCCAGATCTGATTCTCCGCATCGAGGAGGTGGGTGAACAC
>CAZBJW010000168.1:0-8361 GCA_964492135.1 uncultured Anaerolineales bacterium
TGGCAAAGGTGATCCCTTTCCTCTTCAGCGTCTTGAGCATAGTAGCCACGTGGGCATTTGCAAGGGTACTTTTCAATGAGCGTACCGCTTGGCTTGCTGCCTTCCTCATGGTTGTGACGCCGCTTCACGGTGAAAGGTCGTGCAGTGGACACGTCGACATACCAAGCTCCTTCTTCTTCCTGCTTGCGGCTACGTTCTGCTATCTCCTCTGGCGCGAGGGTCGGCTACGCCACGGGGTTGCGGCTGGATTCTTCATCGGTTGCGCGATTTCAACGAAGCAGGCAGGTTTCACACTCTTCCTCTCAACGGCCGCTTACCTTCTCCTGTCTTGGCTGTATGAGTGGTGGACCAACTCGGTGCACCGCAAGCTCAGAATTTGGCGCGTCATCGTGCCCATCATGAGTGGTGCTGTTCTCGGCCTCCCCTGGTACCTTCGCAACCTAAGTCTGGGCGGGAGCCTGTTTCCAGTTCCGTCCAGATGGTGGCTGGAGAGTGCAAGGCCCTCCTATGACAACCTGTTGTGGCTATATGTGGTGTATCTGGGTTTCGCAGTTCACGGTCTCCTTTGGGGCCGGGCGTGCGGGCGTGATCGCTCGGGTCTCACACTTGCCATAGGCGCGGCCCTGGTTTCTGCAGTTTTCGCATGGGGAGCCCTCACATGCTCTAGGCCGGGGCTTGTCGACTCAGTTGTGATTGGTGTCGGTCTCGCGATCAGCCTGTTTCCACTGACCAAGGTAGCTCTGCAAGGCTACAGGTGGGCCGGTAATGGCGTCCTCTTGCTTCTCAGTTTCATCATTCCTTACTATGCCATTTGGTGGTACAGTTACTCATATGACACCAGATTCCTCTTGGAAATCCTGCCGTTCATGGTAGTGATCCTCGCACACCTGTTTGACAGACTCCGTCGATTCCTACCCTCACGTGGCAGGGCGCAAAACGCTGCGCTGGCGGTTATGATTTGTGTTGCCGCCCTACCTGGGCTAGTAGTCGCTCTTGGGATAGAGACCCCCAGGCACTTGCTCGTTGGGCCGGTCGGCGACGATGAAAAGAGACTGGAAGCCCTGGGACCAAGCTACCGCACGGTGCTCTTCCTCAATCGGAGACTTGCAGTTCAGGAAACAGCTGGACGCATCTGCATCACAGGGGACGGTCGAATGCTCTATTTCTTTGAGGGGTCTCAGGCGGCTCTGTGCCTGCCGACCTCGGCCCGAGAACTGGAGGGATATAGGTATGTGGTGATTTCGCCATGGACAGCTCGTGAGTGGATCTCGTACAGAGATCCGAGGGCCCGGTTTATTGCCTCGCTGCCCTACGACGAATGCTGTTCGGAGATATTCAGTAGCGATGGTTTCTCAGTCTATGAGGTTGAGCGACCAGCTAGTCGCTCACACATGCTGCCACTCTGACGACGGAAAGCACAAAGCCCGCCGACCTGGCCTAGCTGGCAATGCAGCTTCACCAGCATGGAGCAAATGGAGAAAGCCTCTACAGCTGGGAGCATGAAGGGCAGCCCCATCGAACTCACGCGCGAGGAGATGGAGGAAATCCTCACTCGGGCATTGTAGGCCCTTTCCCAAAGAAGACTCGGGACATACAGCTGCCTGCTCCGGAACCCTAAAAAGGGACGGTTTTCACAGGTTTTGGAGGGAGTACTGTGCCGACCTTGCGATTGTATCTTCTGGGTCCGCTGGACATTCGCTGGGATGACCAGGAATTGTCCAAGCCTCCCACGCTCAAATCCCAGTCCTTGCTGGCCTACTTGGTACTCCATCGTGACCATCCACAGCCGCGCGATCAGCTAGTCGGTATCTACTGGGGCGACCGGCCAGAACCCAAAGCGCGCCGACGGACGAGTAGACGCTGTGTGACCCTTCGGCCTCTCCGTCTTCGTCCTACCAGGTCTGCTGCTCAGACAACGAGGTAAGCCAGGGGTGGTGGCTTCTTTTGTCTCGTGTGCTGCGCGGCGTCGCGAAGCGCTCCTGCTTTGCTGACAGGTAGCCTCTACGCGCGTCTACGTGGCAGGTTGACGCTGAGCGGCGCAGAGCCGCGCTCGGGCAACGGCCTGTGAGCCTACAAGTGCCTCAAAACCCGCACACCCGGGCCGCTACCAGCTGCCGCTCCAAATTCCTGGCTGTTTCCCTGTTGCCTCGCCAGAAGGCACCGCCCGCAGGCCAGCTGCGTCGCGCCCCTATTGGATCACGAACTCCCCGCTTTGCATCAGCCGCGCGCCTATGTACAACTCCAATCTGTAATTGCCAGAAGGGAGCGCGCCACCACTCTCGCGGTAAATCGAAACCCACCACCTCCCGCGCTCGCCGGGCCGATCCCAATACACTGTGCTCGAAGCGTACCGCTGCCCGTTGAGGTACCACGTGTTCACCAGCGCCAAGCCCGGCGTCATGCCGCGGCAGGCCCAGACCCCATACACCCTAGTCGTGCCCGTCGGGAAGCTGGTGCCCGGCGAGGTGGTATTCCCTTCGGAGTCGATCGCCGTGGAGAAGATGATGGGATCGAACTCAACAGGACCTCTGGTGGGGGTAGGGGTCACTGGAGTCGACGTCGGTGGAACCTGAGTTGCCGTAGGCGGCACAGGAGTGGCGGTTGGTGCCGGCGTGGTGGGCGTCGCCGATGGCGCTTCCATTCCCGCCGGCGCGTAGGCCTCCAGGTTGTCGAAGTGGATTTCTGAAGGCTCGTCCTCGTAGGTCGTCGCTGTCAGCCCGATGTCTCCCTCGGAAAAGGTGGAATCGGTCGCCTCGGCCAGGAACTCTCCATTGACGAAGAGTTGCAGAGTTGAACCGTTGCACGCCGCTTTGATGTGGTTGGTCGCATTCCCCTGGCGAATGATGTCCGACTCTGTCCAATCGACCAACGTCGTGAACTCCTCACCTTCCTCTATCATGATGCTGTAGAGCCCATCCCCGCTGATCAGCAAGTAGTAGCCGTCGAGGTTGGGCTGCGCGCTACACACCACACCGTAGTCGTTGTTGTCGTTGGCAGGGGCGGAGATCTGACTGGCATCAACCTCGATAACCACGTCGTCGAGGGACCGGCCAGCCCGGCCCGTAACCGTGGCGCCATCTTTCGTAGAGGTTACGAAATAGACACCATCTTTGTACCCGAAGCTTCCGCTCTCCCACTCGTCCACATCCCAGCCCGAGTTGGGATCGTTGAAGTCGTCCTCGAAGGGTAGGGCGAGCTGAGTGGTTGGAGTCGGCTCGACAGTGGGCGTGGGCCACTCCATAACGGTGATGTTCACCCCCACCGCTTCGCTCTGGGCGCGGTCACTGTTGTAGGCGTAGACCACGAGGGAATGGCTACCGGGCGAAGTGGCGGTCCAGCGCAGGACGCCGGTCAGCGAAGGCTGCCCCTCGGCCACAGGGCTCTTCTGCACATCGACGACCTGTCCACCCACCTCCAGTTCCGCACGGAGCACGGCAGTCGCATCGGCAGCCCGATACTCCACCTCCACCTCTTGTCCGAGGCCCACCTCTGTGCCCGAAGGTGGGGCAAGGATCTCGACGGTGGGTTTGCTGGTGCCTCCCATATCTATACTGCAGGCCAGCGCGCTTGCTACGAGAAGCACGCCCGCGATGAACAGAATCCTGCGATAGTGTGACATATATCCTCTCCTTTGCCGACAATCTTGCCTTGAGTAGTCGAGATAACAGCGGGATTGTATCACACGTTGCATTCTTGGCAAGCGGTGAGCGATTCAGCCCGGACAAGACCATACCGTGGCTCCACGCACCAGTGAGCCGCATGTCGGCGCGGGCACGACGGCCCCTTCCGTACGGCGCGCCTTGGGCTTGCCTGCTGCCAGGATAGGTCGTGGGCGTTGACGGCTGTGGGGCGGCCGAATTGAGCACATGCAAAGTGGGGAGAGCGCCGCCTTCGTCGACCTGAATGGGTTGTTGGACTTTCTTTGGGGTTTCTGCCTCGCGGGGATGATGAACGCCAACTAACGAGGAAGGGAAGGTGAATGCGGATTGGCTGTGCGTCGCAAAGCAGCAGGCTTGTCGGGGTGTCGCATGCCAGCGGTCCGAGTCTGTGACGGACCTTGACCGACTGGCAAGCCGGTGGTTGGAGGGCTGCCTCAGGACAACTCTTCGAGAAGTGCCTTCGCCTCTTTCAGGTCTGGAGTGTCAAACCCTTCTGTGAACCAGCCGTATATCTCTGAGAGGAGTTGTCGGGCTTCTTCTTGCTTGCCTTGCTTCTGCAACAGACGGCACAGGCTCACCGTCGCCCGCAACTCCCACGACTTTGCCTGCTGGCGACGGGCAACCTCGAGGGCCTTGTGCAGGCTGCGTTCAGCTTCAGCATCATCGCCCTGCATGAGCAGTAGCTCCGCCTTCAGCCGGTAGAGCTCTGCTTCCCAGTGACGCTCGTCCGTCTCTTCCACCAGAGTCAGTGCCTCGGCCAGTGTGGTCAGTCCTTCTACTGGCTGTCCTGCTCCTGCCTGCGCCTCGGCCAGAGAGCGAAGCACTCCTGGAAAGTAACACCGTACGCCTATGGACTCCATGGCCGCCATGCCCTCCCGCATTTGGGAGATCCCTTTTTGGATTTGTCCCAGCATGGCGAGTGCTTCGCCCCGGTAGCGGGTCCCCGTGGGCAACCACCCCGGAAGGCCCTTTTCATTCGATAATCGCATCAGTTCTTCTGCATTTTCCTTGAGGGCCTGGGCATTGCGGCGCATCTCATTGAACAAGCAACCAGCAAAGGACAGGACATCGGCCAAGGTGAAGGGGTGATCGAGATCTCGAGCCAGGGACAGCGCCTCCTGGCTTTGCTTCAAGGCCTGTTCGGGATAACCAAGGCACCACAGACAACAGGCATCATATGATAGAGCGGCTAGTCCCAAGTCGGATCCGCGAAGGAATACGAGGGGGCGGTGATGCTTTTGAGGATCGTAGAAGGAGTTCATCTCTCCGAGGTGGGCTCGGGCAGTCGTGTATTCTCCGACGGCGAACGAGATAACTCCCAGATAGCAGTGGTCAATCGCCACGAGCAGTGGGTCCTTGTCGTGCTGGGCCAGGCTGAGCGCCTCTTGTACGAGGTCACGCGCCCTCCGGTGCTGAGCGTGGACATAGTCTAGCACCGCTAGCTCACCCAGTACGCGGCACAACTGAGACGTCTTCCCCATCTGCTGGCACAGTTCGCGGGCCCTGCTGTAGGCTCTTTCCACCTCTGGGGATTGATTTCCCTCCATGCCTGTCCAAGCCACACCAAGGGCCAATTGCAGCGCTAGTTCTTGCTCAGCGCGCTGGGGGGAGTCCTGCAGGGTCGTGAGCAAGGCCAGCCCTCTGGTCAGGTGAGCGATCGCCTCCTGATAGGCGAACAATTGCAGGGCCCTTTCCCCGGCCTGGTGCAGGTAGTGTATCGCTTTCTCTGTTATCCCTGCTTGCTCAAAGTGGCGCGCCAACTGCACCGCGATCTCGCTGGACTGGTCTCCATACAATTCCTCCAGCACGTTCCCCACATCCTCGTGGAGATACGCCCGCTCTACTTCGTCCAGCTTGTCGTACAGATACTTCTGGAAGAGATCATGCCTGAATCGGTAGCGGGATACACGCCGTGACCCCAGACGCTCGATAGCCAACGCACGTACCAGGCGATGCGTTCGGTCCAGCTCGCTGCTCAAGCGCTGCACCGTCTTCCTCTCCTCGGTGCCCAGGACTCGGGCGACCACCTCGGCAGTGAAATCTTCACCCTCTACGCTGGCCACGGCCAGAGTTCTGTGCAGCGCCTGTGGCAGCCGGGCCATGCGCTCTGCTATAACCGCCTCCACGCGCGCTGGCAGGCTCTCCCAGTCCAACTCCGGTCCCTCAACCCATCCCCCGTCCGGGTCCTGCATCACATCCCCCCGCTCTTGCATGCCTCGCAGCAGCTCGATGGTGAAGAGGGGATGGCCACGAGTTCGCTGGTATAGCATTTCCCGGAACGGGGGCGCGAATCGGTTGGGTTCGCTGTCCAGGAAAGCCTCAACGAAATCATGGCTCTTGGCCCGATCCACGTCCACCGCGATTTCGCCGAACTGGCGCTGGAGCTCGTTGACCACGGGCTCCAGGGGATGCCGTTCCCCATCGGTCCGGATGGCTACCTGCTCAGGGCGGTAGGCGCCGACGACCAGGATGCGGCTGCTGGCCGACTGCCGGCCCATGTGGAAGAGCAAGCTGACCGAGCCGAGGTCGGCCCACTGCAAGTCGTCGATCACCAAGACCAGTGGTGCCTGGCGCGCCACGGTCTGCAGCACGCGGGTGTACTGCTCAAAAAGGTCGCTCTGCTGCGAGCTTGGGACAACAGGGCTGGTCGCCTTGGGTTGGACAAGTTCATCTAGGTGGGTCAGCCATTCCGCCCCGCCAGGGGCATGAGCCCTCGCGCGCTCAATCAAGGCTGTTCCAGGGACAAAAGTATCAATCAGGTCTGGCCCGGCCTCCACCAGCGCCTGGGCCGTAAGAGGGAGCGTATTCCATAAGCGGCGGGCGTGTTCTCTGGTAATGGCCCCTGCAGCCCACTGGGCTTCGACGTCGCCGGTCAGCAGCTCCAGGATCTCGCGAAGGGGCAGGTAAGGGTCGCCGGTGCCCGTATAAGCGTTGCAGTTCCCGCTGGCAACGACCAGGTCAGGATGGGCATCCTGGGCGCGTCGCATGAATTCCTGAACCAGGGCGGTTTTTCCGCTGCCAGCTTCGCCGGTGACGAATATCACCCGACCCTGGCCTGCCAGTGTCAGATCGAGAAAGCCCCCGAGTTGCGCCAGCTCGCGCTCTCGCGCTACGAAGACGGGTCTTTCTACTTCACCCAGTTCTTTATCAAGGAAGGGAGGGGGTTGGGCCACCGCATCAGGAGGACGAGCCAATGAAACAGGGGGTGTCAGCTTTCCGGCGCGGATTTGCTCGTACAGGCTCGTCGTTTCTTGGGCTGGCTCAACGCCCAACTCTCCGGCCAGGAGGCGGCAACAGGTCTCGTACTGGGCCAGGGCGGCGCTGCGCTGGCCACTGAGAGCCAGTGTTCGCATCAGTTGCTGGTGGGCTGCCTCGTCCCAGGGCTCCAGTTCGACTTGCCGCCAGGCACACGACTGGGCTTCCTCGTACTGGCCGCGCTGCTCGTAGGTCTTGGACAGGCGATGGAGCGTGGATGACATGTGGCGGGCGAGTCGCTCTCGTGTAAGCAGCGCCCATTCCTCGAAGGGGGCGCCGTCAGGGACAGAGAACCCCTCCAGGAAACCGCCCCGGTACAAAGAGGTGGCCTCTTCCAGACCCGAGAGGTCTTCAAGGCTTTTCCCCAGGCTCAGGGCAGCCTCCGTGAGATGTGTGAAAGCCGCGACGTCCAGCCAGTAGTCGCTGGCGGTGTTGAACTGGAGGGTATCACGGGCGATGAGCAAGAAAGGCGGTTCCGCTTCGCGGTCGCCGATCACACGACGGAGGCTCGAGAGGGCGTAGCGCAGGTTGCTGAGGGCGTCGCGATGAGGCCAGTCGGGCCACAGCAGCCCGGCTAGCACCTCGCGAGGATGGGGCTGATCCGCTTCCACGGCCAGGTAAGCGAGCAGTGCCCGGACTTTGTTTGACTTGAATCCCGTGACCGGTTGACCATCCAGCGTCACCTGGAAAGGTCCCAGCAAGGAAAGCGACAGATGTGTCATCGTTCGGAGCGATTCAGCGCCTAGACACATCATACCCCAAAGAAAGAGATTTCTCAACCTCCACGTATTCGCCACGTTCTCGCCACGTTCTCACCACCTTTGTTTGCTACACTGAGTGTGAAATCAGCTCCCAGAGGTACATCTAACGGCTTGAAGGAGGCGATGCTCATGAATGACAAGTCTATGGGAAGAGCAGAATCCAGAGTTCCCGAATCTAACAATCAAGGAGGCAAATGATGTCAGCAGGTTCAGTTGTTGTCAAGGCATGGTCCAACCGGTACTTGGTCGCTATGACCATCTTGGCGGTCGGGTTGATCGTGAGTATTCTTGTGGTCGCCCTTCCGCGAGTAGTAACCCAGTCAGCCGCTGTTGTTGCCGAGAACGAGGACAGCATACAACGTGGTATTGATGCCAGCGCTGCCCGGTACACAGCCTTGGCCGCATACCATAGCGCGAAGAATGACGGCCTACGGCGTGGTCTTGATGCCAGCGCTGCGCGGTACACAGCCATGGCCGGATACTATGCCGCAGAGAAAGACGGCCTGCAGCGTGGTCTTGATGCCAGCGCTGCGCGGTACAGTGCGATGGCCGCATACTATGCTGCGAAGAACGACGCAGTACAGCGTGGGATCGATGCCAGTGCCGCCCGGAACAGAGCTCTGGGTGCGTACCACGTCGCCAAGAATGACCCCGTACAGCGTGGAATTGACGCCAGCGCCGCCCGG
>CAZBJW010000168.1:8461-10076 GCA_964492135.1 uncultured Anaerolineales bacterium
ACGCCAGCGCCGCCCGGAACACTGCACTGGCAGCGCACTATGCCGGGAGGGCTGACGCCATCCAGCGTGGCATTGATGCCAGCGCTGCCCGGTACAGCGCCTTGGCCGAGTACTACGCAGCTCAAGGGGAGAAGAGAGCGGTCTCGGAGTCCGTGAGCCAATGACGTGGGGTCGCCGTACCTAGGCCCTTGCCGCATCAGCGGAGAGGGGGGCTGAGGCGGACTTCGCGGACCTGAGGCGGGAGGCGTCCTCCTCCGCCCGTTGCGGAATCGTGAACCTCCCGAAGGTTCTAAACCTTCGGGAGGTTCGCACGTTGGGAGACCGTCCAGCCATACTCCGGCTCCACAGAGTACGCTCCTGCCCTGGCGAAGCTGGAACGGTTACCATTTTCTCGGCAACCACGCAACCGACCGATTGACATCGGACCTGTTCCACGTCATGCAGAACTCACGCTCGGTCGCCCCGTTGACCGGGATGGAGCTGCGGCAAATTGGCTTCAATTGCACTATAATCACGCAGAGGTAGTCCTGGCCACTCGCAGTAGTACGGCCCGTGCTTCGAATCGTCTCCGACGTTTCGATGTGTGGAGGGGACTCTCCACGACTGGCGGCAGGCCACGGGGCTGAGAAAGTCCGGAGAAGACTCAAGGCGATACTTGTACAAAGGAGGTTGAGATGAAACTGAGTGCTCCGAAGATGATCACTTGGTTGGTCGCCCTCATCGTGGGGGTGATCGGTATACTCATCCATGTGGGATCGCTGTCCATAGTGGCCGTGCCCTTTGGGCTTGGCTTCTGGCTGGTGGTAGTGGCGTTCGTGCTGCTACTTGTCGCCACCTTGCTGAAGGGGTTGTAGTCAGTCAACTCGGTGCGCGGGCCGACATCTTACACGTAGGCCCCGGTGAGGGTGCGGCCCGCGTCCGCAATCAGAGCTACGTGCTTCGCACCGGCAGCATAGACACGAAAGAGACAAGGAGATGGAGGAACTCATAAAGCTGGTCTCCAAGCAGACCGGTCTTTCCGATGACATGGCCGAGAAGGGCGTGGGGATGGTAGCCGGCTTTCTTCAGGGACAGCTACCATCTGCGGTCGGCGGTCAGATCGACGACGTGTTGGCCATAAAACCTAGCAGCGCTCCGAAGAAGGCGAAGACCACTGGAGACCTGGTCAAGCTGATCTCCAAAGAAACCGGGCTTCCCGAGACCATGGCGGAGAAGGTTCTGGGAGTGGTGCTGGGCTATCTCAAGAAGAACCTGCCAGAGCCGCTCGGTGGCGCAGCCAATATGCTGCTAGGTGGCGCCGGAGGTGCAGGCGGCGCAGGTTTGGACCAGCTCCTGGGAGGCATGCTGGGCCGGTAGTGTCGTCCGAGGGGTGTCGGAAAGCACTCATCAAGTGCGGCACAGAGGGCTGGTGCCGGACACGTTGAAGGGAAAGCTTATGCTGAACCTCTCGAAGGTTCTGAACCTTCGAGAGGTCTACTTAATAGGCCGGCACGCGGCCGTGGGCGACCTGGCCCCGCGCGGAGCGGTAGCCGATCTCCCAGTAGGGTGCCCAGGCTAGGGTGACCAGTTCGACTTTGATGTCGCTGCGGCGGGGCTTGACTGTGTAGGTCTGGAT
>CAZBJW010000169.1:0-10072 GCA_964492135.1 uncultured Anaerolineales bacterium
CTCGTACCCGCTTTGCCCCGAGGGCCCCTGCGGCGCTCGTGGCAAGGGTTACCCCAGCATGTCGCCACGGCGCGACACAGAGTTAACACATTGGCACCAACCAACACAAGGGCTCCACACAGGTGGGAGCATGTTGCACAGTAGGAATAGGGGAAAGATGACGGCGGCAGTTGCTATGTCGCGCTGCCGGCAGTAGCGTGTCAGAGCAAGCTGATCAGCCAAGACGCGATTACGCCCATCAGCACGGCGAACAACACACTGGAGAGGGTTCCTATAAGGTAGTATTCTGCGAACTCTCTGTCGCGCAGTTCTCGAAAACGCGCTATCGATTTCGCCGTGAGGATCAGAGCAAGGGCCTCATACTGTCCCATGAGCACAAAGGTTAGCGTCAGAACTCTCTCCAGCCTCCCGATGCAGGCGCCCCCACGCTCTAGACCCCCAGCGTCCGCTGGTTGATGCCTCTTGAGGATAATGTCGCGCACGACAAGATGCCCGACTACAACAGCCAGCAGATACGCCAAGAGGTAAATCGCTACTCTTGCGAGAATCAGTTCAAAGAATGTCATCCCGTGTTTGTGTAAAGCACGAATGCTTTACTTCAGAATGTAAAGGATTTTTCCTTTACTTGTCTGTGTAAAGCTATTCTGCTTGACACGTATCCCACGACAGAGGCATGCGCCCCAGCAGCCGACTGACGACGCCCTCCCCGGCGGAGATCGCCTCCCAATCCGCAGCCTTCAGAATCTGCCCAACCGCCTGCTTCGAAATGCCGAAGTGTCGGCCCACTCGCTGATGAGTATAATCTGGATGTGAGCGGCAGAAATTCACCATCTCTCGCTGCCTATCTGTCCACGAATTCTCGAGCACCTGGATGAAGAACAGCAACGCGTTGACCGTCCGATCACCCAGCTCAGCGTCATCCGAGGATTTCACGACTAGATTCCTCTTCTCCCGTTTGCAGGCTTCCAACGCAGCTCTAGCTCTGTAGAAGGCAGTTCCTCTCATCCCGATGTCATCGTCTAGTGGCTTCTCAATCTGACCGATCCCTATGCCGCAGTATAGCTCAACAGGGAATCGCCTCTTGAGCGAAGAGTATAGGGTGTACGCGTTTGCAGCATCTCCGAGAGCTCCTTGAAACTCGTCTCCCACGGTTGGGCGAAAATCTACGATAACGTCAGAGAACTGCTGGTTTACCTCTTTCAGGGCACTCTCCAGCTCTCCGAATACACTGGCCCAGTCACGCAGATGTCGCGACTGCCGTATGTCGCCGATCATCACACACTGTGTTGGCATTTTCCTCCCGTCGAACACGCGACTAGTTTGCTCAGTCAAATCTGGCCTGCCCCGACCCCAGACCCTCAAGCGCGGCGGGTGCCAGGTCAGCCCGGAGATGCTGTCTACCAGGCTTAGTCAGTGAACTCAGGCGCCTCGCTGAATTACCCAAAGATTATACGCCAGCGCAGGGCCAGCGTCAAGCGGTTCACGGACGGTCGTGTGCAACCCAGTCGCCTGACATCATCGCGCGAAGACTAGGTCCGCCGCGGTGTTTCTGCGGGAAAACTGATCAGCGCACCAGCGCTGCCTGCCCGTTCCCAGAACCCTCAGTACATGCTTCCCGTAGTCGTTGATGCCACCGAAGTACTTGTTCTTGATGCGAATGCGACCGATCAGGGTGTTAGGCTTCGCAGCCGCGGATAAAGCTTCGTCCCCAAGCAGTAAAGAAGGGGTGACGAGACGTAGTCATATGAGGGAGAGTAGCGCACAACGCGGCCCCCGAACCCCCGCTTGAAGCGATACACACCCCACAGGCCTCCGCGGTCCAGCACCTCCTCCATGTCCTCCTCCCCCGCCCCCGCCTCCTCGGGGATACCCCACAGGTCATAGCTAGTGCAGCCTCGCTCCTTGGCCCACAACATGGCTTGCCATTGCAGGAGGTGGTTGGGCATCAGATTGCGGTGCTTGTCGGAGGAAGCTCCGTATAGATACCAGGCCCTGAGGCCCAGGGCAAACACCATCAACCCGGCCAGGACTTCGTCCCCATAATGTGCCAGGAGCAGCTTTGCTCGATCCTGAGGAGCGAAAGTGCGCCAGGCGTGCCGATAGTACTCCTGCGCATGGATGCCAAAGTCGTCCCTATCCTTGGTCACTTCCATCAGACGGTAGAAGGCAGGTACATCATCCTCTCCGCCCTCGCTCACCGTCACCCCTTTCCGCGCCGCCAGGCGGATGTTATAACGAGTCTTGGATTTCATGCGCATCAGGATCTCTTCTGGATGTCCCGTCAGGTCCACGACGATGGTGCTTACTGGCTGGACGCCACGCTGAGCCCTCCGAAAACCCTCGTCGACAAAGAGCTGGGTCAGAGGATGTTCACCCTCCACATCTGGCTCTATCTGGAGGTAGGTGACCCTTTGCTCTCTGCCGAAGTGGCGGAGGATGGTCGAGAGTCGCTTCCACGCCAGCTCATCGGTGGGGTCAGCCACAGGCCCCTTGGGAACGTAGGCCATCTTGCCCAGGGGAAGGTCACGGATGAGAACCTGGGCCACGCCCTTGGCCACCTTGCCGGCCTCGTCCCAGGCCACGAAGCGCGCTGTCCTCCATCCGAAACGACTCTTGAACTCTCCCCAACTCCAGGACTGCAACAGGTGGCCGCCCTTGGCTACCACGAGTTCATCCCATTCCTGGGGCGTGAGCACGCTGGCCGCACTCTCCTCCGTTGGGCGTTCTGAACCCTCAGTGGCCACAACTTGCATTCTGACCCTACCTGTCCTATAATTCCGCCCCGAGATTGGGCACAAGGATTATAGTCAGTCTCTCGGGTTTTGACCAAACTATGACCCAGCTAAGACCACATTTTGACCTTCGATTGTTAACATAGTGGTTATGTAGCTGGCCAATCATGGATACGCCCCGATAGAAGCCTGTGGCCCATTCATGCGGGTGCGTCGGCAAAGGGGCTCTTGGCAAGGAGGTTGTGTCTGTGACAGACTACGCTCTCATAGGATTGCTTCTGGTCGTAGCTGCCGTTTTTCCCCTCATCGCTATGTTCCTCAGCTTCCTTGTGCGCCCTAGGAAGCCAGGCCGCGTGAAGAAGTCCACCTACGAGTGTGGTGTCCAAACCATTGGTGAGACATGGGTGCGCTTCAGGGCCCAGTACTATATCTATGCTCTGATCTTCGTCATCTTCGATGTGGAGACTGTTTTTCTTTACCCTTGGGCTGTGGCCTACAACCGGCTGGGCCTCTTTGCCCTTGTGGAGATGTTCATCTTCCTCATGATCTTGCTCGGCGGCCTCGTCTACGCGTGGGGCAAGGGCGTCTTGGAATGGGTGTAACCTTCCAGGATGTGAAGGGTATAGCCCAGGACTACGAAAGGTAGTTGACATGAGCCAAGAGGATCTGGTTCCCCCTGAGTTGAAGCGCAACGTATTCATAGCGCCCGTTGACTGGACCTACAATTTGGGACGGGCAGCGTCAGTGTGGCCCATCATGTTTGGCCTGGCCTGCTGCGCCTTCGAGATGATCGTAACTTTGACCTCGCGATTCGATCTGTCGCGCTTCGGGATGGAGTTCATGCGTGCCTCGCCACGCCAGGCGGAGTTGATGATCGTGTCAGGCACCATCACCAAGAAGATGGCTCCTCAGGTGGTTCGTCTGTGGGACCAGATGCCAGAGCCGAAATACGTGCTGGCCATGGGCGCGTGCGCCATCTCTGGTGGACCCTTCAAGGATGGATACAACGTTGTGCCAGGTATCGACAAGTACCTCCCCGTCAACGTATACGTCCCCGGTTGCCCGCCCAGGCCCGAAAGCCTCCTGGACGCCATCCTGAAACTACATAAGCAGATCAGGGAAGAGACCATCCGCTCCTCACCTTGGTACCGAAAGGGTGCCGACCGCGAGTTCCCCGTCCCTGAGTATGGCCCCCGGGGACTGATTCTGCCGAAGGGGGAGGAGAGCTGATGACTGCCCAGGAGACCTTCGACCGATTGGCAGAGAAGTTCCCTCAGTTCCAGCTGGAGTATGTGGAAGGCAAGGACCCTGCCATTCTGGTGAAGAGTGAGAACCTGGTGGAGCTGGCCCAGCATATGCGCGACCAGGAGGAGTATGACTACTGCTCCTCCATCACCGGGGTGGACTATGAGGACCGCTTCGAGGTGGTCTACCATCTCTACTCCACCAAGAAGGAAGGCGGGCCGGCGATCCTTAAGGTGCCTGCCGGACGTGAGAACCCCGAGGTTCCCTCGGTGGTGGGCATCTGGCCGGGGGCCAACTGGCAGGAACGTGAGGTCTGGGACCTGATGGGTATACGCTTTCCGGGACACCCCAACCTGACCCGGATCCTGATGTGGGAGGGCTTCGAGGGCCACCCCCTGCGCAAGGATTTCCCCGGCAGCGAGGATGAATACACCTTTAGCTAGCGCCTAGCGGAGACCGAGACTATGACTGAGTTGAAGACCGAGACCATCACCGTCAACATGGGGCCGCAGCACCCCAGCACTCACGGCGTATTCCGCCTCATCCTCACCCTCGATGGGGAGACCGTACTGGATGTGGAACCCGTGGTGGGCTACCTGCACCGCAATCACGAGAAAATCGGCGAGAAGAACAACTGGATACAGAACACTCCCTTCACCGACCGCCTCGACTATATCAGCCCCATGTCCAACGAATTCGCCTACGTGCTGGCCGTAGAAAAGCTCTCCGAGATCCAGCCACCCGAGCGAGCGAAGTACATCCGCATCATCATGGTGGAACTGAACCGCATCGTCAATCACCTGATAGCCGTAGGCTTCCTCCTTAACGAACTGGGCTGCTTCTTCACTCCCATGTTCTACTGCATCAGATGGCGGGAAATGGTGATGGATCTGTACGAGATGACAGCCGGTTCGCGCATGATG
The DNA here is from genome assembly GCA_964492135.1 of uncultured Anaerolineales bacterium. Taxonomy (GTDB): domain Bacteria; phylum Chloroflexota; class Anaerolineae; order UBA7937; family B3-Chlor; genus CAYGAW01. The sequence continues at coordinate 4,901 of CAZBJW010000169.1, forward strand.
CCCAACTACTTCTGGATCGGGGGCGTGTCCGCCGATCTACCGGAGGGGTTCCTGCCCGAGTGCAAGGAATTTGTGGACGCTGTACCAGGATTCATTGATGAGTTGGAGCGGCTGCTGACGGACAATGAGATTCTGCAGGTGCGCTGCCGGAACGTGGGGATCCTGCCTCCCGACGTGGCGGTGGAATATGGTTGCAGCGGCCCCCTTTTGCGCGCTTCCGGCGTGCCCTACGATGTTCGCAAGGCCGAGCCCTACTCCATCTACGACCGGTTCGACTTCGACATCGTAGTAGGCACGGTCGGAGACGTCCTCGACCGGTATCTGGTACGCATCGCCGAGATGCGGCAAAGCGTGAAGATCGTGGAGCAGGCTCTCAGAGACCTGCCCGAGGGCGACACTGCAACCCCAAAGAAGGCGAAGTTCAGACCACCGGAAGGGGACATCTACCATCGGATCGAGGCTCCCAAGGGCGAGCTAGGCTTCTACCTGGTGAGCGACGGCAGTGAGAATCCTTATCGCTACAAGATCCGTGCCCCGAGCTTCGTGAACTTACAGGCGCTGCCTTACATGTGTAGGGGGCATAAGATAGCCGATGTGGTCATCATCATCGGCAGCATTGACATCACCATGGGTGAGGTGGATAGATAGGCTAGGAGTGTGGTATGCAGACAGTTCAGGCAATACTGGAGTTCGTTGACCAAATCTTCGTCAACTTGAGCTTCTGGTTCTCTTCGCTGCTCGCGAACTTCCTGCCGGATTGGGGCGTGACGTTTATCATGATGTTCGCCACGGTCCTCATTCTGATCTTCTTCGGGCTGGGATCGATCATCTGGATCAACGTCTTTGAAAGGAAGATCATCGGTCGCATTCAGGATCGGTACGGACCCAACCGCTTCGGTCCCTGGGGGTTGTTGCAGTGCGTGGCCGACATGATCAAGCTGCTGACCAAGGAAGACGTCACCCCCACCAGGGCTGACCGCTTGATCTTCAACTTGGCCGCCGTGGTGCCGGTGATCCCCACTTTCCTGGTGCTGGCTGTCCTGCCCTTCGGCCGCGGCATGGTGGCTGCTGACTTGAGTATTGGCTACCTCTACATTGTGGCGATTGGCTCTCTGGCCACCATCGCCATCTTCATGGCCGGCTGGTCTTCCCGCAACAAGTACTCACTCCTGGGCGGCATGCGCACAGTGGCCCAGATGATCAGCTACGAGATTCCCATGGTGCTGTCCGTCGTGGGCGTGGTACTGCTGGTTGGCTCCCTGTCCATGGTCTCCATCGTGGAGTCCCAAGGCCAGTGGCGACTACCGTTCATCGTCATGCAACCCCTGGCCTTCGTCCTCTATTTCACCGCCGCTGTGGCGGAGGTGAATCGCGCTCCCTTCGACCTGCCGGAGGGAGAATCGGAGATCGTGGCTGGCTATCACACAGAATACTCAGGCATAAAGTTCGCCATGTTCCTGCTGGCCGAATACGTCAACGCCTTCAGCATCTGTGCCATTGCCACCACGGTGTTCCTGGGAGGGTGGCAAGGTCCCATACTGCCATCATGGGCCTGGTTCTTCATCAAGTCTTACTTACTCTATTGTGTGCTCATCTGGTTGCGAGGCACGCTACCTCGCCTGCGGGTCGACCAGTTGATGAGCTTTGCCTGGAAGACCCTCGTGCCGCTGGCCCTGGCTAATCTTATGCTCACCGCCCTGGTGGCGAAGCTGGTTCCTCAGCATAGCCTTGTGGGTGCCATAGCCTTTGTGGCGATGAATGTCGTAGTCATGGTATGCATTGCCCTCGTCCAGTATCCTCGTTGGAGGAGGGAGAGGCGAGAGGTAGTGCTGGTTCCCAGGACCGCCACACCCCACATGGAGAGTTCGTAGAGATGGAGTTCGCAGTGAGGGCTCCCGGGCTGAGCTTGCCTGCCCTGAGTCTATCGAGAGGTCAGCCCCTGAGCTGGGCCGAGGCGCACACTACCAGCGGATTTGGGAAGGAATAACTATGCTTGGTCTTGGAATACTCAAAGGGATGTCGGTCACCCTCAGGCGCTTTGTAGACACGTACGTGGGGGACCTGAGGCACTTCCCCAGGAGATACGCTACGGGCCCCGTGTACGAGAGGATGGGCATTACCGAGCGTGGGGCCTTCACCATCCAGTATCCTGAAGTGAAGGTGCCCATGTTTCCTCGCTATCGGGGTCCAGTGATGATGTTGACCAACCCGGAGACGGGGATCACCAGGTGCATCGCCTGCGGGCAGTGCGAGCGCGTATGCCCCACTGGCAGCATCAAGGTCACAAGGGCGGAGGAGAAAGTCGACGACCAAAGGGTGCCAGAAAGCTACGAGTATGACATGAACACCTGCATGTTCTGCGGCTTCTGCATACAGATATGCCCCACCAGTGCTCTGGGCCATGCCCCAGAACTGGAGTTGGGATCCTATGCCAGTGGTGATGCGCTGAGACTGAACCTCGAGCAGATGCTTGAGCGAGGTCGCGAGCACACCCCCGAGGGAGTGTGGCCCGTGGAGGAGAAGGAGGCGCAGCGGTCATGAGTGTGGAGCAGGTCGTCTTTCTGATCTTGGCCGTCGCCGCCGTAGGCTTTGCGTTGGGGGTGGTTACCACCAAAAACATCTTCTACAGCGCTCTGCTGCTCGTAGCCTGTCTCTTTGTTGTGGCTGGGTTCTACGTCCTCCTTCAGGCGCCTTTCCTGGCGGCTGTCCAGGTGCTGATCTACGTGGGCGCAATCTCCGTCCTGATCATCTTCGCCATCATGCTCACCGAGAGAGTGATGGGCGAGGACGTGCGCCGCTGGAACGAGCAATGGTGGATCGCCCTCATCGTGGCTGTCTGCCTGGTGGCAGTGATGCTGTACGTCGTGGTCAAGATCGACTGGCCTGAGTTGACTGCAGCTGCACCTGCCGATACCATCGCGGCCCTTGGTCAGACCCTGCTCGGTACATATGTCCTGCCTTTCGAAGTGGCCTCTGTGATCCTGCTGATGGCCCTGATAGGAGCGATCATCATCGCTCGAGAAGAGGAGCCAGCTGGTCGCCTCGGCGACGGGAAGGAAGGAGAGAGATAGGGAGGGGCAATGATGATACCCTTGAGCTGGTACTTGATCGTAGCCGCAATCCTGTTCTGCATCGGACTTTATGGAGCCCTCGCCCGAAGCAACGCCATTGGGGTCTTGATGGGTATCGAATTGATGCTGAACGCGGTGATCATCAACCTCATCGCCTTCTGGCGCTACATCACGCCAGAGTTGCTCACCGGCATGGTCTTCGCTGTGTTCGTCATCACCGTGGCCGCCGCGGAAGCAGCCATCGGTCTGGCCCTGATCATCGCCATCTTCCGCAACCAGGAGACTGTCATCGTCGAAGACGTAGAGATGATGAAGTGGTGATACGTCGCCCTGCCAGGTGAGGCAGTAGTCTAGCAACGAGGTTACTATGGAAGATCTTGTCATTCTCGTGCCTTTCATCCCCATCATTCCCTTGCTCACCTTTGCCATCATCGTGGTCTATGCCAGGCGGAACGATAAGCTGAGTAGCTACATCGCTGTGGCCGCCATCTTCATCTCTTTCCTGCTGTCCATGGTCATCGTTTTCAATGCCGTGGCTCGTATGCCCCATTTCGCAGAGGAGCCAGCGGTCCATCTCACCCTGCTGCGCATTCCCACAGGCGCCACTGCCCTGGACATTGGCGTGCAAATCGATCCGCTCACGGTGGCGTTGCTCTTCATGGTGCCCACTGTCTGCCTGATGATCTTCATCTACAGCATCGGCTACATGGAGGGCGACCCACGCTACTCTCGGTTCTTTGCCTACATCTGTCTCTTTGCCACTGGCATGCTGGGTCTGGTGGTGGCCGACAACCTACTTCTGCTCTTCGTCTCCTGGGAAGTGATGGGGCTCTGCTCTTATCTCTTGATTGGATTCTGGTTCGAGAAACCCGAGGCGATGTGGGCCGGGCTGAAGGCGTTTATCACCACCCGCATCGGCGACGTGTTGCTCATGTTGGGCATGGTGATCCTCTACTCCCAGACCGGAGCGTTGAGGTTCGAGACGGTATTCGAAGGTGTGGAGCACCTGGTGGAGGCCAACCCCACTCTGATGTATATCACCGCCTTGCTGGTCCTTGGTGGAGCCGTGGGTAAGTCAGCTCAGTTCCCGCTACACGTCTGGTTGCCCGACGCCATGGAGGGCCCCACCCCGGTCTCAGCATTGATTCACGCCGCTACCATGGTCGCCGCTGGCGTGTTCCTGGTGGCGCGGATGCTGCCCATCTTCGTCGTCCTGCCGCCAGCTCCTGCCCTAGTATGGGTGGCTGCCATCGGCGCGTTCACCGCACTGTTCGCCTCCACTATCGCCATCGCACAGGACGACATTAAACGGGTACTGGCCTACTCCACGATCAGTCAATTAGGTTACATGATCATGGCCCTGGGCATTGGGGGCTTCGTGGCTGCCGTCTTCCACCTGATCACCCACGCCTTCTTCAAGGCGCTCTTGTTTCTCGGATCTGGCTCGGTGATCCACGGGGTGGGCACCAACGACATGATGCAGATGGGCGGCTTGCGCAAGAAGATGCCCTACACCTTCTGGACCTTCCTTGCCGGGATGCTGGCGCTGGCGGGTGTGCCACCTCTGGCTGGGTTCTGGAGCAAGGACGAAATCCTGGCCGTGGCGTTCCAGGAGAACCAGGTGGTCTGGATCATGGGCACCCTCGCCGCTCTTCTGACCGCTTTCTACATGACCCGCCAGGTGTGTCTCACCTTTGCGGGCGAGCCACGGGACGAAGAAATCCACGCCCACGAGAGTCCACGGGTGATGTACATTCCGCTGATTTTCCTGGCTGCAGGAGCGGTGTTGCTGGGACTGCTGGGCGTTCCCGAAGACTTCCCCTTGCTCGGACCCTTGTTGGGCAACAACCCAATCCACCACTTCCTGGCCGGACAGTTCCACCAGTGGCACTACGTGCATTTGCCCCACGTGAGTTTCAACGCCTCGGTAATGCTCATCTCAGTGGTCATGGCGGGAGCGGGCATCGGCGTGGGGTATCTCATCTACGGTCGGAGGCCCTTAGCGGCTGGCCAGCGAGACCCGTTGGAGCGGCTGGGCGTCATCTGGACCGTGTTGAGGAACAAGTACTACATCGACGAGATCTACCGCGCCATCTTCATC
>CAZBJW010000170.1:0-4946 GCA_964492135.1 uncultured Anaerolineales bacterium
CACGCCCATAACCAATTGATCCACTGCCCCCCAAGCCCGAGCGCGCCGTCTGGCTGCAGAGCACGCGTCTGGCCCAACCCCCAGCCGGGAGACAGCTGCTCGTGTGGCGCCCGCCGTGGGTGTGGCTTGTTGTGGGCGACCGCCTCAAAGCAGTTCTCGCCCCAGCGGCGCTGAAACACGCCGATCTGATGACGCCTGCGGATGGCCACACGTTCCTCTGTGCCATCGGCGCGAAGCATCACATAGTCGGCCGCATGTTCGGCAAGTTGCCCCTGCCCGCGCATCGGTGAAATGAATCCATCTGGACCAGGCTGGACGGGCTGCAGATCTGACGTGTGCATAAACACGAGCCATTGCGCCGTCGTGGGACTCAAGTCGACCGAAACAGCTTGATCAGAGATGGCCACGACATCTCCGATCTCAAAGGGGATGCCCCAAGCGACGCAGGCACCATGTGGCGCGTGCTCCAGGGCAACCAGCATTTCGTCCGAGATTCGGACATCTGCTAACTTCGAGAGGGGCACATTGCCCTTGAGCTTCAACGGAGCAAACAGAGATGAGGCGGGACCGTCCTGAACACTAGGCATATTGAACTCCCTCCTTTCGATCTTATGCTTTTCGAGCAAGCTGATTGAGCGCCCTTCTCGAGACGTCGTTGTTCTCAACCTGGCTATGATATACAACCCCGAACGGCAAGACTACATCGGGCAAAGGTGCGCGACGCGCTTCGATCCTGAGACTCGCTTCAGGACGGCGCTCAAGATGCGACTACCAGCGCAAAGAAAAGGGCCTCAGGGCGATTGCCCCTGAGGCCCTCTCGTGTTCGCGTGCGCTTGCTCGCGCCGCCTATACCCGGCTTACCACCGGCTATAGCTCTGGCGCGGAGCGGACTCGGTCACCACCAGATCGGTGGCCCTGGGCCCGCGCTGGTCGGTCTCGATGGAGAACTCCACCTTGTCACCCTCGCTCAGAGAACGAGGCCCGCCGGCGCGAATGCCCGAGAAGTGGACAAATACGTCCTTGCCTTCATCGCGGGTGATGAAGCCGTAGCCCTTGCGGTCACTGAACCACTTTACCGTCCCGGTGACTCTGGACTCTTCCACAGCTATTCTACTCTCCTTTCCTTGATTTGAAGGTGCGGCTGTGCCGAAAGAAGCTCTCACTTCTATACGGATTCAGCACTTACACGGTGCCGCGCAGTCGAGGATTAGAAAACAGCTACGGATGAGCTTCTTCCACCTGCGACAGGCAAGCTAAATGTGTACCTTCGATGCTAATACTACAAGAAACCGCCAGAATTGTCAAATGGCCTCCCAGGAGAGGGCCATTGACGGTCGCCCAGGAATCAATGCCCGGGTTATAGTCATGGAGTCTCTGGAGGACTTTGGTACACTGCGCCGCGCCTCTACGTACATGGAGAAGTTGACAACTCTTAGAGCTTTGCTCCGCGCGCGCGCCCGACCCACGGTCGCCAATCCTCCCTCGCACGCTCGCCGCCCGCGCCTTCATGGCGAGCTTGACTGCCCTGAACCGCTCAAGGAGTAGCCGCCCAGCGGGAGTAGCCGCGAACCAGCATACCTGTCCTGAGCCCAGTGGAATGCTCGAAGCATCAGACGACGTGAGCAAACTGCCATCCACACACGCCTCCTGCGCTTCATCCCCATGTGTCCCTCCCGCCTACCAGGGGACCGACTACCGGACCACTCTCCCTTCAGGGGAGGGCGCAAACGGAAACGGCCTCAGAGTGTCGTCTCGCTCTGAGGCCCGCTCCTAATCGTTTTCAGTTGTCCCGGGTTCAGTACCCGCCGTAGCTCGTTCCCGGAGCGGCTTCGATCACCACCAAATCCACGGCCCTGGGGCCGCGCTGGTCGGTCTCGATGGAGAACTCCACCTTGTCACCCTCGTTCAGAGAACGGGGCCCGCCGGCGCGAATGCCCGAGAAGTGCACGAACACGTCCTTACCCTCCTCGCGGGCGATGAAGCCGTACCCCTTGCGGTCGCTGAACCACTTGACCGTTCCGGTGACTCTTTCCTCTGCCATAGCTATTCAACTCTCCTTTGTCTAGTTTGAAGGTGCGGCTGTGCCTCAAGAAGCCTCTGCTTCTATGCGGATGCAGCACTCACACGACGCCGCGCAGTCGAGGATGAGAGAACAGCTACGGGTGAGCCTCTTCCCCCAACGACAGGCAAGCTCAATGTGTACCTTCCGCAGCAAGTGTATGCGAAGTCTTCTCACTTGTCAACCTGGGCTCGAAGCATGGTGTTCAGACCCGCGCGGGGCTCCAACAGGCGGCCGCGCGGTGGCAGAGGAGGACCATCTGATGGCTCTTGGAGCCCCGCTTACCACCCCGGTAAGACCCGGGCTCCGCAATCCTCGGTCGCTGGACTCGTACCATCTCCGCCCCCACCTTCATGCTCAGCTTGTCGAACCACCAATCCTGCGCCCTCAGGGGAAGGGAGCTCGATGCTCCCTGCGCGGGGTGGGCCTGGGACTGCAACAGGCGACCGCATGACCGTCTGCAGACGTCCTTCGATCCGTTGGCTGGCCTCAGGACAGGTGCGCTGCTGGGTCCTTGGATACGCCCTTCCGTACGGGCTGTGCCCTACTCAGGGCCACTCAGGATGCGCAGCAGCCCTTCGACCAGTTCAGGACGCGTGCGGCGGCAGCGGTAGCCGTAACGACGTGGGATGCGTGTCTGAGAGTGCTCTTCAACACGCTCCACCAGAACGGTTGCACAGACTGGTGAACCATGGTATAAACATCCCAGGCCACAATCGGAGGCTGGCAAGGATAAAGGAGGTGCCCATGTCGCACATGTCGAACTGGGTCAAGGCAGGACTCATAGGCGGCGCGGCGGTCGTGGGGCTGCAGGTTCTGGGCATGGTTCCCTGCGTGGGATGCTTCACCTGGATCCTAGCATACGTTGTCTATGGCTGCATCGGTGCTCTGGCTGCGTACTGGATGCCACCTTTGCGGCTACCGGGTCCGGCAGCTGGACAGGGCGCCTTGGCTGGCGCCATTGCCGGCGCCATCGGTGGCGCTGTTGGCCTTATTATCGCCATCGGTCTGGCCACGGTCTTCTCCTCATTGGTGGCGCTCGGTGATGCTCTGGAGGGTGCAGGCTTCGACCCCTCCGTACTCTTTGGAATGGGCGCTAATGTCATAGGAGGTGTGACCTGCGGCACCGGCTGCGCTCTCATTGGGGTGGGCATCGCCGCCGGGCTAGGTGCCCTCGGCGCTGTCATCTTCGTTGCGCTCCGACCCGAGTAGTAGGGCCAGCCACAACCATCAACCGGGCGTAGACGCGAGCGGGACGATAGACCCCGCGGCGTCGTAAGCCTCCTACGGACGTCAGCGTTCTCAGCGGATTGTAGGATATGACGGCCATCGCCCCCAGGGCCGCCAGCACGACCGCCAGCGCGATCTCTCGAGCCTTGCCGGAACCGATCCTCTGGGCCGTTCGTTCCATGCAGTGACTCCTCGTAGCGACCACGGTATTTGTATGGTCGCCCGCCTACGCGGTTATCGTGGACAAGGAGACATACATCACGCGCCTACTGCTCCAGCTATTGGGACATACCACGAACGGCTCCGGCAGGTTCATCGTGCACAGCGGGAGCCTCTCTGTCAGGAGCGCATCGCTGGAGGGCGTCAGTACTCTCCGCGCCGCCCACGACCGGGACTCCTTCGCGGGGAGGTGACAGCATCTGTCCACACCTTCCGCCTGTGTTTGCGCGGCTTGACCGCGTGGGCTACAATGTTCGCAATCAAATGTAGTAGGGAGGTGTAGATGGATACCGCACACTTGCGTCACCTGGCTCTGCTGATGGTAGCGGCCCTCCTCGTGGGCAGCGTACTGGCCTGCCAGTTCGGCGGGGGACCCGCCAAGCCCGAGGTGGTGATCACCGCGCCCACCAGCGACGCCCAATTGGAGCTGGGGGACGTCAACGTCCTGGTCAACGCCAGCGACGCCAAGGGCGTGGTGAAGGTGGAGCTGTACGTCGACGGGGAGCTCTACCGCACCGATGCCAATCCCGATCCCGAGGGGCAGCCCTCCTGGGCACTGGTGCAGACCTGGACCGCCACCGAGCCTGGGGCGCGCACACTCAAGGTGATAGCCTACAACGTCGATGGTGCGGAGAGCGACCCGTGGGCGGTGACCGTGGAAGTCCTCGCAGAGGGTGAGGAAGTCCCCACCGCCACCCCGACGACGGCCGGCCCGCCGCCGGCAGCCACGGCCACGCCACCGCCACCGACAGCAACGGCGGCAGCCCCCACACCAACAGAACCCGGTGGACCCTCCGAGGCGCCCTCCATCGCCTATTTGCGCGCCAACGGGTCGGAGGGCACCGTCACTGTGGACCCTGGCAGCACCGTAACCTTGAGCTGGGAGTGGGAACGCGTGGATGAGGGCTACCTGGATCCAGGCAGCATCCCTCTCGGCTGCCCGTCCATGCCTTGCACCTACGACGTCTCTCCCGGGTCGAGCACGACCTACACCCTCAGAGCGGTCAATTCCGTGGGCACGGACGAAGCGACCGTCACCGTGGAGGTGGCACAACTACCAGATCTGGCGGTAAGCGGGTTGCTGGTCACACCGTCCGACGCCGCCTGGGGCGCCTCGGTCCAGGTCCGCTTCGACGTTGCGAATCTGGGCACTGGACCTTCCGGGCCGTACAAGATCATCTGGAGGTACGGCACCGGAGACTTCGACGTCATCGAGGAGAACAAGCCCTCGCTGCCGCCTGGGAGCGGGGGGACCGTCAATTGGACCCTGCCCAACATGTACGCCTCGTACAACACCGTGGCCGCAGTTGACCCGTTCAACGAGGTAGAGGAGAGCCAAGAAGGCAACAACCAGGAAGAGTTCTTCGTGGACGTGGGGCCAGCCGGGGTGGACCTCCACATCATGGAAATCAGACTACAGCCGGCCTCGCCTCAGCAG
>CAZBJW010000170.1:4956-9993 GCA_964492135.1 uncultured Anaerolineales bacterium
TCGCCCGTGATGGTGGGGGTCCGCGTCCGCAACAGAGGAGGCACCGACGCCGGCCCCTTCAAGGTGATATGGAGAGCGGCGGGGCCGACTCTGGGCCTCCAGTGGAACGTGTCTTCTCTCGCCGCCGGAGACGCCCGCTGGCTCCAGGACGAGTTCACCTACGGCGGGTGGAACCCCAACTACACGACCACCGCCGTCGCCGACGTGGATCACGACGTCGCTGAGGCCGACGAGACCAACAACGAACTCGTGCTGATGGTCAACGTCCGCCCGGACTAGGTATGTTTGTCGGACCCATAGGCATGTGACTGGGATGTGCCCGCCATTGTCTCTCATGCGGGCACATCTTACGATATAAACACGTTGAGCGCTCAAGGCGGGTGGAGTGACCGCGCCTTGCCCGTCCATCGCCGGTCACAACGCCCGCAACTGTGACGACAAGGCCGTGAGGGCATCCCCTGGACATAGAGCTGTCGGAGGTGAGCAGATGGCACGCGAAGGGCCGACGAACGAGGAGATAGCCAGGGTCTTGGGGCAAATCGCCGACCTGCTGGAGATCCAGGGCGCCAACTTCCATCGCGTGCGCGCCTATCGCCAGGGCGCCGAGACCGTCCGAGGGTGGGAGGAGTCGGTGGCTGATCTGGTCAGGGAAGGCGGCACATCAGCGGTCACGGAGCTTCCAGAGATTGGCAAGCGTCTCGCGGCACTGATTGCAGAATACGTCAAGACAGGACGGTCGAACTTGCTCTCTCGGCTGCAGGGCGAGGTCGCGCCTGAGGATTTGTTCGCGCAGGTTCCCGGCATCGGCGACGAACTGGCCCAACGCATCGCCAAAGAACTCAACATCGAGACTCTGGAGGAACTCGAGCAGGCCGCCCACGACGGGAGACTTGAAGAGGTGGAGGGGTTTGGGCCTGAGCGCGTCAAGTCAGTCCGGCTTGCTGTGGCAGGCTTGTTGAGCGGAGCAGCACAGCGGAGGATACAACGCGCGAAGTGGCGAGCCGAGGATGTCGGGGACAAGCCCAGCGTGGAGGCGTGCCTGCAGGTGGATGCCTTGTATCGTCAGCGGGCGGAGGAGGACAAACTGAAGAAGATCGCTCCACGCCGCTTCAACCCCGAGAGTGAGGCCTGGCTGCCCATCATGCATACGGAGAAGGAGGGATGGCATTTCACCGCCCTGTATTCGAATACCGCTCGAGCCCATGAATTGGCGAAGACAAAGGACTGGGTGGTCATCTACTACGAGCATGATCATCACGAGGACCAGTGTACGGTGGTCAGCGAGACGCAGGGATCTTTGAAGTGCAAGAGGGTCGTGCGCGGCAGAGAGGATGAAACCCGGCGATACTACGAGCAAGCAGAGAGCGCCGGCGGATAACAGAGAAGCCCTCGGGCGCTGGCTTGCACGAGTAGGGTCCAGCACTGATGCGAGGTAAAGAGGAAGGCATGAACTCTGTGGACGGCATAATCGACCTACTGGCGATGGAGCCTCACCCTGAGGGCGGGTACTTCGTCGAGACCTACAAATCGGAGGAGATGATTCCGGCGGCCAGTCTGGCGGACAGGTATCCCTCGGCCAGGGCCTTCGGCACGGCCATCTTCTACCTTCTCACCCCAGACACCTTCTCCGCGCTGCACCGGCTGACCTCGGACGAGATATTCCATTTCTACCTCGGGGATCCGGTCACTATGCTGCAGCTTCGCCCCGATGGCTCTTCTGAGGTGGTGACTCTGGGGCAGGACATCCTCGTGGGCCAGCAGTTGCAGGTTGTGGTCACCAGGGGCACGTGGCAGGGTTCGTTTGTCAATGAAGGGGGCGAATTCGCCCTCCTGGGATGCACGGTGGCGCCGGGGTTTGAGTACGAGGACTACGAAGCGGGTTCTAGGAGGTGGCTGCTGGAGCAGTATCCCGACCAGCGGGAACTGATACTTCGCCTCACGCCAGCGAGTTGAAGGAAGACCAGGAATCTGCCGAGCGAGGCGCCAAGCCTCAGTTTCCTTCCTTTGATGATGTGGATCGGATACGGCGGGGGTGGGCAGACAATACTGGCCTGGATCACCCTCTTCCAGCCTCCTTCGATTCTTCGATCGTTCCACTGGGCTCAGGCCAGGTGCGCCGCTTCGCCTTTCGATACGTCCTTCGACACGCTGCCACGCAGGTACTCAGGGTGCGCAGCCGCTCATGATGCTGGGGACGCGGCTGGTGAGTGCGTCTGGTACTTCACGGGTTCAACCAGGAAATCGAAGTCCCGGCGCGTCCCCTGCGGAGAGCTGCGTCCTCGCGGGAATGAATTCCCGAACTCGATCTGCAAAGTTCCTGCCAGGCTCCAATAACCCGCGATGCCGCGACATGAGCTGGGCAGCCGATACCTCTGAGGGGCGCCCCTGCACACCGTCGCCAGACAGGAGGACATTCCGGAAACCAGCCTAAGGAAGGTTGTTCCCCAGGACGGAGGGCCCTGAGCGCGGACTGGGACTACGATCGCTGATTCTTTGGGGGGCTGGACGCTGTCTGGAGCGTGCCCTGCTCCTCAAACCAGCGGATGGCGTCGCGAACGGATTCATTCAGGGGGCGGGGCGAGTATCCCAGTTCGTCACAGGCCTTCTCGCAGGTCGTGAAGCAATCGCCGGCCAGCACGTGCACCGAGTACTCCGTGAAGAGGGGCTTGCTTTTCACCAGACGATAGTACAGCGGAGTGAACTTGGCGGCCACACGAGCGAGGGCGAAAGGCACTTTGAGAGATGGCGCCTTGCCTCCTGTAGCGTCTTCGATCAAGGACATGAGGTCGCGCACGGTGATCCGGTCGCCCGAAAGTATGTACGCCTCTCCCGTGCGTCCTCGTTCGGCAGCGAAGATCAGGCCCTGCGCCACATCGCGCACATCGACGAAATCATAGGCCCCATCTATGTAGGCTTTCAGCTTGCCTCCGGCAATCTGGATCATCAGTTGACCCATCTCTGAGGGCGCATAATCATAAGGCCCTATCACACCGGTAGGGCATACTACTACGGCGTCCAGACCAGCCTCCACACCCTTGAGCACCTCCAGAGTGGCCAGGGACTTCGATCTGGCATAGTCGCCAATTGTCCTCTCGGGATCGAAGGGAAAGCTTTCGTCGATCATCGTGCCCGGAGGCGGCTCGATGATGGCGTGGATGGAGCTGGTGTAGACCAGCCGCCGCACGCCTCTTTTCAGACATACCTGCACTACGTTCCGCGTTCCCCCCACGTTGACTTCGTGCAATAAGTCCTTCTTTCCGGCGGTGATGGCCACGATCCCCGCCAGGTGATACACCAGGTCGCTTCCTTCGAAGGCCTTGGTGAGGGAACTAACGTCCCGCACGTCGCCGTCGACGATTTCGACCTCCAATCCGTCGAGGGGTGTCCTGGCCTCCCAGGAGGGCACCATCGCTCGTACGGTCTCACCCCTGGAGAGTAATTCGCGAAGCAGGACGTTCCCGATGTGTCCCGTTCCACCTGTAACGACGATCATGGTTGGCCGCTCCCCGTATCAGCTTCTCTTTCCAAGTACTCTGACCGGGCTTGTCCAGCAAGAACCCGTGGCACAATAGAAGGCCCGCCTTGATATTCGAGACGAGCCTCACCGCTGAAGTCCTGATGCAGGAACACTCGCCCGCGCTTCCTGCAAATACAGCATACCAGCAATCATACCATCTCGCAACAGGCTGGCCCGTTGGCGTGTCGCTACCCTCTCATCTTTCCTTGGACATTCTCTGGATTCTCGCGATCCATCTCCCATTTGAGAGTGTGCTCCATGATGTACCTGCGGAACTTATCGAGTTCCCCCTGCTGGCGAACCACGCGTTCATAATAGCCGCGTTCCCAGACACATCCGGCGGGTGTGCCACGTAGCTGATCGATGCGTCTGCTCACAGCCGATTTGGACGACCCCCACGATTTGGGGCAAGGACCCGGGCGGCGCCATCCCACGCCCACCGCAGGGGGTGAGGCATGCCTAACCCCTCCCCTGGCGCTCACATACCCCATGGTCCCGTTCCATGATGACGATGACGCCGTGAACATGGTTGGGCATTACAACAAAAACATGGGCCGCCACGTCAAGAGTCTGCCAGGGAATTTGCGCCCGGCAATCCTCCCTCAGCCTCCCGTCGGAATTCAGGCGCATTTCGCCCTCTATGATCTCGCCAAAGAGCTGAACACCCTCCTGGGTGCAGATGGTGAGAGCCTAGGCCCCAGGTTGACTGGGACCGTAATCACGGAACAGTGTCGAGCCCCGTCTTCTGGGATGGTGTTGACGCATCTAGCTCTGTCCGCAATGTGCTCAGAGCCATGTGGTGTCCGCCAATGGCTTGTGCAGGATATCAGAATCGCAGGCAGCGATCCAGGGACCGGTCTGGTGCATCCCTCAGGGGTACCGGCACGGCATGCTGTGCCTCTACGTCGCTCGCGAAAAGGACATGTCCTGAGTCCCAACGAAGGATCCAAAGGGGCATTCGGGCCTGCCCGGGGCCTCCAAATCCCTCCGTGGCATGACTCGTCAGCGGCATCTTCCATGCCGGCTTAGCCACCCACTGTCACGATGGTCTTGTACCAATGAGTACCGGCGGGGTAGATGTCCGTCCCGTCGTCCAACTCGGTCTCGAAGGTAACCTCGGTGATGAGCACGTGTTCGCCCTGCGGCCAGTCAGTGACCAGGACGTAGTAGAGGCGGCATTCCTGATCCTCCAAGCTGCTTTCCAACAGGGCGAACCTGTTGAAGGAGACATCTTCGTCATTCACACTGAAGCCTAGGCTGATATTCTCCCAGTTCTGCTCCAGCAGTTCCTCTGTGGTCGTGCACCAGCCGTAGATCCAGATCACGTCGCGTGACTGGCCCAGCATTACGGTATACGTATATGTCTCGCCCGCCTGGGAGGTTACCTCGTACTCCTCTTCAGCCAACTCAGTCAACCAGGGCACGCCCGCCGCCAGTGCAATCTCAGACTCGACGATGGAGCCTATCCTGGGCGACTCCCCCTCCTCGGCTTCCTTGGGTGCCTCTTCCTCCCCCTCGGG
>CAZBJW010000171.1:0-9987 GCA_964492135.1 uncultured Anaerolineales bacterium
GCCTCTTCTGTGCGTTTGCCATCTCTGGAGCCCTGTACTCTCGAGAAAAGACAGGAGTGGGGCGCCGCATTGACATCAGTCTGATGGATTGCATGGTCTCCTTGTTGACCTATGTCGGCCAGTATTATCTGATCGATGGCCGGGTACCAGCGCCCATTGGCTCGGCACACCAATCGGTGGTACCTTATCAGGCATTCGCCACGAAGGACATCTATATCGTGGTTGCCGTTTTCATGGAGAAATTCTGGCATTCGTTCTGTAGTGTGCTAGACATCGGGGAACTGGCCGACGACCCCCATTTCGCCGACAATGATCGTCGAAGTGAACATCGCGAGGAGCTCATCCCGATCCTGGAAGAGATCTTCCTCACCAAGGCCGGCGACGAATGGCTGAGCCTACTATCCGAGGCAGGGGTGCCTTGCAGTCCGATCAACACTGTGGACCACGTTTTCGCCGATGCTCAGGTGGCGTCCCGCAACATGGTGGTAGATGTGGATCATCCAACCGCGGGTCGTTTGCGCTGCATTGGCAATGCCGTGAAGACCTGTCCGCCAGAAGATCATCCTCCGACGGCTGCGCCCCTACTCGGGCAACACACCGAAGAAGTGTTGAGTGAGGTTCTGGGCTATTCGCGGCAGAGGATCGCCAGCCTGCGAGAAGACGGAGTGATTTCATAAGAGACCAGCCCGGAGTGCCATTGGGATGATAGGACATCCGACTGCCTCCCCTGGCGACCAAAGATTAAGACAGGAACTGGAGGACAGAAGAGTATGCGCATCGGCATCGACGTCGGAGGGACGTTCACCGACATCGTACTGGTCAACGATGTCACTGGTCAGATCAACTACACCAAGGTGCTGACCACCCACGAGGATCTTGCGAAGGGTGTAATCAGCGGTATCGACAAGATCCTGGACATGGTGGGCACTAGCTTCGATCAGGTGGAGTATATGGTACACGGCACGACGATCGGCACCAACGCCCTCATCGAGCGCAAGGGGGCGCGAACTGGGCTGCTGACCACGCAAGGCATGAGGGACGTGCTGGAAATAGGGCGCATCGAGCGCCCCGCCGCCGGCCTTTATGACATCTTCGTGGACACACCATTGCCTCTCGTGCCGCGGTATCTGCGGCTGGACGCAAAAGAAAGAGTCGGCGCGGATGGGCAGGTGGTGGTACCTCTCGATGAGAAGTCGGCTCGCGAGGCTGTGCGCTTCCTCAAGGCCCAGGACGTAGAGTCCGTGGCCATCGCCTTTCTGTTCAGCTTCTGCAATCCTTCTCACGAGGAACGTGTCAGGGAAATCTGCCAGGAGATGTTCCCCGAGGCGGCGGTTTGCGTCTCTTCCGAAATCGCTCCTGAGTTCCGGGAGTTCGAGCGAACTTCTACGACAGTTATCAACGCGTATTTGGCCCCAGTAGTAGAGCGCTACCTCGACAACCTGGAGGGACAGCTGAGGGAGAGGTATGGCGAGGTAGACCTGCGCATCATGCAGGCGAGCGGTGGCTCGATGACCACGGGGATGGCCAAACATCGAGCTGTGAATATCGTCAATTCTGGCCCTGCGGGGGGAGCGCTGGCGGCGGCATATGTGGGTCGGCTGACGGGCAACGAGCAGGTCATTAGCGTGGATATGGGTGGCACCAGCTTCGATGTTGGGGTCATAGATCGAGGCGAACCCCGGGTGGCGCCTGAAAGTCAGTTCGAGGGTTTCCCGGTCAAGATACCAATCCTGGATGTGCAGGCCATCGGGGCCGGCGGGGGAAGCCTGGCCTGGATCGATGAGGGAGGGGCGCTGAACGTTGGGCCAGAGAGTTCCGGGTCGGACCCAGGTCCAGCTTGCTATGGCCTGGGTGGCGAACAACCGACGGTCACCGACGCCAATCTGGTATTGGGGCGGCTCAATGCCGATTACTTCCTGGGTGGGGAGATGAAGCTGTACCCGGAGCTAGCGGAGAAGGCCATCAAGCAGCGTATCGCTGACCCTCTGGGAGTATCCGTTGAGGAGGCTGCCAGCGGCATAATCCGTGTGGTCAACGCCAACATGGAGCGGGCGATTAGCGTGAACTCGACGGAGAAGGGATATGATGTCCGGGAGTTTGCGTTGTTGCCTTTTGGGGGTGCAGGCCCGCTGCACGCTGTGGAGTTGGCACAAGACCTCGATATGAAGAGGGTGGTCGTGCCTCCATATGCGGGCACTTTCTCGGCAGTAGGTCTTCTCGTAGCCAACACACGCTATGATTACGCCTCCACGGTGGCCAAGAACGAGGAGGAGCTGGCGCCGGACGAACTGACGGCCGCCTTTAGGGAGTTGGAGGCACAGGGCAGAGCCCAACTGAACTCTCAGAACATTCCCGAGGATCAGATCGAGATTCTGTGGTCGGCCGACCTGCGGTACGAGGGGCAATCGTACGAGATCAATACCCCCGTGAAGCGGAAGGAGAGCCTCACGCAGGCGGACATCAAAGAGATCGTGGATCTCTTCCATAACTTGCATCACCGCATCTATGCCTACGGCTCTGTGGACGAGATGGTCGAGTTCATCAACTTGCGGCTCGCAGCCATCGGCAAGGTGCCAGCGGTCTCCCTGGCCCACACTGGGAGTGCAGGGAGTGACGCTGACGTCGCTCGCAAAGGCACACGTTCGGTTCATTTCCCCACTGAAGGGTTCATCGATACGGCCATCTACGACCGAGCACTCTTGCGCCCAGGGCACTTGGTCAGGGGCCCGGCGCTGATCGAGGAGATAGCATCCACAACGGTCATCACCCCCGGTGCCGAGGGTACGGTGGACGAGTTCGGCAACATTGTCATCCCCCTGTCCTAACCGGAGATGTACTTACTTTCGACCACAGGAGGTACTGTATGTCTTACAAGGCCGATACCATAACCATGCAGGTCATGCGCTACGCTATGGAACAGGCGGCCGATGAGATGGGGCGCACCCTGGTGCGCACCGCCCGCTCGACCGTGATTAAGGAGATCGAGGACATGACGTGCTCAGTCTTCGACCGGTACGGCAATACCATCGCCCAGGCTCATCATGCACCGATGCTGCTCACGGGATTCGAACTTGGTATGCGCGCGCTTGTGGAGAGGTACAAGCCCGAGGATCTCGACCCAGGCGATCTGATCATGTTCAATGACCCTTATGCCGGCGGCCAGCACGTCATGGACATGGTCACCTTTGCGCCGGCCCACTACAACGGTGAGTTGGTCGGTTTCACAGGGAGTATCGCACATCACTCGGACATGGGCGGCGCAGTACCGGGTGGCACCGCGGGCGGACTGACGGAGATCTACATGGAGGGCCTGCGCTTCCCAATGGTCAAGCTATACAAGAGAGGGAAAGAAGACCCCGAACTCTTTGGCATCCTGGAGAACAACATCCGAGTGCCCGACAAGACACTAGGAGACGTCAGAGCTCAGGCTTCGGCCGACTTCGTGGGTGTGCACCGGCTAACGGACATCTTCGACAAGTACAGTGTGGACGTCGTAGAGAAGTGTCAGGAGATGCTGCTGGACTACTCGGAAAGCCGCATCCGAGCTGGCCTAAGGAAGATTCCGGACGGCACCTACACCGGCGTGGACTGGATCGATGACGATGGTCAGACTGACGAGCCCATCAAGCTGCAAGTGAACATCCACAAGAAGGGCGTCGAGGTGGTCGTCGACTTTGATGGCACGGCGAAGCAGGTCAAAGGGAATATCAACTGCCCCATAGCCACGGTGTATGCTGCCGTGTACTACGCTCTCATTGCCGTCATCGACCCCCATGTCCCTCCGAATTCCGGTTGCTATCGCCCCTTCCGTGTTGAGGCTGAGCAGGGACTGATCGTCAACCCGAGAATGCCGGCTGCGGTGGGTGCCCGCACCAATACGTCCCAGAAGATCGCCGAGGCCATGATGCTGGCCTTATCGAAGGCGGTGCCAAATAGGGTGCAGGCTGGCTGCCACGGGCAGATCACCAACTGTGGATTCAGTGGCTACCATCCACGAACGGGGAAACGTTTCGTCTACATCGATATCCAGGGTGGGGGTGCTGGCGCGCGACCAACCAAGGATGGCCGGGATGGGCAGGACTCGCACCTGGCCCGGTTCAAGAATACCCCGATCGAGGCTGTGGAACTGGAGTATCCTGTCCGCATCCTCAAGTACGAATTCATTCCGGACTCGGGTGGGGCGGGCAAGTACCGTGGTGGACTCACAGTGCGCCGCGACATCGAAGTGTTGACGGACAATGTCTCTCTCGCGCGATACGGCGACCGTCAAAAGTTTGGAGCCTTCGGCCTCTTTGGGGGCAAGGAGGGGAGCAAAGGTAAGTTCGTGCTCAACCCCGATACGCCGGAGGAAAGGCGACTCAAGTCCAAAGGTCTGGACGTCCTGAACACCGGCGACGTGGTCA
The DNA here is from genome assembly GCA_964492135.1 of uncultured Anaerolineales bacterium. Classification (GTDB taxonomy): domain Bacteria; phylum Chloroflexota; class Anaerolineae; order UBA7937; family B3-Chlor; genus CAYGAW01. The sequence continues at coordinate 4,404 of CAZBJW010000171.1, forward strand.
GCCTGAGGCTACCAGGGGCGGGTGGCTATGGGAATCCCCTGGAACGTGATCCCGATTCGTTGCTCCGAGATATTCGCGACGGGAAAGTCACCCTGGAGAGCGCGCGGGAGGACTACGAAGTGGTCATCGACCCCAGCACCCTCCAGCCAGACGAGGCGGCGACGAGGAAGATAAGGGAAGAGAGACAATGAGCAACTCCATCCTCGACAACCTGGAGTACGATGCCGAGGAAGGTCGCATCGCCTTCAAAGGGGTGCCCTACATGGTTATCCGGCCCGACACAGTGGTGGACTTCCAGAAGGCCGTGGAGGCTGACGTGGGCGATAAAGTGGCCGAGATGATGATGGCTGGCGGGTACACGGGCGGAGCGCTTTCTTCACGAAGGTACAAAGAAGTGTTCAACTACTCCCATGAAGAGATCGTGGCCTTCATGTGCAAAATGGGGGGCGAGATAGGTTGGGGCAAGTTCGAGGTCGAGAAGCTCGACGTTGAGGGCAAGGAGTTAATCGTCGTTGTCAGGAACTCGCCTTTTGCCGAGGCCTATGGCGATGCGGACGAGGGCGTGTGCCACATGATTCGCGGCGTGATGGCGGGAATGGCCGCTGGGATCTTCGGCACCGAGGCTGAGTCGGAGGAAACACTGTGCCGGGCCAAGGGAGACGAAGTCTGCCGCTTCGTGCTGAAAGGATGAGTTCCGGCCCTTCACAACAGGTGCACCGCGAGTCGGGCACTCTTCAGGCTTGTCGCGCGTGTCCTTTGGTGGTATACTACGCCTGTCCTGCCTGTAGGGCACCGTTCATCGAAGTGGATGAAAGGGGGTGATGTCTATCGAAGAAACGATGGCCGAAGCTTCTTTCCCACTGACCTCAGCCCGAGCTTCAAGAGACCCGCATTCTTGTCTTGCTTGGTCCAGGGCGCCAACTAGATACTCTTGAAGTCTCCAACCCTCATCAGAAGGAGAGAGAAGGATGGAACAGACCAAGTTCATGTTGGACGAGAAGGACATCCCCACCCATTGGTACAACGTTCAGCCGGACCTGCCTCAGCCCTTGCCGCCGTACCTTCACCCTGCCAGGCTGGATGCCATGACACCGGACGACCTGATACCCTTGTTCCCCATGGAATTGATCATGCAGGAAGTGAGTCAGGAGCGGTGGATAGAGATCCCAGAGCCGGTGCGCGAGGTGTACAGGCTGTGGCGGCCTACGCCTCTGTACAGAGCAGCTCGATGGGAGAAGACGCTAGGCACCCCGGCCCGGCTTTACTATAAGTACGAGGGAGTCAGCCCGCCGGGCAGTCACAAGCCCAACACAGCGGTGGCGCAAGCGTACTACAACAAGATGGAGGGACAGACCCGCATAGCCACCGAGACGGGTGCGGGCCAGTGGGGCAGCGCTTTGGCTTTTGGCTGCAATCTCTTTGACCTCGAGTGCAAGGTGTACATGGTGGCGATCAGCTACCGGCAGAAGCCTTATCGCAAGAGCATGATGGAGGCGTGGGGCGCCACTGTGGTACCCAGTCCGAGTCCCGATACCCACGCCGGTAGGAAGTATCTGGAAGAGGATCCTGACCACACAGGGAGCCTCGGGCTGGCCATCAGCGAGGCAGTGGAGGACGCCGCTACCACCGAGGGCACGAAGTACTCGTTGGGCAGCGTGCTCAACCACGTCTTGATGCACCAGACAGTGATCGGGCAAGAGATGAAGAAGCAGTTCGAGATGGCGGACGACTACCCGGACATGTTGATCGGCTGCATCGGGGGTGGGAGCAGCATGGGCGGCTTCAGCCTGCCTTATCTCCCGGACAAGATCAAGGATGGCAAAGACATCCAGATCATCTGCGTGGAACCCATGGCCTCACCCTCCGTGACCAAAGGCTTGTACAAGTATGACTTCGGTGACACGGCTGCAACGGGGCCCGTGGCGAAGATGTATACTCTGGGCCATAGCTTCATCCCCGCCCCTATCCACGCTGGAGGGTTACGATATCACGGTATGGCGCCCATCATTTGCCTCCTGAACGACTTGGGCATCATGGAGACTCGCGCCATACACCAGGTTCCCACCTTCCAGGCCGCGGCGAGCTTCGCGAAGGCAGAAGGCATTATCCCCGCTCCCGAGCCATCTCACGCCATCAAGGTGGCTATGGACGAGGCGTTGAAGTGCAAGGAGACCGGAGAGGAGAAGGTCATCGCGTTCAACCTCTGTGGTCACGGTCACTTCGATATGGGGGCGTACGACGCCTTCTTTGCGGGTGAGTTGGTCAACTACGAGTACCCAGAGGAGAAGATCAAAGCGGCCCAGGCGGAGTTGCCGGAGGTCGGCCCCGAGTACCAGTAACTGCGGCGGTTTCTGACAGGAGCATGCGGATCGAGCGAGGGAAGGAGAAGGAGGAAACCCCTGCCCTGTCCTTCCCTGCGGGTATGCGAGTTAGAGCAAGCGTTATGAAACCGACTGACGTTGTCTTGCGCATTGTTCGCTCCTCAGACGTCATCGGTCACGAGGAGGTGGATCCCAAACGGGTCGAAGTACTGGCCAGGCGTCTGCAGGTGGATGGCGTCCTCAAGAACCCGCCCGTGGTCGTGGAAGCGGGCGAGCGATACGTCCTCTTGGATGGAGCCACCAGGGTGGCAGCCCTGAGGAAACTCGGCATTCGTGATGTTTTGGTCCAGATAGTGGACTATCATGCGCCCAGCATCCACTTGTATGCCTGGTGCCACGTTGTCGTCAATGTGTCCAGGGATGACCTCCTGGAGAGGCTGAAAGCCCTCAAAGGGCTGGATGTTAAGCCCATAGAGCTCGACTTGGCCCGCAGGGCTCTGTCGCTAAGGACGATCCTGTGCTATCTCGTGTTGCGAGACGGCACCGTACTGGGTGCGAAAGGTGGGATGCGCCTGGAAGCCCAGGTCGCCCTTCTGAATGACGTGGTTAACCTCTACAGGGGGCAGGCCGGTGTCTACCGCGTCACGACGGACGAGATAGAAAGCTTGTTGGAGGAGTACCCCGAGCTGACGGCAGTGGTCGTTTTCCCCTCCTACAGTCGCGGGGAGATCATGAGGACGTCGCTGGACGGGGCGAAGTTGCCCATGGGTGTCACCAGACACACGATATCAGGTCGAGCGCTGGGGCTCAACGTCGATGTAGTAATGCTCGATTCTGATATACCGTTGGAGCAGAAGAACATCTGGCTTGAGAGCCTGATCAGGCGAAAGATCAGGCAGAACCGGGTGAGGTTCTATCCAGAGCCAGTCATGAGATTTGACGAATAAGGTACGGGTGTAGTGGATGGTACACCAGCGGTGCGACTGTGTTCAGTCCTCTTTGCTGTCTGTTCCCCGCTGAACTGCCTGCTGAAAGGAATGGTTGATTGAGCGAATTGAGACAAGAGGTATTGCTTGGGAACGAGGCCATCGCACGGGGCATCGTGGAGAGCGGGTGCCATGTGGTGGCCTCTTATCCTGGTACGCCCAGTTCGGAGATCTTGCCTGCGGTTGTGAGGTTCAAGAAGGAGCTGGGCCTAGACACCCACGTAGAGTGGAGTATCAATGAGAAGGTGGCCTACGAGGTGGCCCTCGCGGCGAGCTACACGGGGAAGCGTGGTGCCGTGATCATGAAGCAGGTGGGCCTGAACGTGGCCGCCGACCCGCTCATGAGCTCCGCGTACACCGGTGTCAAGGGGGGTTTCGTCGTCATCTCCTGCGATGATCCTGGGCCCCATTCTTCTCAGACCGAGCAGGATACGCGCTTCTTCGCCATGTTCGCCAAGGTGCCGGCCCTCGACCCGTCCAGCCCGCGCGAGGCCAAAGAGATGGTGAAGGCCGCATTTGAGTTGTCTGAGAAATACCGCTTGCCCGTCATCCTGCGCCCGGCGATTCGGGTCTCCCATGCCAGACAGAACATCACGTTCCTGCCTGTCCCGGAAATCAAGCGCCCTGCCGACTTCGAGAAGGACCCTGGCCGCTGGGCCGCCACCCCTCGCTTCCGCTATGTCTTGCATAAGGAGTTGACTGAGAAACTGGCCAACATCGAAGAGGAGTTCGAAGGGTCAAGATTCAACGTATTGCACAAGGGGCAGGACAACTGCCTGGGTTTCATCGCTGCCGGGACCAGCTTTTCCGTGCTTACCGATACGTTACGGGAGTTGGGGTTGGAGGGGCGATTCCCCATTCTGAAGATCGGGACTCCTCATCCCCTCCCACAGAAGCTGGTGGCAGACTTCATCGCTGGTTGCGAGCAGGTGCTGGTCTTGGAGGAGCCCGACGCCGTCGTGGAATTACAGATCCTGGACAAGAGCAAGGTGCTGGGTCGCTACAGTGCGGTTGTCCCTTCAGCAGGGGAACTCACTCCGGAAGTGGTGCACCAGATTCTGGCGGGCCAAGCAGAGAAGCTGGGTCTGGAACTGCCGCCAGAGGTAGATGTCGAGGAATTGGCTGAGGTCGTGGCTGACTTGGATCTTCCTATCCGCCGGCCGAGACTCTGCCCGGGTTGTATGCATAGGGCTGCTTTCTTCGCCATGAAGAGAGCTCTGGGTTCGAAAGCCATCTATCCGGGCGATATTGGATGCTACACTCTGGGCCTCAATCTGAAGGCGGTGGACACCTGTCTCGATATGGGAGCGTCTGTCACCATCGCCAGTGGTCTCTACCACGCCTACCACCAGGATGGACAAGAAGTGCCCATCGCCGCCACCATCGGCGATTCTACTTTCCTGCACGCAGGGGTACCAGCTCTGGCCAGCGCCGTTTACAATGAGGCCCGCTTCATTCTCGTCATCCTTGATAACAGCGTTACGGCCATGACTGGGATGCAGCCCACCGCCGATTCGGGCATCCTGGCTGACGGTCGCCAGGGACAGAGGGTGGCCATCAAGGACTTGGTCCAGGCGTGCGGAGTCCGATTCGTTGAGGAAATGGATCCTTACCGCGTAAAGGACTTCGAAGCGCTGGTCAAACGGGCGCGAGAGTTTACTCGACTGCCAGATGGGGGAGTCGCGGTCATCATCGCCAAGCGCCCTTGCGTCCTCTACGATCCTGTCCCTCTGCAGGAGAATCCGGTGCGGGTGACCATCACCGACGAGTGCGACGCCTGCAAGTACTGCCAGATTGCCTTCGAGTGCCCCGCTCTGGTACTGGACCAGAGCCTGGGTCGTGTTGTGATCGATCGGCGAATCTGTGTTGATTGCGGAGTCTGCATTGAAGCATGTCCCAAGGGGTGCATCGTTGAAGCAGAAGGATGAAATGGACCTGAAGCTGATCCTGGCCGGCGTGGGGGGGCAAGGGATCCTCTTCGCCACCAGGATATTCTCGGAGACCGCTTTGGCTCTGGGCTACGAGCTGTTGGGTTCGGAAACTCATGGCATGAGTCAGAGGGGGGGTTCCGTCATCTCGCACCTGAAGATTGGAGGCTACGAGAGCCCTTTGATCCGACATGGCACGGCCGATGTCCTCATGGCTTTTGATGGGGATGAGGCCTACCGCACGCTCGCGTTCGTTAGACGGGGCGGCTTGTGCTTCGTCAACAGCCCCGGGGGGGATTTCTGGGACGCTGGGGTAAAGGAGTACCTGTCCAGGAACGACATTGTTGCC
>CAZBJW010000172.1:0-9982 GCA_964492135.1 uncultured Anaerolineales bacterium
TGCCGTGGCCGTCTTTGACGCCGCTGATGGAGTCTTCGCAGATCACCAATTGGTCCCCGCCAGGCGCTACGTCATGGGCCGCTCCTTGGGGAGCGCCGCAGCCATCGAGGTGGCTGTGCACGCAGGCGCGCAACTGGCCGGCCTGATCATCGATAGCGGTTTCGCCAACACCTTCGCCCTCCTGGCGCGCCTGGCGGTTCAGATTGAGCAAGCTGATGAAGCGCGCGATGGGTTCGGCAACCCAGCCAAGATAGCAGCCGTCACCATCCCTACCTTGATCATTCACGGCCGAAACGATGTGCTCATCCCAGCTACAGACGGCGAGGAACTGTACCGCCGCTCCGGCGCAGTAGAGAAAGAACTGGTGCTTGTCCCTCACGCAGGCCACAACGACCTGATGATGGTGGGCAAGGCGCAGTACGTTCAGGCGATAAGGAGGTTTGTGCTAGGACACAACAGGGGGTAACGATTGTGACTTCCACCGACGCAGAGCGATCAAAGAAACGTATCATCATTGGAGTGGCTGGCGGTACGGGCTCAGGAAAGACCACCGTCGCGGAGACGATTTTGGACAGAGTTGGCCGCGACCGAATCGCCTACCTCCAACACGACTCCTACTACAAGGACCGCAGTCATCTCCCCCTGGAGGAACGGGCCAATGTGAACTTCGACCATCCAGACGCTCTTGAGAGCACGCTTCTGGCCCAGCACCTCACCTTTCTCAAGAGGGGACAGGCGGTCGCTGTACCGCTCTATGATTTCACCGTCCATACGCGCAAGACCGAGACCGCACGCGTAGAGCCGCGCACGGTCATCCTGGTGGAAGGCATACTGATCCTGGCGGAGAAGGTACTGCGCGATCTGATGGACATCAAGATCTTTGTCGATACCGACTCTGACATCCGCTTCATACGACGCCTACAGCGAGACATCACCGAGAGGGGCCGCACCATGGAGTCGGTGATTCGTCAGTACATGGAGACGGTCCGCCCCATGCACCTGGAGTTCGTCGAGCCCAGCAAGCGGTACGCGGATATCATCGTCCCCGAGGGAGGCTTCAACGTCGCGGCCATAGACATGATCGTGGCCAAGGTCGAGGCCATGATCGGCGGCGAGTAGCCCTTCACAGCAGAAGACCCACGACGCAGCCCCTGTGCCTGACATTATGTCCATAGAGGGACTCCACCTCCCAGAATGCGCCTCTGGGAAGTTGGTACTATTGACTAGCAAATTCCATTATTATATAATAGGGCATAAAAGGGCTCAGGTTGGCTACAAGGAAGGAGACTCAGGGGAGACGTGAGTCCCGGGGCAGGGTACGCCCCGAGGGATGCTTGAGCCTGGGCCGTTTTTGTGTTCGGCCATCATCGCCTGACAGCATGAAGCCGTGCCATTGCACGCGCACCCACATTGACGGACAGGCCACGTATCAGCCACGGCCTCGCGCCTACGAACTGGGTAGGATCAGGGGGAAACAATCGTAGACACAAAAGCCCAGATGACCGCCACCGTTGATGATAGACGCACAGAGGCAGCGGTCCCCACGAATGACGAAACACCAACCACCATGATCCGCCCGTCGCGGGGTTGGGTGGCTCTCAACCTGCGAGATTTGTGGCGGTATCGCGAACTGCTCTACTTCCTTACCTGGCGGGACATCAAAGTGCGCTACAAGCAAACAGCCCTTGGAGCAGCCTGGGCGGTGCTGCAGCCTTTCTTCACCATGGTCGTTTTCAGCATATTCTTCGGACGGCTAGCCGGGGTGCCCTCCGACGGTATCCCTTATCCTATCTTCGCCTACACGGCACTGCTCCCCTGGAGCTATTTTGCCGGGGCATTGGACCGCGCTGGCAACAGTCTGGTGGGTAGCTCCCACCTGATCACCAAGGTCTATTTCCCACGTCTGGCCATACCCATCTCCGCCGTGCTGGCGGGGCTGGTGGATTTCGGCATCGCCTTTGTGGTATTGCTGGGCATGATGCTCTATTACGGCTTTGCCCCCACGACAGCCGCCTTGACTCTGCCCTTTTTCCTGTTACTGTCCGTGGCGACGGCTCTAGCTGTAGGCCTGTGGCTTTCGGCCCTCAATGTGCAGTATCGGGACGTGCGCTATGCGATTCCCTTTCTGATTCAGGTTTGGCTCTTTGCCACACCCATTGCCTACTCCAGTAGCCTGGTGCCCGAGCAGTGGCGTGCCCTATATGGACTCAATCCCATGGCCGGTGTAGTAGAAGGGTTCCGCTGGGCATTACTGGGCAAGGCGCCGCCCGGGCCGTTGCTGGCCGTTTCTGTAGTGGTCGTGATACTCCTGCTCATCGGGGGGCTGTTCTATTTCCGGCGTATGGAGAAAAGCTTCGCCGACGTTGTCTGAACGATGACCGACACTGCCATCCGCGTTGAAAATCTGAGCAAGCGGTACCGCATCGGGGGTCCCCAAGCACAGTATAAGACGATACGCGAGACGATGATGGACCTCGCGGCGGCGCCGGTGCGGAGACTGCGCCGCCTTGGTCAACCCACACCACCCGAAGAGACTGTCTGGGCCCTGAAAGATGTGTCCTTCGAGGTGAAGCATGGAGAGGTGCAAGGCATCATCGGTCGCAACGGGGCTGGCAAGACTACGCTGCTCAAGATTCTGTCCCGCATCACCGAGCCCACCGAAGGGTCCGCTGAGATTAATGGTCGCGTGGGTTCGCTATTGGAGGTGGGTACTGGCTTCCATCCCGAACTCACAGGCCGGGAGAACATCTATCTCAACGGTGCTATCCTGGGCATGAAGCGAGCCGAGATCGATGATAGGTTCGACGAGATCGTGGCCTTTTCGGAGATCGAGAAGTTCCTGGACACGCCCGTCAAGAGGTATTCCAGTGGCATGTACGTTCGTCTGGCCTTCTCCGTGGCCGCCCACCTGGAGCCGGAGATCCTGCTGGTGGACGAGGTGCTGGCGGTGGGGGATGCAGCGTTTCAGAAGAAGTGCCTGGGGAAGATGGAGGGGGTGGCGAAGGAAGGGCGGACAGTGTTGTTCGTTAGCCACAGTATGAGTGCAATCCGGCAACTGTGTCCAACCTGTCTATGGATTGACAATGGGAGAATAGAGAAAGCAGGGCCGTCTTCGTCGGTAATAGATGTCTATCTGACGCCTGCTGAGATGTCGGCAAGAACTGGCCAATCTATCTTCGACGAGGATCCAGAAAAGGAGTTTCAACTTCGCACGGTAAGGCTGCTGAATGAAGAAGGGGCCTTGACGCAAAGATTTGATTGTGACGTGCCGGTCATTATTGAACTGGTGTGTCAGGTGCGTAGGCGGGTGCCAGGCCTCTACGGCTATCTATCGATTTCGAGAAGAGATGGAACAACTGTTATGGTTTCTGATAGTCTCGATGTGGTGCCGAACCCACTTGATGATCTATCAGTCGGGATGCATCTAATTCGTATTACGATTCCGGCCAGGACCCTTGGGCCTGGAGATTATGCTGTGTATCTTAACTTCACCAGCCGCTTCAGCCTCAAGGGTTTCAATGTCGATACTCCAGGTGTAGTTTGTGGTTTCCACCTAGACGATAATACATCTCGTAGAGGTAATACGCGGGGCGGTTACTTCAGTACCCTCTTGCCTTGGGACGTCGGACCCGTGTCGCAGCTCCCCTAGACTCAGAACCAGCCGCATTGGCTGCGCTGGGGAGCGTCAGGGAACAGGACAACGATATGCAAACAAACTATGACTCCGAGTTCTTAACGGGGAGTTCCATCCTTGTAACTGGCGGTACCGGTTCCTTCGGGAAGGAGTTCACCAAGGTGGTGTTACGGGACTTTGATCCGGAGAAGCTCATCATCTTCAGTCGAGATGAGCTTAAGCAGCACGAAATGCGCACATCTGGATTCGATCATCCAAGCTTGCGGTACTTCATTGGTGATGTGCGCGACCGCGAGCGTCTCTACCGGGCCTTCAGTGGCGTGGACATCGTGGTGCATGCCGCCGCACTGAAGCAGGTGCCAGCCTGTGAGTATAATCCCTTCGAGGCGGTTCAGACCAATATCATGGGTGCGAAGAATGTCATTGATGCGGCCATTGACCTAGATGTGAAGAAGGTCATGGCTATCAGCACCGACAAAGCGGTCAATCCGATCAATCTCTACGGAGCAACCAAGCTCTGCGCTGAGAAAATGTTCGTCCAGGCAAATGCGTACTCTGGAGGAGAAGGCACGACCTTCTCTGTGTGCCGCTATGGTAACGTGGTAGGCACTCGCGGCAGTGTTATGCCCCTGTTCCTGAAACAGCGAGCCAACAGGACGATTACTGTCACAGACCCCCGCATGACGCGGTTCTGGATTACATTGGAGCAGGGGGTAAGGTTCGTCATCCGGCGTATCGCACAAATGCAAGGTGGTGAGATTTTCGTCCCCAAGATTTCCAGCATGAACATCATGGACCTGGCCAAAGCTTTGGCTCCAGAGTGCGCAATCGAATACATCGGCATCAGGCCCGGGGAGAAGCTGCACGAAGTGCTGATCTCTGAGGATGAGGCGCGTCACTCCGTTGAGCTTGACGACATGTACATCATCAAGCCTGCGCATCCCTGGTGGGAGGTGGACAACTGGACTGGCGCCAGACCGCTGCCTGATGGCTTTCGCTTCACCAGTGATACCAACAGTAGCTGGTTATCGATTGACGAGCTGCGGAGGCTAATCGAATGAGCGTGGCACATGGAAAGGAGGGCACGCTCGCCATCTACGGTGGCGAGCCGGTACGCGCGACGCTGTTACCGTACGGACACCAGTGGATTGATGAACATGACATCACTGCCGTCGTCCAGGCACTGCGTTCTGACTGGATCACAACTGGACCGAAGGTGGCAGAGTTCGAGGAGGCTTTCGCCAAGTTCGTAGGTGCGCGTGATGCAGTGGCAGTAAGCAGTGGCACGGCTGCCTTGCACACTGCCATGCACGTCCTGGGGATCGGGGCGGGAGACGACGTAATTGTGCCAGCCATGACCTTTGCGGCCACCGCCAACTGTGTGGTTTTCCAGGGGGGCACCCCGGTCTTTGCTGATGTGGATCCTGACACGCTGCTCATCGATCCGGCCCAGGTCGAGGCCAAGATCACCTGGCGCACGAAAGCGATCATCGCTGTCGACTACGCTGGCCAGCCGTGTGATTACGATACACTCCAGGCCATTGCTGACGAACACAACCTGATGCTCGTGGCTGATGCCTGCCACGCTCTTGGAGGCACCTACGAAGAACGACCGGTTGGCTCCCTGGCTAACCTGAGCACCTTCAGCTTTCACCCGGTGAAGCATATTGCCACCGGTGAAGGAGGCATGATCACCACTGATAGCTCGCAATTGGCGCAACGTATGCGACTCTTCCGCAACCACGGGATCACGAGTGATCATCACCAGCGTGCCCAACAAGGGTCGTGGTTCTATGAAATGGTAGATCTGGGCTACAACTACCGTATAACGGATTTCCAGTGTGCCTTGGGCATGAGCCAGCTACGCAACTTACTCGAATGGGTAGTCCGCCGCCAGGAAATCGCCAAGCGCTACGACGCAGCGTTCGCTGAGATTCCTGCTGTAGAGCCTCTAGGTGTGCGAGACGACGTTTCTCACGCGTATCATCTTTACGTGATCCGGCTGGATCTGGAATTATTGGAGGCTACGCGGGCCCAGATATTCGCCGCTCTGCGTGCCGAGGGCATCGGCGTCAATGTGCACTATATCCCGGTACATTTGCACCCCTTCTATCGTGCGCGGTTCGGCACGCGCCCGGGTATGTGTGCACTGGCGGAGGCAGCCTACCAACGGATCGTCACGCTGCCCATCTTCCCGAGCATGACTGATACCGACGTGGACGATGTGCTCGTCGCTGTCCGCAAGGTTGTAGATGCGTTCGCAGGACCAGCACGCTGAGTGCTGGAGGACAGGATGCCACACCAGTTGACAGTTTGGGAGAGCGAATTCGGCAAAGCCTACACGGATCGGAACGTCGTGGATTGGCGCACGCGGTTAAGGGCATTTCGACAGATGTTGGGAGGACTTCCAATAAGACGAGTGCTTGAGGTGGGGTGCAACCGGGGGCATAACCTTGTTGCCTTGACCGAGTTTCTTGGAGAGGCGATTGAAGCGGTTGGTGTCGAATTCAGCCCGTACGCCGTGGCACTCGCCAGAGAGTCGACCGCAAAACGCACAATACGTTTCTTACGCGGAGACGCAATCGACTTACCGTTCAGAGATGGGTGTTTTGACCTGGCGTTTACTGCCGGCGTACTGATCCATATCCCGCCGGCGAGTTTGCCCGCAGCCTTGGCCGAAATCTATCGAGTGACCAAACGCTACATTCTAGCGATCGAGTACTTCGCGCACGAAGTAACGCCTATTTGGTATCGCGGCCAGGACAACCTGTTGTGGAAAGCGGATTTCCTCGAGCACTACCAGACCCAGTTTCCTCCCTTGGCTCTGATTCGTACTGGATACTGGGGACCTGAGGATGGTTTCGACCGAACACACTGGTGGTTACTTGAGAAGCCTAGTGGCGCTGAAGAGATATGAGTATTGCCGCGATCATTCAAGCGCGCATGGGGAGTACACGGCTGCCTGGCAAGGTCTTGATGGACCTGGCTGGCGAGCCCATACTTGCCCGGGTTGTGAACCGGAGTCGCAGGGCGCGAACGCTTGACAAAGTAGTGGTCGCAACAACAGTCCAGGCAGCTGATAATGCCATCGCGGCCTTATGCACTGAAAGAGAGTGGCCGTGCTTCCGAGGCAGTGACGAAGACGTACTTGATCGCTACTATCATGCAGCGATAGCCCACAGAGCTGACGTTGTCGTGCGCATCACGTCGGACTGCCCGTTGATTGAGCCAGAGATTGTGGATCAAGTGGTGAGGGAGTTCGTGGAGCTACAGCCGGACGTCGACTATGCTTGTAACGTGCTGCCTCAGCGGACATTCCCCCGGGGCCTGGAGACAGAGGTAATGCGCTTCGACGCATTGGCACGTGCGTGGTCCGAAGACACCAACGCTGGATGGCGAGAGCATGTCACGCCCTACCTTCAGCGGAGGCCTGACCTGTTCCGAATCCATGGGGTCATGAACGATGTGGACTTGTCCCATATGCGATGGACCGTGGATACTCATGAGGATCTGACCTTCGTGCGTTGCATCTATGAGCATTTTGGCCACGACAGCTTCTGCTGGCAGGACGTGCTCGCCGTCTTAGGGGAGCATCCGGAGTGGTCAGAGATCAACCGACACGTGCAGCAGAAGGTAGTGCCATGAACGCCACACCGGACCGTCTGTTGGGCCCATTGATCATCCGTGCGGATGCCAGTACCCAGATAGGCAAAGGGCACGTGATGCGCTGTGTGGCCCTGGCCCAAGCTTGGCAGGGTGCTGGGGGACAGGTGGCCTTCGTGAGGGCTATGGAAGCGCCAGCGATGGAGGCCAGGCTGCAATCAGAGGGAATGGAAGTTGTCCATCTGTCAGCCGAGCCGGGAGGCGCTGACGATGCGACTCAAACAGCGGATCTGGCGCGACAGATGGAGGCAGCTTGGGTTGTGCTAGACGGGTACCACTTTGGTGCTGACTACCAGCGCATCATCAAAGAGTCAAGCCTGCATCTGCTGGCTATTGATGATAATGGACACGCTGACCACTACTGCGCCGATATTGTGTTGAATCAGAACATTCATGCCCACAGAGATCTGTACCGGAGCAAAGAGTCGTACACGCGGCTGCTGCTTGGGACCCGCTATGTGCTGTTGCGGCGTGAATTTCTCAGGTGGCAGGGATGGAAACGAGAGATAGCGGGCGTGGCCCGCAAAGTGTTGGTCACATTGGGCGGCGGTGATCCCAACAACGTGACCCTCAAGGTAATCCAGGCGTTGCAGCAGGTTGAGGTGGACAGGCTGGAAGCAGTGGTGGTGATCGGAGGGAACAACCCGCACTACGGGGAGTTGCAGGACGCCGTGCGGGAGTCGCAACTCGCCATTCGCCTAGAGAAGCGTGTAACGGATATGCCACCCCTTATGGCTTGGGCGGACATGGCCGTCTCTGCAGGAGGCAGTACCTGTTGGGAGTTGGCCTTTATGGGCGTCCCCACCGTGGTCCTGGTGCTTGCCGAAAACCAGCAGCACATCGCCGCTGGATTAGATCAGGCAGGTGTCGTACTCAACCTGGGGTCGCACACTCGAGTCTCGGCTGGACAGGTAGCTGCCGCAGTGGCTGCGCTGGTCGAAGACCCCGCCGTACGCCGACAGATCAGCGAACGTGGAATCGAGCTGGTAGACGGCCTGGGCAGCGAGAGAGTGACGAAGTCATTGCGTACGCAATCGCATCCCGATCCACTGAGTGGCTGACCATGCGGATACTCTTCTTGGGCAACAACTGGGTTGGCTGGCAGGCCGTACGCTGGCTGCGAGAGCAAGACGAGGAAATTGTGGGTCTGGTAATCCACCCGCCACACAGTCGCAAGTACGGTCATGAGATCATCCACAGCGCCCAGGTGAGTCCAGCGCACATTTTTGACGGGTCACAGCTTCATCAGCCTGAGATACTGCGGGCGATCGAGGCGCTGCAACCCGAGACCGCGTTATCAGTCTTTTTCGGTTACATCCTGCGACCTGATTTTCTTGACCTGTTTGCTGCTGGCGTTGTCAACCTGCATCCAGCCTATCTGCCCTACAATCGGGGTGCACATCCCAACATTTGGAGCATCGTCGACAGAACGCCGGCAGGCGTGACGCTCCACTACGTTGATGCCGATGTCGATACAGGGGACATCATAGCTCGACGGCAGGTGTCAGTGGAGCCTGTTGACACCGGGGAGACCCTATATCGCAAAGCAGAGCAAGCGTGTCTGGGACTCCTCCAGGAGACCTGGCCTCTGATCTCCTCCGGTCGAGCAACTTCAATCCCGCAAGACAGGAGGAAAGGCTCTTATCATCGGACTCGGGATGTGCAGCGAATCGACATTATTGACCTCGATCGCACCTACAAGGCCAGAGAGCTGATAGACGTGATCAGAGCGCGCACCTTTCCGCCCTACGCCGGCGCTTACTTCATGCATCAGGGACGCAAGGTCTACTTGCGCTTAAGCCTTCTATATGAGGATCAATTGGACGAAGAAGATGATGAACCCGTGCATTGAGATTAGCGGTCGCCGTATCGGTCTCGGCTATCCGACCTACATCGTCGCAGAAATGTCGGCCAATCACAACCAAGATTTCGACCAGGCGGTAGCCCTCGTTCAGGCTGCTGAGGAAGCGGGCGCAAACGCTATCAAGCTCCAAACCTACACTCCTGATACGCTCACGATACAGTCAGACGGACACTGGTTTCGTATCGCCGGAGGGACTCCCTGGGACGGCCGGACGCTCTACGATCTATACAGCGAAGCCTGTATGCCGTGGGAATGGCAGCCAAGACTGAAGGCTTTTGCTGAAGAGATGGGGATGGACCTATTCTCAACAGCCTATGACGCCTCAGCGGTGGACTTTCTGGAGAAGATGCAAGTGCATGTTCACAAGGTGGCTTCCTTCGAGATCGTGGATATCCCACTGATCGAGAAGATGGCCCGCACGGGCAAGTCACTGATTATTTCCACCGGTATGGCTAGCTTGGGAGAAATGGATGAGGCTGTGAAGGCAGCTCGCTCTGCAGGAGCATCGCAGATAGCGCTCCTAATCTGCACCAGTGCCTATCCGGCTCCGCCGGAGGAAATGAATCTAAGAACCATCCCGCATATGGCGGAAGCATTCCGAGTTCCTGTGGGGCTCTCCGATCATACTGCGGGCGCCACCGTATCGATTGCCGCGGTTGCTCTGGGCGCGTGCATAGTAGAGAAGCACCTCACCCTGTCCCGAGATATTCCCAGTCCAGATACCGGCTTCTCCCTGGAGCCCCACGAGTTCAAGGCCATGGTGGAGGCGATCCGGGAGACGGAGCGAGCCCTGGGCGGTGTCCACTACGACGTCACCGAGG